>JAICXK010000027.1 GCA_025980435.1 Bryobacteraceae bacterium
GGCAAGAGCGACCGCGCTGTCAATGTTCGATCCGTTGTTGTACGTCACCGTCGCAGCCGAGCCGATCTTCGCGAGCACGTTTTTTAGCCCCTGCTCCGGGCTGATCGTGAACTGCGGCGGCGAAATGACCGTCGTGAGTTCGTGCGGATTCCCATTCCGGGGCGGAAGCGTAGCCATGCCCGCGAACCACTGAGCGCCGATGAGCGCGACGGACCTGATGCTATTGCCTAGCGGTAGGAAATTCCCCTCATTCTTGAGCAGGACGATGCCTTCTCGGGCCGCTTGCCGCGCTACCGCGGCGCCCGCCGCGAAGTCGGTGGGCAGGAAGTGGTCGTAGGGATGGTCGAAATAACCGAATTCGAACATCTTCAAGTACCGGGATCTGAGCAACTCGTCGATGTCAGCCTCGGTGATCTCCCTGCCTGCGAGAGCGTCCATCACGTTCGCGTCTGAATAGAACTTGGGCTTCGCGTCGAGCTCGATGGACACGCGAGCGAGGATCGATCCCACCGTGCTGTGCAAGGCCCGCCGGTCGCTCTCCACGTAGCCGTCGAAGCCCCACCGCTGCCGCAAAGTCCGGACCAGCAAATCCTGGTTCTCGCAGGCCCAATGGAAGTTGACGTCAGGGTACGCGCACATCAGTGATGCGGCGTTACCGTTCCTGATCGCCATCTCGAACGGGAGCAGATACAGTTCGTGCATGGCTCGAGTCGGAACCCTGACCGCCTTTGTCCAGCGCTCTAATTGGCCACCCTCGTCGTCGTTGGCTGCGAAGTGCTTGATCATCGCCTGAGTGCCACGGGACTGTATGCCCTTCGTCTGCTCTGTCGCGATCACGCCAGCCAGGTACGGGTCCTCCGACGGGTACTCCTGTGCTCGCCCCGTATACGGATGGCGGATCAAGTTCGTGGCAGGACCGAGCAGCACCTGGTGCGCGAAGTTGCGAGTTTCCTGGCCTACGATTGCGCCCCAGGCGAAGTTGAGCGCAGGGTTGAATGTTGCGGCGCCGAGTGTAGCGGACGGAAGACCGGTTGCGGTCGGCTCAGGAACGCAGTCGCCACCCCTCACGCCGTTGCCACCGTTGATCTCCCGGAAGGTCGGAATCGCGAGCCTGGGAATGCCCTCGATATGGCGTCCGAGCGGTTGGAATCCGCAGCCTGGCAAATCCTCATTGGGATGCGGAAGAACTGCAATCTGCTCAATCTTCTCGTCCAGCGTCATCGCGCGGAGCAGCAGCTCGGTGCGCGCCTGAGCGCTGAGACTCGTGTTCATCCACGGCAGTTGACCGAACACCGGCTCCGAGATCAGTCCGACTGACAGCGTCACTACCGCCGCGTATGGCAGCATCGAGCCGAGGTTGCGACGTTTTGTCATTTTTACCTACTCCTCCAGGTTGGGTGGCTCGCCAGTGGATGAGGCGTTCTGCGCTCTAAGGAGCGGCCCGTCCCTTGTGTATCCGAAAAACCTCACTGCGGCGTGCTCGCAATATGCCGAAAACTAAAACGCCAAGCGCTGCAAGCAGGCCTGCGGAAGGCTCGGGGACGCTCGAAAATCCGACGGCGGCTGAGTTCAAGGTCGCTGAACCGCTGAGGCCCCCATCTATCGTCAGGTCAATAAATACGTCGAAGAAGCTCGAAGTGGCGAAACGAGCCGAATCCGACAGCAATGAACTTTGGTTAATCGCGAACACAGTCAGGCTGGCCGGCGAGGTCGGGCAGCCAAACGGAGCACCACCAGCGAACGAGCCATCGGGGCACACATCGAGAATCCCGGCACCGCGCCGTCCCCGGTCGCTTTTGGGGATGTCAAATCAATCGATGCGCCATCTAAAGAGCCTGAAACCGAGAATCTGAAGAACGATTCGAACGACTGGCCGGCGTTCGCCGTTCTGTCCAGCGTGAACAAGAGTGTCGGATTCAAGGCACTGCCGCCAGGAGTTACCTGCACTTGCGCCGGATCGATTGGTGTTGTCGTCCCCGGCACTATCGTGAAGTCGGTGAATTTAACACTTTCAACCTCACACCCTGTACCGCCTAGACTAACGAAAGTTTCGAGGCTGCCAGGAACACAAGGCGTTGCAAAAACAGCCGTGCACGATAGCGCTGCGAGCCATCCGGATAACACAAACGTCTTCATCGCTCCTCCGGTACTGGAACACTTCTGCGTAATCGAATCCAGTCAGATTAGTACGACGATTGGTGCAGTACTTTGAAACGATTTTTTTGTCTATCTGCAGAATTGCTGGGGGATTGTTAGCATCTGGTTTGTCCGCTTTATGACAGGAGGGGCGGGGCGGCTACGACGGTTCGTTGCACGGCACCGCGAGAAGTCGAATCCGAAGCGCATTCCGATGGAGACGATTGAGCGCCCGCTGAAGCTGTGCGCGGCCTCCAGCTCAGTTACACGCCGTTGCGCGGCGAAATCCCGGGACTCCCGTCTGCATCAAAAAGAATATGCCCACACCATCAACACTCGACGACGCGCTCAGGGAACTCGCGCTCTTTGAACCAACGACGATGCCGGTGCTGAGCGTGTACCTCAATACGCAAGCAGACCAGCACGGGCGTGATAACTTCGAGCCGTTCCTACGCAAAGAGTTCAAAGCGCGTGGGCGTACGTATCGCGCCGGCTCGCCGGAAAAACAGAGCTTCGAACGCGACGAGAAGAAGATCCTGTCGTGGCTTCAAAACGAGCTCCGGCCATCATCGAATGGCGCCGCGCTGTTCGCCTGCTCGGGAGCAAACGATTTTTTCGAGGCTTTTCAGTTCGAAGCGCCTATTCAAGCCAACCGCCTTTACGTGTATCATCAGCCGCATTTGTATACTCTCGCGAAGCTTCGCGATAAATACCCTCCGTACGCGGCCGTGATCGCTGATACGAATACCGCACGTATCTTTGTGTTCGGTCTTGGACGGACCCTGAATACGGAAACCATCGTGAATGAGAAGGTCCGGAGCCGATCGCAAATCCATGGCTGGTGGCTGCGGCGCTATCAGCTTCATGTCGAGAACTATCACCTGCGGCACGCCAAAGAAGTCGTCGAGCAACTAGATCGCATTGTGCCCGAAGAAGGGATCGGGCACATCATCCTCGCCGGAGATGAAATAATTCTTTCCGTTCTTCGCGAGCAACTCACGCCTCCGTTGCTGGCGAAGGTTGTTGACGTGCTAAAGCTTGACATAACCGCCGGGGAGCACGAGGTATTGAATGCCACCCTCGAAGCTATGCGTGAGCATGATGCCCGCACCGATGCCGAACGCGTCCGCGCCATGATCGACGATTATCGGGCCGGCGGTCTGGCCGCTGTTGGCGTACACGATGTTCTTGCCGCCCTTGCGAACGGTCAGGTGGATACGATATTCGTCAGCACTGATCTTGAACAGATGTACCCGGGCGAAGAGCAACTGCACGAAGCTATCGCGCCCGCGCTTAAGGCCTTGCCGGAGCAAACGGGCATGCGTATCAGCGATGCCCTTGTCACGCGAGCCGAGCAAACAGGCGCTCGCATCGTCTTCATTGAAGATCCGGAGCTTTTAACGGATGTGGGCGGAGTCGGGGCATCATTGCGTTACCGGTTGTAATCGAGTGCCGCATCGCCGATATCGCCGGGCGCGCTGCCTTATGAACCAAAGGTGCCGAACGGAGGTTTACTTGCACCTCTGTCGAGCAGCATCAACCCGTTTCAGTGCGGTGACAGTCGTCAAGTGCGGCGTCGGTCAGGTGTCACTCCGCCGCTAGATCCACCCCTTCCGTCTGGCATATATTAACGACGCTACGGCGATCAGCACGCCAGATAACACCTGTAAGAAGGCTACCTTCCGGTTCTTTCGATCGATACCATCGAGCGGCCGAATGACATCTGAGGATGGAGGAATATCAGCCACAGCTCCACCCTCTCCTTCCCAGCGCGCAAGGTCCGAGTGATAATACTTGGCCATCGGTGACCTCCGTGAATCTTCGATCCTGAGCAGCAGCAGCTTTCGATAGTAACTTCCGGCCGCTCGCTCAAAACGTTACCATATCTACCCGCTTTTCTTTCTGGGCGCCCGGATACCTGAGATCAAGAATTTCCACTGGCACGTGACCGGGCCGCACTTCCGGGACTATCACCTCCTGCTCGACGAACATACTGGACGGATCTGCGATGACCGATATATTGCCGAACGTGCGCGGAAAATCGGCGGGACCACATTGCGCTCGTGATTCATGGCTCGGCGGCGGCCGTGTACGGACGAACCGGAGGAAATGAGGCAGCGTTGGCCCAAAATGCACACCGGCGTGGCACGCTCCGTAATCCTTTTTCCTCGAGGCTGAGCCTGATCTTCGCGCGTAAGCCGCGCCTAGTCCTTCAGCCGGCAAACGCAAGATACACACGGGTTGTGAAAAGTAGGCTACTGGTATGCGGATTGCAGTGACAAGAGGGAAATCACAACGAGATGGACGCTTGGCAAGCCAAAGGAGAGGACGAAGCCAATGTATGCACCTGCCTCAATTTCTGAAAAGCCATTCCACATGCTGCGCGCGCAAATAGCGAGGGCGGGCGTGCGCCCGCTTAATAAGTACGGACGTATTCTTCAATGCGAAAGCTGTAAAACCATATGGAGTCCTGAAGCAGCGCCGGACGGATCGCTTCGCCGCGGATTCTGGCATTGCCCAAATCGATGTAATTGGTAGCGGAGCAATGTACAGCGCCAGCATGAGCAGAGTGCGGCTGCTCTGACGTGGCCGTGATAAGGTGCGGCTATTGAACACGGGGCGTTGCGAAAAGCGAGGCTCTTTAAACGGATTACGATATGCGTTCACAAATCAAGCTCGGCAGACTCTTCGGTATCCCAATCGGACTGCACTATAGCTGGTTTCTGATCGCCCTGCTCATTGTTTTTTCGCTATCTTCGCAGTTCCGTGCGAGCAACGCCGGGTGGGGCGACGGTCTTATTCTGGCTTTATCACTCGGGACGGCGGTCCTTTTCTTCTTCTCGCTTCTTCTTCATGAATTGGCGCACTCGCTGGTAGCAACATCCAACGGTCTTCCAGTGCGGGAAATCACGCTCTTCGCCTTAGGGGGCGTTTCTCAAATCGAGAAAAACCCGGCAAGCGCCAAGGTCGAGTTCTGGATGGCCTTTGTTGGTCCGCTGACCAGCGCCGTTATTGGCGCATTGTGCCTGATGGCGGCCCGGGTGATCGGTGGGGGTGCATCGGATCCAGGAAGGGCGATGCTGTTCTGGCTTGGATACATCAATTTAGCGTTGGCAGGTTTTAACTTGATCCCAGGATACCCGCTCGATGGCGGGCGTGTGCTGCGGGCGATTATCTGGTGGAAGACAGGAGATGCGGACCGCTCAACGCGGGCTGCGGCCAAAGTCGGCCAAGTGATAGCCTTCCTTTTCATCGCCTTCGGGATTGTTCGATTCTTCGGTGGTGCGGGAATCGGAGGCTTGTGGATTGCATTCATCGGCTGGTTTTTGCTGCAAGCCACACGCGACAGTTATGTCCAGGTCAGTCTGGCTAGCGCGCTAAAGGGTGTCCGAGTCGCAGATGTGATGAGCCGCGACTGCCCGGCGGTTGACGGGTGGTTGAATCTTCAGAACTTCGTCGAACAGGAGCTCCTCCGCAGCGGCCGCCGTTGTTTCATTGTCGTCGAAAAGGGGGAAGTCGCCGGACTGGTGACACCGCATGAAATCAAACGAATTGATCGCGCAAAATGGGCATTGACAACGCTGCGCGACGTCATGCGCCCCCTTGAGGAAATGCGTTCCGTTTCCCCTGCCGGATCGCTATTTAGTGCTCTGGAATTGATGATTCGCGATGATCTTAACCAGCTCCCAGTGGTCTCCAACGGTCATTTGGAAGGAGTGCTATCGCGAGCTCAAGTGCTCAATTACTTACAGACGCATGCGGAATTGCAGGCGGCCAAGTGACGGGGTCAAGAAAAATCGTGATCGATCGCCACCCACAGTCTGAACTCGCTCCGGAGGCGCTCTACTGAGCGGCCGTATCCCCGGTATAAAGCTAACGGTGATGCCGCAGTACTGCGAGAGACGGCTCGAGCATTCCAGTCACGGTACAGCGTCCTGATTGTTCTGCATCTATCCCCGCGTGCCGCTAGCATCTTGGCCCTCAATCAATCGGCTTGAGGTTGCCGATGATCTGTGCGCGATGGGGCTCCAGGAATGGTGGCAGTACAAGATGCTCGCCAAGCGTTGACGGATCTTCATCGACAGAAAACCCGGGTCCATCCGTAGCAATCTCAAAAAGCACTCCGTTGGGCTCACGCACATACAGACTGCGAAACCAATAGCGATTGACCTTACCGCTGTTCGGAATCCCGAACTCGTTCAACCTATCGGCCCAGGCATCGTAATCGGCATCAACACTGCGAAATGCGACGTGATGAACACCGCCCGCACCCTGCTGAACCACGGGCAGATCAGGTTGCACCGCGACGTGCAACTCCGCATGCGGCCCGCCACCGCTCATCTCGAACACATGTACCTGCGTCGCGGGATTGTTTGGATGTGGACAATCGCGCACCTGGCGCATATTAAAGACGCCCGTGAGGAGAACGTCTGTCGGATTCAGCGTCGGCACGCTGATTACAATAGGGCCAAGTCCTCGAACCTGCCATTCACGCGGAACCGGGCTGCTGTCCCAAGGCGCCGGCGGATCCCCTTGTCCCCCATCATCGACGAGCGCAAGGCGCTGGCCTTCCGGATCCTCGAAGAGCAGAGTGAGGCGGCCATCCCGTTCGAAGATCTCACCGTGTTGCACGCGCCTTTCGTCAAAACGACGTGACCACCACGTCAATGCTTCGCTTCCCTTGACGCGCAGGCAGGTACGGACAATGCTACGCGTGCCCCGCCGCTCTCGCGGGATCGGCCAATCGAAGGACGTCAGGTCGGTCCCTGGACTGCCCTTCGCATCCGCATAGAAGAGGTGATAAGCGCTGACATCATCTTGATTTACAGTTCGCTTGACCAGCCGCATGCCGAGCGTCTGGGTGTAAAAACGGTGATTTTGCTGGATGTCGGCGGAAATTGCCGTGAGGTGGTGAATGCCGGAGAGTTCCACGAGAGCCTCCCTTCAAGGCCGGCTTTCAGCGATGCAACGGGCGTGCTCCAACCCTTAAATCAGACCGACGCGGATAGGATCGGCCATTATCTCGGGTGCCGTCCGTCGCGTCCCGCGGTTCAAATACCCGAGCGTGACCCGGCTGCTCTATAAGTGTGGCACATAGTGATCGGCGGCGTGGGGTAATGATGCGAGGATTGCAAGGCGGCGAGGTAGTCCGCGTCGATTTTGGATCTTATCGACCCACCTGCGCGTATTCTGCTCTGTGAGTCCAAAAAATCGAGGTCGGCTTGTAACCAAACCGATTCTGCTGAGTATTGCAACTGAGAAATACTGCGCAGGTTTGCTAACCGGATGGCGTTTTATTCGTATTTGAAGCAAACCTAAAGCCTGGGCGGCTGGTCGCCCACCGAATACAGTCAGGGGAAAAGAAATGGCGGATTTGCAGGAAGCGCTTAGGCAACTCAGAAAAGCACCCGGATTAACCACCACCGCGGTGATCACGCTCGCCTTGGGGATTGGTGCCACGACCGCGATCTTCACCCTCGTGCACCAGGTGATGCTCAAGTCTCTGCCAGTCACCAAGCCCGAGGAACTCTGGCGCGTGGGCGACAAAATCCGCTGCTGCAACTGGGGCGGGTACACGCAGGGTGACGATAACAATTTTTCGCTCTTCTCCTACGAGGCCTACAAGAATTTCCGTGAACACACGCCCGAGTTCGCCGATCTTGCCGCACTGCAGGCCGGTAATGCGCCACTCGGTGTCCGCCGCGCCGGATCGCAGGGCCCCGTCGATACGCGCAACGGCGAATACGTCTCCGGCAATTTCTTCCGCACCCTCGGCGTCCATCCCTGGATCGGCCGCTTGATGACCGACGCCGACGACCAGCCCGGCGCACCTCCTGTCGCGGTGATGAGCTATCACATCTGGAGCGGTAAGTACGGCTCCGACCCCTCCGTTGTGGGTGCGAGTTATCAGGTCAACGGCCATCTCTTTACCGTGATCGGCGTCGCTCCCCCCGGCTTCTACGGCGCCAAACTCGACGGCTGGGGCATGCCCGATATCTGGATCCCGGTCAACACCGAACCTCTGCTCGATGGCGAAGCCCAGCGCCTCAAACGTCCCAATACGAACTGGCTCGACATCGTCGGGCGCGTGCGCCCCGGCGTGAATCCCAAGTCGCTTGAAGCCAAACTGCGCGTCGGGTTCCATAACTGGCTCGCGAGCCATGTGCCCGACATGGAGCCCGGCGAAAAGCAGACCTGGCGTCAGCAGACCCTGCATCTGATTCCCGGCGGCGCCGGTGTCGCCGCCATGCGCGATCAATACGAGGATGGATTGAAGCTACTGCTCATCGCAGCCGGTTGTGTGCTGCTTGTCGCCTGCGGCAATCTGGCCAATCTCATGCTCGCTCGCGGCTTAAAGGAGCGATCGCAAACATCTCTGCGCGTTGCTCTCGGTGCCTCGCGCGGCCGGTTGGTGCGCAAAGCGCTCGTTGAATCCACCCTGCTTGCCATCATCGGCGGCATTCTCGGAATCGGAATCGCCTACGGAGGCAGCAAACTGATTCTCTATCTCGCGTTCCACAACGGAGGAGGTCCGGCGAACTACGTCCCGGTCGACGCCTCGCCCTCGTGGCCCGTTCTGCTCTTTACGCTCGCGGTATCGGTGCTCACCGGAATCCTTTTCGGCATCGCTCCCGCCTGGATGACGTCGCATGTGGATCCGGTAGAAGCTCTGCGCGGCAGCAACCGTTCCGTGCGCGGCGGCGGTTCCATCGCGCAAAAGTCGCTGGTTATTGGCCAAGCCGCGATGTCGCTCGTTCTGCTCTCCGCCGCAGCTCTGCTCGGACAGAGCCTGCGCAATCTCGAGCGCCAGAAGTTTGGTTTCGAAACGAAGGACCGCTATCTCGTCTCCATCAATCCAACGCTCGGCAACTACAAGCCCGAACAAATGCTGCCGTTCTACCGCCGTATCGACGAACGCCTGTTACGCGTGCCCGGGGTTCGCATGGTCGCTCCCGTTCTCTACGCGCCCATGAGCGGCGATAGCTGGAATGAGGGTATTCGGATCGCAGGCCGCCCCGAACCCGGTCCCAAGGAAGACACCGGCGCCGGCTGGGCCCGCGTCATGCCCGGCTTCTTCGAAACCCTCGACGCAAAAGTCGTGCAGGGCCGCTCCATCGAAGAGCAGGATAGCGCCACGACTCGCCCGATCGCCGTCGTCAACGAAGCCTTCGTTCGCCGCTTCTTCAAACACCAGAACCCGATCGGCCGGCACTTTGGCATGGACCGCATTCAGTACGCGAGTAAATTCGAGATCGTCGGCGTTGTGCGCGACATGCGCTACATGACGTGGGGCGTAAAGGAGCCCATCCGTCCGATGTTCTGGTTGTCAGAAACGCAAAGCGTCAAATACGACGATCCGCAATTCAACACCTTCGATCTCTTCTCCCACTTCCTCGGCAATATCGTCATCTGGGCTCCCGGCAATCCGCCCGGTATCGAAACCGAGGTGCGCAAAGCGCTCGCTGACATCGATCCCAACCTGGTGGTCTACAGCGTGGATCCGTACTCGAAAATTCTAGCCGGCGATTTTCAACAGGAGAACATGATCGCCACCCTCACGATGCTGTTCGGCGTGCTTGGGCTTGTTCTCGCCGCGGTGGGCTTGTACGGCGTGATGGCTTACACTGTCGAACAGCGTACCAGCGAGATCGGCGTGCGTATGGCGCTCGGTGCCGATCGCGCTAGCGTGGTCCGCATGGTCCTTCGCGGCGCCTTCTTCCAGATCGGCATCGGACTCGGTCTCGGTATCCCGCTCGCCATCGTCGCTGGCCGGCTCATGACGAAGCAACTCTACGGCGTTTCTCCGTGGGATCCTCGCATGCTGACCATCGCAACATTCCTACTGTGTGTCGCTGCGCTCCTGGCATCCTGGATTCCCGCTGCGCGCGCCGCCGGCGTCGAGCCTATGGTCGCGCTACGCACCGAGTAGCAATAGCGCTCAATATAGCAGAGCCTTCCCGGGGCGCTTCGTCAAACTGCCTGGCTTCAAATTTCTTCCGTCCTGTAATAATCGTCGCTGTCCTCCGTCCTTAGGGCTGAAACAGGATGGGAGGCATTCTGCAACTGGCAACCGGGGAAGGAACCGTTTCAACGCATCCATCACAGTTCAGCCGGCTGTTCGAGGAGTATCACGGCCTGGTTTTTCGCACCGCCTACCGAATAACGGGCAGCGCCGCTGACGCCGAGGACGTGCTGCAGAATATCTTTCTGCGCTTGATGCGGCGCGATTCAGCCGCCGGCCTGCTTAATGAGGAGAGCTATTTTCGCCGCGCTGCGGTAAATGCCTCGCTGGATGTGCTGCGGGCCAGGCGCGGAGAACTTCCCCTCGAAGAAGTTCCGTCCCAAACCTGCGACTCGCAATCGCGCGAGCTGCGCGATTGTCTGCGTAGGGCTTTCGCGAAACTGGCCCCGCGATCGGCCGAAATATTCGCGCTGCGCTACGTCGAAGACTTCACCAATCGGCAGATCGCGCAGATGCTTAATATGTCCCAGGTGCTGGTCGCCGTGACCCTACATCGCACGCGGCGGCAGCTACAGAAAGAAATTCAATCGTATTTTGGAGGCAAATCGTGACACGCAAGAATTTGGATCAAATCATCGCGGATATCCGCGGCGAGCAACCGGAGGAGGCCGCCATCCATCAAGCGGCTAAGCGTGTCTTCCGAAATGTCTTCGATTCCGGCTATCTGCCGGAACGCGTCGCGCGTATCAAAGGATGCGCCGATTTCCAGGCATTAATTCCCGGCTATCTGCGCAAGACACTGAGCGACGCGCGCGTCTCTCTGCTGGAAGATCATGTCGGCCAGTGCGTCGATTGCCGGCGCGCCCTCCACGAAGCGCGGACGGGAGAGCCGGAACAGCCCCACTGGCCGGAGAAAAGGCCCGTTTTTTACGCCCGAAAGCCACGGCGCTGGCTCCCGGTCGCCGTAGCGGCATCACTGGCAGTCGGTACCGCCGTAGGGATCACCGGAGCGTTCAACGGCCTGCTGCCAGGGCAGCACGCCATACAGGCCAGTGTCGTAACTGTGCAGGGAACGCTGTACCGCGTCTCCGATCTCGGTTCTTCTTTGCTCGTGGCCGGCGCGGTAATTCGAAATGCTGAGGAACTCCGCACCGCTAAAGGTTCACGCGCCATCTTGAGCCTCGCAAATGGAGCGCAGGTGGAGATGAACGAGCGCTCGGAGATCTCGGTGTCGCGGGGCTGGCGCGGCACGTCCGTGGATGTGGAGCGCGGCCACGTCATCGTGAATGCGGCGGACCGGGGCCAGAAAACCTTCTTCGTAGCCGCCGGGGATATGCGTATCCCCGTGAAGAATGCAGTCTTTTCATTGAATCGCGGGCTCAAGGGCTCTCGCATTGCCATGGCCAAAGGCTTCGCTCGCGTGGAAGACTCCGGCGGAACGTTCGAATTGAACGCCGGTCAGCAGCGCTCCACTGACTACCGCCTCATGAACGCGTCTCTTAGCAGCGAGTTTGCCTGGAGTTCGCACGCTGATTACTATCTGGGCCTGCTGAAGGAATTGTCCGTTCTCCAAAAGCAGATCCAGTCGATTCCCGGGCCCGGTCTGCGCTATGCATCGAATCTCGCCCGGTACTTGCCGGAGAACACCGTCATCTACGCCGCCGTGCCGAATCTGGGCGGAACCCTAAGTGAAGTGAAACGCATTTTCGACCAGCGGCTGGCGGAAAGCGAGGTGCTGCGCGATTGGTGGCAGCGGCAGCCGGCCTCCCGAAACGGCGAACTCGACCAGGCGTTCACCCAAATCAGTACGATCACCCAGTACTTAGGTAACGAGATTGTGTTTTCGGTTGCCGATAGCGGGCCGCACGCATACAGCCAGCCGGTTTTCCTCGCGGAAACCGCTCGGCCCGGACTGCGCGAATATCTCCAGCAGCATGCGCCTGCGGGACTGCGCGTGATCGACGCTGCGTCCGCCCCGAATGCCGCCGCTGCCAAGGGCCCCCTCTTCGTTTCCTTTGCCGGCGACCTGGTGATCGCCTCGCCCGATCCAAACCAGGTGCAAAGTATTGCCCAGCGCGTTACGCATCCGGGCATCAACTCGCTCGCCCAGACTCCGTTCTATGCGCGGCTGGTCCAGGCCTATAACGCCGGAGTGGGATATCTGCTCGCCATCAACATGGAACAAATGGTTTCGAATTCCGTAAATAATCCCAAGCAGGTGCCGCCTGGTTTCCAAAATGCACAGTACCTTGTCCTCGAAAAGCGCGATCTGGCGGGAAAGACTGAAATGCGGGCTAGCCTCTCGTTTGCCGGGACTCGTGAAGGGATCGCCTCCTGGCTCGGCGCGCCGGGGCCGATGGGCTCCCTTGATTTCGTCTCGCCCGACGCCAGTTTCGCGGCTTCTTTTGTGATGAAGGATCCTCGCATGGTCATGCAGGAACTGCTGACATACGCTTCTCAATCGGGCGCGCACGCCGGGGAAGGATTAAACAAAATGCAGGAGCAGTTGGGGGTCAATCTGGAGGATGACGTGGCCGCGTCGTTCGGCAGCGACGCCACGTTCGCTATAGACGGCGCGCTGCTTCCGGTGCCTGCCTGGAAGTTTGCGGCGGAAGTCTACAATCCGACACAGTTGCAGCAGACGGTTGCCACGTTCATCGAGCATTTCAACCAGCATGCGGACGCCAATGCCGGCAAATTCGCCCTGAGCAGCGAAGAGATCAACTCGCGCACGTTTTACTCTCTGCGCAACAGTAAGGCGCCGGATATGGCCGCCTACTACACCTTCGTCGATGGCTATCTGGTAGCGGGCCCCAGCAAGGGAATTCTCCTGCAGGCTATCCACAACCGGGAGGCCGGCTACACCCTGGCGAAGTCGGCCGCCTTCCAGAGCCAGTTGCCCGACGATAGCTATACGAACTTTTCGGCGATTATCTATCACCATCTCGGCAAATCGCTCAATGCGATTGCCGATCAGTTGAAGGGCTCCAGCGCGCTGACGCCGGAGCAGCGGCAGTCGCTTTCCGCTCTCCTCGCAAACACCGCTCCGGGACTCATCTGCGTGTACGGCGAACCGAACCGCATCGTGGCTGCCAGCAAAAGCTCATTCCTGGGCTTCGATCTCGGTACGCTTGCCGGAATCGGCGAAGGTCAGTCCATTCTTCCACTGATTGCTTCGAGCGCCGGCGCTTTCCGGGCCCAGGCCTTACCACAAGCCCGGCAGTACTCTCAGTAAGCTAAATGTCCCACTCGAACAGATCCGCCGCCATTGCTTTTGAGCCGCAGAACGACGCCCGGTCTGTACTTGCGGCCTCCGGCGCTTCACCCGTTATTGAATTGCGCGGGCTATCGGTTCGCCTTGGTAAGCGCGAAGTGCTGCGCGATGTAACCTGCTCTTTTTCCGGACGAACTATCGGACTCCTTGGCCCGAACGGCGCGGGTAAATCCACCCTCATTAATACGCTGCTCGGATTTTGGCCCGCTTCGGCAGGCTCGGCCAGGATCTTCGGATCGGACATACGCTCGGAGGCGAAAAAGATCCGCGCCCTCATTGGCTATATGCCCGAGAACGACGCTTTTATCAGCAATATGACCGCTGTGTCCTTTATACGGCTCATGGCGGAGCTGTCCGGCCTGCCATCGGAAATGGCGTTGGAACGTGCGCACGAAGCCCTTTTTTACGTCGGCCTCGGCGAAGCCCGCTATCGAAAGCTCGGCGCCTATTCGCTTGGCATGAAACAGTTAGCCAAGCTGGCCCAGGCAATCGCGCACGGTCCCAAGCTGCTGATTCTCGACGAGCCAACCAACGGACTCGATCCGCCCGCCCGGCAGCGCATGATTCGCCTGGTACGCGAAATGCGCGATAGCCGCGAGATGCACATCGTTTTGTGCTCGCACCTGCTGCGCGATGTCGAAGAAACTTGCGAGGAAGTGGTCATTCTGAAGCAGGGAAGAGTAGTTCACTACGCAAACCTGGAAGACGAGCGGCGCTTGAATCGCCGCTTCCTTGAGCTCGAGGTACAAGGTGACGCCAACTTATTCGCGGAGGCTGCGGAAAGCCTCGGCTGCGAATGCGCGCCGGGAGCGCTGAACCGGTTAAAGCTTGTGCTCGCGGAAAGCGTGGAGATCGCCGATATTTACCGCATCGCGGCGGAGCAGAATGTTCAATTGCGGCGGCTCAACTTCCGGCGCGATACGCTGGAAGACATTTTTCTCAAAGCCATGGAGAACCGTGATGGCCGTCTATAAACGCGCCTATCGAGGATATGCGGGCGCGCTTACCCCTGCCTGGTCCCGCTTTCTCGTGCTTTATCGCTTCGCGCGGAGCTCGCAATCCCGTTCAAAAATTCAGACTGTTTTTTTCGTCCTCTGCTTCTTCTTCCCGCTTCTCTGTCTGCTCGGCATCTACGCGAATTACCACCTCAGTGCCTTTGCGTTCCTCGGACGGCGCGCGGGTCCGTTCCTGAATATCGACGGATCGTTCTTCCTGGTTTACCTGAGCGTCCAGAGCGGGCTTTCTTTCATCTTGACGGCATTCGTCGGACCAGGCCTGGTCTCACCCGACCTGGCGAATGGTGCGCTGACTCTGTACTTGTGCCGCCCTCTCTCGCGCACCGAATATGTGCTGGGCAAAATTTCGGTGCTCGTCATCACCCTTTCCTGGATTACCTGGGTACCGGGCCTGGTCCTCTTTTTTGTTCAGGCCAGCCTCTCCGGCTGGCAGTGGATGACGGACAACATCTGGCTGGCGAACGCCATTCTGTGGGGATCTTTCATTTGGATTCTGCTCCTGGCTATGCTCGCGCTCGCTCTGTCTGCCTGGATCAAATGGCGGATCGCGGCCGGCGCGCTGCTGCTGGCTACATTCTTCGTAGGGGCCGGTTTCGCGCAAGCGGTCAATGCCGTGCTGCGCACAAAGCAGGGTTATCTCCTCGATATCAGCCGTCTCGTTTCCATCATCTGGCAGGACTTGCTGCGCCAGGGAGGCGATCAGCCGCTACCGGTCACCGAGGCCTGGATCGCGGTCCTCGTTCTGGCCGGCCTGTGTCTGCTTCTGTTGATGCGTAAAGTCAAAGCGGCCGAGGTCATCCGGTGAGTAACCAGATCGTCTTCGACAATGTCTCGAAGTTTTACGGCGATGTGCTGGGCGTAAATCGCGTCAACCTCTCCATACCGCCGGGGATCACAAGTCTGGTCGGTCCGAATGGCTCCGGCAAAACCACGCTGATGAATCTGATGACCGGGCTGATTCGCCCCTCGCGCGGGCACATTCGCATTTTGGATATGACGCCGGATCAGCCCGAGCAACTGTTCCGTGTGGTCGGGTACTGCTCGCAATTCGATGCGCTCCCCAAGGGCCTTAGCGGTTATCAGTTCATCTATTCGTACCTGATGTTGTTCGGGTATGACGCCGCGACCTGCGACGAGCTCGCCTGGCGTGCCATCGATCTGGTCGGCTTGCGCGAAGCAGCTCATCGTAAGGCAGCCGCCTACAGCAAAGGCATGCGCCAGCGAATTCGTCTCGCGCAGTCTCTGGCGCACAACCCGCGCGTGCTCATTCTGGACGAGCCTTTGAACGGTCTCGATCCGCTCGTTCGCGCCGAAACCATTGCCTTGTTCCGGTCACTCGCGAAGCAAGGCTGTCATGTGCTCCTGTCGAGTCACGTGCTGCACGAAGTGGATATCGTTTCCGATCAGGTGATCCTTATGAGCGGCGGTTATGTCATCGCCGAAGGCAATATTCAGGGTGTTCGCAGCGAGATTCAGGACCAGCCCGTGCAGATCCTGATCCGCTGCGACCGCCCGTCCGATCTGGCGTCGCGGGTTTTCAGAGAGGATCATGTAGTCGAAGTACGGGTCCACAACGATCGCCGCGGGTTACTTGTCAAAACCAGCAATCCGGACCGTTTCTACCTGTTGATGAACAACATCGCGCTGGACGGTATCAATATTGAATCCGTCGCGCCGGTCGATGATGACGTCAACTCCGTTTACGAATACCTGATCGGCACGGAGGAGGTAACCAGATGAATCAACTCTGGCGGAAACAGATCCGGGCGGTGATCCGCCTGGAGATGAAGAAGACCTTCTTCGCCAAACGGGGCTTGTGGATTTATCTGCTGGCGCTGGCCCCGGTCGCACTCTTCACGGCGCATACTTTGGTCGAAATCCACTTCCGGGGCGTGCGCCATGAGATGTCGCAGAAAACGGCCCGGCCCCTTACCGAACAGGATTTCTCGAGCATCCATGACGGCATGACGCGCGATGATGTTGTGAAGCTACTCGGAGCGCCACCCGTATCGCGCACCGGAGCGCGAAGGGTGCAAACCGGGCCTCACTCGTTCGACCAGAACCAATTTGAAGTTATGCGCTATTCGAACGGCCGGAGCGAGTTGATCGTCAATCTGGAGAAAGGAGCTGTTACCGGCATCGGTATAAATTCGGGCGCCAGCCTCGGGCAGGATACGTACATCTTTGCCGGCGTCTTTCAATTCTTCTATCTTCGTCTCGCCATCTTTTTTGGCTGCCTCGGCATCTTCATGAACCTGTTCCGTGGCGAGATGCTCGACAAGAGCCTTCATTTCTACTTGCTGGCGCCGGTGCGGCGCGAAGTACTGCTGGTCGGGAAGTACCTGGCGGCTCTGCTGGCTGCAACCGTGATTTTCACCACCAGCGTAGCCTTGCAGCTCACCGCGCTGCTTTCCTTGTACGACAGCAATATCATCGCGACCTACCTCTATCAGGATCATGGCTGGTCCCAGATCATCGCCTATCTCGGCATCACCATTCTGGCCTGCGTCGGTTATGGCAGCATCTTCCTCGCCGCGGGACTGTTCTTCCGGAACCCCATTATCCCTGCGGCTTTCGTGCTGATCTGGGAAGCCGCGAATCCGGTTCTTCCCTCGCTATTGAAACAGTTCAGCGTGATCTACTATCTCCGCTCTTTATGCCCCGTGAACATTCCCGTAGACCCCGGCATGCCGCCCTTACTGGCCCTGCTTATTTCCGATGCCGAGCCGATATCTGCCTACGTTGCGATTCTCGGTCTGCTCGCGGTTTCCGTTGCGATCCTGGTAGGCTCGATGAGCCGCGTGCGCCGCCTGGAGATCAATTACACGACCGATTGATCGCGCCGGTGCTTTTTCACTTCTGATCCTCGTGAGGCAATGGGATATTTTGCAGCGGTTGGGCCGGTCACCCCTGAGACGAATTTCAACCAATCCCAAAGGAGAAGTCCGATGAGCAAAGCAATTGAGAACCTGACGAGTGCGATGGAACGAGCCTCTGCTATTCGACCGAAGGTGGGAGGATTTCCTTATCTCGCCGAGACATTGAGGAAGGCGGGTGTCATTCGAAATCTCTGGACGCTTCCGGCATCACAGAGCCTGTTCCTCACTAATGATGGGCCCGTTATGATGCAGGGCGAGCCGTTGGCAAAGGGCGCAATGGACGTTCCGACCTTCGACAAAGAGGCTCTAATTTCAGCGTTGCGGAAGGATCAATCCGGGGAAAGTACGTTCCCGGAGTTCCTGGCAGCTTCCTGGCGCGCCGGCGTTATACGCTACGACGTCGACTTCATCGCGAGAACGGTCGCATATTACGGTTGCAACGGCGAGAAATACGTGGAGGCATATTCGCAAGTCGAGATCACATCCTGGTGAACTTGAAAGCGAATGTCCCGTTAATTCCGGAAAAGCTTAGCATCGCTTCGACGCCGGTGAACTGCCGGAGCAACACCTTCCACGAGCCCCTCAGAAATTCCCCATCTCGGCAGAACTTCCCCGCATGGGACTACTTGGTTCTATAGAAAGGTTTCCGATGGACCCAATTCTAGGACAACTCTTGCTGGTCTGCTTCAACTTTGCGCCTCGCGGATGGATGTTCTGCGACGGTTCGCTTCTCCCGATCTCCCAATATCAGGCGCTCTTCGCCTTGCTGGGAACCACTTATGGAGGCAACGGCCAAACGACATTTGCTCTCCCTGACCTGCGCGGGCGGGCGCCGTTGGCCGCGATGCTGAGCGGCGGTAACAACGGGCTGACGCCTCGCACCATGGGAGAAACAGGCGGCTCGGAAACGGTCGCGCTGCTTCCTAATCAAATGCCGGCCCATAACCACATGATGGTAACGAACGATGGCGGCGAAAATAAAGGCGCTTCGAGCGGTAATTATTTGGGCGGTGGCGGCCGAACTCAGATCTATAACGATCAGGCCGGTACTACGACACTTGCGGCCAACGCGATCGGGGTCAGCGGCGGCAGCCAGCCCCACGGCAACATGCCGCCGTACATCGCTATGAATTGGATTATCGCCGTGGAAGGCATCTTCCCGTCGCGCCAATAGGAAGGCGTCCGCTATTCCTGCGAGCAACAGGCAGTTGCAGAACCCTGAGCGTAAGCGAGGGGTCCTCTTTACTTTCCGGCCGCCTTCCCCCAGTAGCAATACCAATCCGAAACATCATGCGAAAAGTTGCGTTGAAATTCTCTCTGCTTCGTCTCCGCAGTGTCCATAGGGCATTCGCCGCGTTATTGCTTGTGGCGTTCCCGTTTCAACAGGCCCTTGAAGCCGCGGGCCCCACGCTCCCCTCGGGCGGTGCGTTCACAGCCGGTTCCGGAAGCATCGCAAACTCCGCCAACACGGTAACTATCCATCAGGCAAGCAATCGCGGCGTTATCGACTGGAGGAGCTTTTCCATCGGCGCGGGCGGCAGCGTGTTTTTTCAGAACGGCTCGGGCGCAACGCTGAACCGTGTGACCGGCAGCCAGATGAGCCGGATTCTCGGTTCGCTCGAAGCCACCGGCACTGTATATTTGATCAACCCGCAAGGCGTGATTATCGGGCCACACGGAAGAGTGAAAACAGGCGGCGATTTTGTCGCCTCGAGTTTGAATCTGCCCAACAGCCTATTTCTGTCTGGCGGCGCGCTCGTGTTTGCCGGGAAATCGCAAGCCTTCGTCAAAAACCTGGGCGCCATCTCTTCCACGGGCGGAAACGTGTTCCTGATCGCCGGTACGGTAACAAACAAAGGAACGATTTCGGCGCCCACCGGCTCTGTCGGAATGGCCGCGGGCGAGCAGGTTTTACTGGCGGATTCCGCGAGCGACCAGCGCATCTTCGTCAGCGCCGGGACAGGAGACGTAACGAACAAAGGCGCAATCGCCGCGGCCGAAGCGGAACTGAAAGCAAATGGTGGAAATGTTTATGCGCTGGCCGGCAACAATGGAGGCGAAATCCGAGCCACCGGGACGGCAACCCGCGACGGTCACGTCTGGCTTGTCTCGAACAACGCCAGAACCCAGGTGATCGGCAAGATCTCCGCGCAAAACGCGGACGGGCGCGGCGGATCCATTGAGACCTCCGGCCACGCGGTTGAAATCGGCAATACTGCAATCCGAACCGGTGCGGGCGGGGCCTGGCTCGTCGATCCCGTCGACCTTACCATCGATTCCGGCGCCGCAACCACAATTCAATCGTCATTAAACGGCGGCACGAATGTTACGGAATCGACGGACGCAGGCGGTTCCAGCGGTTACGGCACTACGGCGTCCGGAAATGGCGATATCAACATCGCGAGCGGCATTTCCTGGAACTCCGCCGCTTCTTTGACGCTCAGCGCATATCGGAACATCAACGTGCAAAACGGTGTGACTATTTCGAATGCCGGTGCGGGCGGCCTTACGCTGCACGCGGACAATGCCGCTACCGGAACCGGGACGGTCATCTTTAATGGGACCGGCAACGTCCATTTCACCGGCAGCGGAAACGTTGATCTCTTCTATCACCCTGCCGGCTACCCAACTGCCACGAATTACAGCGGCAGCGTGACGATGGGCTCCGGCACGTTCACGCCGTACATGACTGTGGATACGGCAACGAATCTGCAGAACATTAACGGCAATCTTGCCGGCAAATATGCTTTGAATGCGGATATCGACGCGACTTCCATTGCCAACTTTGTTCCCATCGCGCACGGATCGAACACGGGCGATAATACGCAAGGCTTCAGCGGCATTTTCGACGGACAGGGTCACACCGTCGATCATTTGACGGTCAATGACAGCAGCGATCTGACAGCAGGTTTGTTTGCTCAGACGAGTTCTTCCGGAATCATCCGAAATGTCGGAATCAAAAATGCTGCTGTGACCGGCGCCGATAGCGGGGCAGCCGTGGGCGGGTTGGTCGGAGAGAACTACGGGAGTATCAGCGCCTCATACGTTAGCGGGAGCGTCGCCGGTAACGGCGGGGGCAATACGGTCGTCGGCGGATTGGTCGGCGAAAACGACGGCAATATCTCCAATACTTATTCATCCGCTTCGGTCTCAGGCATCACAACATCAGCCTGTAATAACTGCGTTTGGATTGGTGGCTTAGTTGGCGATAACGGCCTCATCAACTACAACACCGCAACAATATCGAATTCATTGGCAGTTGGACCTGTAACCAGTAGCGGAACTGGGACAGCATCCATCGGCGGTTTTGTGGGAGAAAACGACGCCATCATCAATGGTTCGTACTTCGATACCCAGAGCACTGGCCAAGTAACAAAAGATGGTTTTTGTAACCTGTGCATCAGCGATGGCATCACCGGTCAGACAACAGCGCAGTTGCAGAGTGGCTCGCTTCCCTCCGGCTTTAGTTCTTCTGTATGGAGGGCATCTTCGGGAGCGTATCCGAAATTCACTTGGGAACCGCTTCCGGGCTTCCCCGTCAGCGGAACGGTTTACAACGGAACGACGCCGCTCGGTTCGGTGACTGTAGTTGGTTTGGCGAACGGTACATCGTTCGGCTCGACAACCACGAACGGCAGCGGCGCGTACACGCTTACCGCGCCGAGCGGTGCCACATCCGTGTTGACTTATCTGACCGGTGGTTATACCGGGAACACGTTTTCAAACAACGGAACAACGTCGTTCGTGGGCGTGGATATCTATGCGAACGCGCTGCGCTTAATCAATGCCGCCAATAACAATTATTCGGGAATGATCTCCGCATTATCGTCAGCGCTTGGCAGCAACAGCGGATCGAACTTCCTGTTCTCCATCAGCGGCGGAAACGTAACGCTTGGCAGCGGCGCAAACTTCGCCGTCATTAGTTCCGTTCCGACTACAATCGACCAGAGTATCGCCGGAACGGGCACGGTGCTGGTTCAGTCGTCCGGCAATTTGACAATTAGCGCTTCCAAAACAATTTCCGCAACCGGCAGCGGGACTCCTCTGACGCTTGTTGCCGGCGGCAAGTTTATCAACAACGCCGGAGTAAACGCATTGAGCACCAGCGGAGGCGGGCGGTGGCTAGTCTATTCACAGAATCCGGCGAACGATACGGTAGGTTCGCTGAGCTATGGGTTTAAGCAATACAATGCAACATATGGCAGCACGACGGTAGCACAGAGCGCCGGAAACGGTCTTCTCTACACGCTCGCTCCCACATTGGCTCCCAGCCTGACCGGGTCCACCAGTAAAACATACGACAGCACGACGACATCGGCTGTCGCGGCGGCCAATCTCGCATCTACAGGCGCGCTTGTGGGTGACACGATCACGCTGAGCGCGACGGGCGCCACGTATGCGGACAAAAATCAAGGCAGCGGCAAAAGTGTAACGGCGACAGGAGTCTCCATAGCGTCCGTAACCGACAGCACTGGCGCAACCGTCTATGGATACCAGCTCAGCTCCATCAGCGCGTCCGGAAACATTGGGATTATCAATCCCGCCACGCTCACCTACACGGCGAATACAGCCTCGCGAACGTACGGTGCGGCTAATCCGGCATTCTCGGGAACGGTAACGGGATTTGAGGGCGGCGATACCCAAGCCACAGCTACAACGGGAACGCTTTCGTTCGGCGCCCCGGCAACGACCGCAAGCAACGCCGGATCGTATGCAATCAACGGGACCGGCCTTACCGCAAACAACAGCAACTACAGCTTCCAGCAAGCTGGCGCGAATGCCCTTGCGCTCACCATCAATCCGGCGCTGCTGAGTTACACGGCCAATACCGCATCGCGCACCTACGGCGGCGCGAACCCGGCGTTCTCAGGCAGCGTAGCCGGCTTCGTTAATGGCGATACACAAGCATCGGCTACAACCGGCACGCTTTCCTTCACGAGTCCGGCCACCAGCGCAAGCAACGCCGGAGCGTATGCAATCAACGGTTCGGGATTGACCACGAACAGCAACTACACATTGCAGCAGGCAGCCGGTAATGCCACGGCACTGACCATCAACCCGGCAGTATTGACTTACAGTGCAAACGCGGCCAGCCGCGACTATGGCGCTTCGAACCCGGCGTTTTCGGGCGCTGTCGGTGGGTTTGTGAATGGTGACACGCAAGCCTCTGCCACGGCTGGCACGCTTTCCTTCACGAGCCCTGCAACGACAGCCAGCAATGCCGGCAATTACGCCATCAATGGCTCCGGCCTCACCGCCAATAACGGCAACTACACATTTCAACAAGCAGCCGGCAACGCCACCGCGTTCACGATCGATCCGGAGCAATTGCTGTACACTGCGAACGCTGCCTCGCGCACTTACGGCGACGCAAACCCCGCGCTGAGCGGCACGGTGACCGGCTTCGTCAATGGCGATACACAAGCGACCAGCACGACTGGCACGCTTTCTTTCACGACTTCGGCCACCAGCGCGAGCAATGTTGGATCGTACGCGATCAACGGCTTCGGCCTTACGGCTGTCAGCGGCAACTACACTCTGGCGCAAGCAGTCGGCAATGCCACGGCTTTAACAATCAATCCGGCGGCATTGACCTTTACGGCCAATTCCGCATCGCGCACTTACGGTACCGCGAACCCGTCGCTCTCGGGCACCGTGACCGGCTTTGTGAACGGAGAAACGCAAGCCTCTGCCACAACCGGCACGGCTTTGTTCACAAGCCCCGCAACGACAGCCAGCAATGTCGGCAACCAGGCGATCAATGGTTCCGGCCTTACTGCCAACAACGGCAACTACACCCTTCAGCAGGCGGCCGGCAACTCCACCGCACTGACCATCAATCCGGCTGTCTTGACCTACACCGCCGATACCGCATCACGCAGCTACGGCAGCGCCAATCCTGCATTTACCGGCACGGTAATCGGGCTCGTGAATGGCGAGACGCTTGCTTCCGCCACGACCGGGGCGCTTTCGTTTACCAGCCCTGCAACGACAGCCAGCAATGCCGGCAATTACACGATCAACGGCTCGGGCCTCACTGCCAACAACGGCAACTACACGTTCCAGCAGGCGGCCGGCAACTCTACCGCCCTCGTGATCAATCCGGCGCAATTGCTATACTCTGCGAACCCTGTCTCACGCACTTACGGCGACGCAAACCCCGCGCTGAGCGGTACGGTAACCGGCTTCGTCAATGCCGATACACAAGCATCGGTCACCGCAGGTACGCTTTCGTTCTCCACCGCAGTCACCAGTTCGACCGGAGTCGGCAATTACGCCATCAATGGCTCCGGCTTAACCGCCAATAGCGGCAATTACATGCTGGCGCAAGCTTCCGGTAATGCCACTGCGCTGACCATCAATCCGGCACAGCTCATGGCTTCCGTTCTTGCGAAAGATAAAGTCTACGACGCGACTACATCGGCATCTGGCCGACTCGCAAATCTCTCTGGTGTCCTCAACGCCGATGATGTGAGTGTCAACGCCTCCAGCGCAACATTTCGCTTCAACGATAAAAATGTCGGCAATGGGAAAACGGTAACTGAAACGGGAGCCACTCTCAGCGGCGGTGCGGCATCCAACTACACGCTCACCGTAACGCCGGGAACCGCGAATATTACCGCCGCAACAGTCGCGGCGGCGGTTAGCGCGAACGATAAGTTATATGACGCCACGGCCGAAGCTTCGGGCCGCATCAGTGCTCTGTCCGGAGTTCTCGGGAATGACGAGGTGCAAGCTGATTCGACTCACGCCGTCTTGGCGTTCTCCGATAAGAACGTCGGAACGAACAAGTCCGTTGTCGCTTCCGGTGTTACGCTCACGGGTGCCGATGCCGGCAATTACACGCTGGCTCTTGCGAACGGCTCGGCGGCAATCACGCCGGCAACGGTCACGTCATCGCTAGCCGCAAATAGCAAGACTTACGATGGGACGCTCGAAACAACGGGATCGCTCGACTCGCTTAGCGGTGTGCTGGGTCACGATATCGTCACACTCAACTCCGCAAACGCCAGTTATTCATTCTTCAACCCGAACAGTGGTACCGGAAAGGCGGTGAGTGCAACGGGAGCCATGCTCGCTGGTGCGGACGCCGCAAACTACCGGCTTTCCATCCGGAATGGATTGGCCAATATCGCACCGGTGCCGGTCAGGGTCAGTGTCGTTGGAGGCAACCGGCTGGTGGGCGCGCCGAATCCCGCCTTCGCCGCCGTTTACAACGGAGGCCCGGTTCCCGGCATTTCTATCCCCGATCTTCTGTCGAGCATCTCATTCTCGGTAAACGCCACAGCCGCGTCCGGCCCTGGAACATACACGATCACCGGCGCCGGCACTTATCCGAACGTAGACCTCACGGTGGTTCCCGGAACGCTCACCATCAACTTTGCCGGCACGCCGCAAGTCGATCCTTCTATGGTTGCCGCCAAACGCGTCGATCCACCGCCCTTATCGGCAGCGGCGCTCGGGAATATACTTCCGCCCAGCAGTTTGGGTCTCTTGCAGGTCAGCTTTTCAACTAACTGGTCGTCGCTAGGCAACTCCGGCAACCCATCGCAGCCGCTTGCTTCTTCGTCGTTTCTCACTTCGGGAACATCGTCTGCCACCTATCAGGGAGGCATCCGGCCATGGTGATAGTTCGCTCTGCACGCCTGCTCGCAATCACACTGGCAGCCGCCGCGCTGCTTCCCTGCTTAGCGCACCAAAGGGAAGCGCAGGAGAAGGCTGCAAAGAGTGCCGCCTCTAGTCAAAACGGTTCGACCGTAATCGTGCCGTCATTGAAGGGCTTGGTTTTTGTCGCGAATGCCGGCGATCTCCAGCCGCACGGCGTGGACGCCAATGGCATTGTCATTAACGGCATTCCGATGTTGGACCATTCCTCGTTCCGGGAGCGCGTGGCGTCGTATCTCGGAAAACCGCTCACCTTCGATGACCTGCATAAGATAACTCGCGCCGTTGTTGTCTACTACAACGCGCATCATCACCCGCTGGTGGATGCGGTGGCGCCCGAACAGGACGTGCAGAACGGCGTTGTACAAGTCATCGTGACCGAATTCCGTGTTGGCAGCGTTCGAACGAAGGGCAATCGCTGGTTTTCAAACGGCACTCTCACCGGTCCAATGAACTTTCATCATGGCGACACGATCGACACTTCGAAAGTGCTCTCCGACCTCGATGCCGTCAATGCGAACCCCTTCCGCCGCGTAAACCTGGTTTACCAACCGGCCTCGGAGCCCGGCTACACAGATCTGGTTCTTGAAACGCAGGATCGCCTGCCGCTGCGCTTCTTCACCGGTTTTGACAACAGCGGTACTGCCGCGACCGGGCATACTCGCCTGAATGCCGGCGCCACATGGGGCAATGCTTTCGGCCTGGACCAGCAATTGACTTATCAATTCAGTTCGAGCAGCGATCTTTATCTCGGATCTTCGCGATCGCCGGGCGCGCCGGGTGGTCCCTTGTTTGCCGGCCACTCGCTCAATTGGGTGATGCCGTTGCCCTTCGGTGACAGTGTCTCCGTCTTCGGCGACTACGAACGGACAGTCCCTGACATCGGCCCGGATTTTGGACTCGTTGGATTGAACGGACAGGCAAGTATCCGCTATATGCGCATGCTGCCTCGTACCGCTACTTTTGTGGAATCTCTTCAAGCCGGTTACGATTTCAAAACTACGAACAACGATCTTGATTTCGGCGGGGTCGCCGTTTCCGGCAATTCGCTGGAGATCGATCAGTTTCCCGTTTCCTACCTTGCCAACCTCACCGATCCTTGGGGTGTGAACAGCTCGTCCACAACCGCTGTTTATAGTCCCGGCTCGCTGACATCCGGCAACAAACCGGCGGAATTTCAAGCGGCGGGAGCCGGCTATGGATTCCCGTCCCAGCGGTACCTCTATGTGCGCCAAGACTTCTCGCGACTGACGAGACTGCCGTTCGGTGCGGTATGGTCCGTACGCGCCCTGGCACAGATTTCCAACGCCAATCTTCTCTACACCGAGCAACTGGTCGCCGGCGGACCCGACCTGCTGCGTGGCTATCAGACGAATTCTATTCTTGGCGATCAAGGCGTCATCGTCAGCAACGAATTGCGCGCGCCTTCGCTCAGAAAAGCGTTCGATCAACATATCGGGCAGCTTCAGTTCCTCGGGTTCTGGGATTACGGTTCGCTTCACGCCCACAAGGCCATTGAAGGCTACGCAAATGATGTAAATGCTTCGAGCATGGGCGTCGGAATGCGGTACAACTTGCGGACAAATGTGACGGCGAAAGTCGATTACGGTTGGCAGCTACAGCCGTTGCCTGGTATTCCGGGCGGCGGTCATATGGCCAATATCGGGCTTGTACTCGGCAATTAGGCCCCGTCAATCCGCAATCGTAATCGTCGGTCGCGCCTAACGAAGCCGTCACTTCACCAGTCCAATATTTAGAAACGGCGGCAGCGCTGCCCAAAATGCAAGCCTCCGATGCCTTGACATCCTGGGTATTCTTTAATATCCTATAGCTCGAATGTCTAGGCATGAACCAGACCAGCCCGAAGCGGAACTTTTACAGGGCACACTCGATCTCCTCATCCTAAAGGTCCTTGCCCTGCAGCCTCTGCACGGGTACGGCATCGTCCAACGCCTCAAGCAGATAACGCATGATGCTCTGCAGATTCGCCAAGGATCTTTGTACCCGGCGCTTTACCGTCTTGAGAAACGCGGCTTTTTAAAGGCGACGTGGAAGACGGTAGCTGGCCGCGACGCAAAGTTTTACACGCTGACGAAGGCCGGAGAACGGAAGCTTGAAGCCGAGCGGGCCGGATGGGAGCGCTTGTCTGTGGCGGTTCGTTTGGTTCTGGAAACGGCGAAGCAGTAATATGGCGCTGCCGAAACGCTTCGACAAACGGCTCAACGCCGAAATGCAGTTTCATCTGGACGCTGCAACACAGGCTTACATAACGGACGGATTGCAGCCTGAGGAGGCGCGGCGCCGGGCTCTCGCGGATTTTGGAGCATTAGAACTCGCCAAAGACGAGGTGCGCGATCTCCGTCCGTTTCATTGGATTGAAGAAATCGGTCGAGATCTCCGCTATGCCACCCGGCAACTTTGCAAATCTCCCACCTTCAGTGTGGCCGCAATCCTGACTTTAGCGCTCGGTATCGGTGCAAACACCGCCATTTTCAGCGTTGTCAAAGCTGTTTTGTTGAACCCCTTGCCGTATAAAGGTCCTGACCGGCTCGTGATGGTTTGGGAGCAAAATCTTCACCGCGGCTGGACTCACAATATCGTCTCGGCGGCTAATTTTCTCGATTGGCGTGAGCACAACCACGTGTTCACCGAAATGGCCGCGCTTAAAGTCCGTGCGTTTGCCCTTACCGGAAACGGAGATCCCGTCGAGGTCAACGCGGAGCAAATCACGCCCAATCTGTTCTCTGTATTGGGCGTCAAGCCGCTCTATGGCCGGGCATTTGTTCCGGAAGAAGGCAAGCCGAACAGCGCGCGCGTGGTCATCGTGGGATATGGGCTCTGGCGCAGCCGCTACGGCAGCGATCCGAAACTGATTGGCAAACAGATCCTTTTGGATGGCCAAAGCTATACCGTTATTGGCATCATGCCGGCCGGCTTTCGCGATGCTTACGTTGCCAATGGCTTACTCAACGCTCAGATCTGGATCTCTGGGTTGGATCTGTCAAAGCCGCGCCGGGACTGGCACGAATACGTCGCAATGGCGCGCCTGAAACCTGGCGTAACCATCCAACAGGCGCAGAACGAAATGGATGTAATGTCCGGCCGCATTCAGCGCCAATACCCGGAAGACGAAGGCTGGACGACGCTTGTCGTAGGTATGCACGACGACGTCGTAGGTCAAGCGCGTCCGGCGCTGATTGTGTTGATGATTGCGGTCGCACTTGTTCTGTTGATCGCCTGTGTGAATCTTGCAAACCTGCTGCTCGCCCGTGGAGCCGGCCGCATTCGGGAAATCGCTTTGCGCAGTGCTCTCGGAGCCGGCCGCGGCCGGCTAATGCGCCAACTGCTTACCGAAAGCTGCTTGCTCTCGCTATTTGGGGCGGGTCTCGGCTTGCTGTTTGCTGCTGCCGCGGCCAAAGCGCTGGTGAGCCTCGCCCCGCCCGGAACATTCGGCATTGAAAGCGCCGGTCTGAACATTCCGGTACTCGGCTATACGCTCGCCATAGCCGTTCTCACCGGCTTCCTCTTTGGCCTGTTGCCCGCGCTCGGCTTGTCCAAATCCGATCTGATTGGGGCGCTCAAGGAAAGCAGCCGGAGCGCTAGTGAAGGCTCGCGCGCACAATCGCTTCGCAAAAGCTTGGTTTCTGCCGAATTCGCGTTGTCCCTGGTTCTCGTGATCGGCGCGGTTTTGATGATCAAAACGATCGTCTCCCTGCGCAAGATCAATCCCGGTTTCAATCCGCATCACGTCGTAACGATGACTATGTACCTGGATACCTCTCGGTACAAAGCGCCTGGTTCGCGCGTTCAATTCTGGAATAAACTTCTTCAGCGCGTGCAATCATTGCCGGGCGTTCAATACGCCAGCGTCTCGCGCGGTATTCCGTTCGAAGGCTGGAGTGGCAATGATTTCGTTACCGCTGAAAATCCTGTTCCTCCGATGAATGAAAGGCCGGACGGAAATGCGATTATGATTGGCCCGCAATATTTCCGCGCCATGGGCGTTCCCTTGCTTGGAGGCCGCGGCTTTACCGAAGCGGATACAGAAGGCGCGCTTCCGGTGGCCATCGTGAACGAGGAGCTCATGCGCGAAAACTGGCCCGGCCAGAATCCAATCGGCAAACGCTTAAAAATGGCCGGAGATCAATACCCTTGGCTTACGGTGATCGGCATCGCCGGAAACGTCAGAACGCAAGGTGTTAATGTCGGGTTCCATTCGGAAATCTACATGCCCTATCCGCAGTACTCCTCCTGGCAGGAGCACCCCGATGAACTGCTGGTCCGTACTTTCGGACAGCCGCTATCTATTGTTCCCGCCGTTCGCCGCGTTGTCGCCGAATTTGACAAGAATCTTCCCATCTCCGAAATCCGAACCATGGATGAAGTTGCCAGCGGGATGTTCTCACTTCAAGATTTCTTCACGCTTCTGCTCGTCAGTTTCGCTGGCCTGGCGCTTGTTCTCGCCGCAGTCGGCATCTACGGAGTCATGGCCTATTCGATTGCGCAACGCACTCAGGAAATCGGCATCCGCATGGCGCTCGGAGCCGAACAAAGCAATATTCTCCGCGCCGTAATCCGTCAAGGGCTCACGCTCGCCGCTGTCGGAACCACAATTGGCCTGGCAGCCGCCTTCGGCCTCACTCGCTTCCTTTCAGAGCAACTCTACGATGTCAAAGCTACTGATCCATTTACGTTCGCCTTTGTGCCGGTCGTTCTCCTCGGGGTAGCTTTCTTCGCCAGCTACATCCCGGCCCGCCGCGCCGCCCAAGTCGATCCCATTGTGGCTTTGCGATACGAGTAAATCACGCCATGCGGTCCGACAACCGCGCATGAAAATAGGTGCGATTGGGTGTATTATCCGAGCGAACTGCACGCACGGCGACAAAAGGTGGCGAACCCGTCACCTACTCGAACCTTAATGCGTCGGTCGGGTTTACGCTCGAGGCCCGATGCGCGGGAATGAGTGCGGCGGCCCCTCCGGTCGAACAGAGAACCAAAATGGCGATTGCAATTACAGCCGGGTCGGAGGCTTTGACATCGTAGAGTTGCGATTGTACCAGCCGGCCCAAAGCCCAGACGAAAGGCAGACCGATACCTATTCCCGAAAAGATCATCGCCAGCGCATCGCGAAGAACCAGCCAAATCGCAGACCAGCGCCCGGCTCCTAGCGCCAACCTGATCCCGATCTCGCGCGTACGTTGCGTCACGACAAAAGACATCACGCCATACAGGCCAACCAGCGAAAGCAGCAGCGCAAGCATGCCGAAGCTGCCGGACAGAGTCGCCAGCATATGTTCTGTGTTCAACGATCGATCGACTTGTTCGTCTAAGGTGCGGAAATTGGTCATTGTCAAAACGGGGTTGACGCCGCGGACCATCGCGCGAAGCGCCTGGAATGCGGATTCTGCTCTTCCATGAACCCGTATGTAGAAGGTGGCTGCGCCTTGTCCTTCGAATGGGAAATAGGCTTGCTCCGACTCCTCGCGAATCCCGCGATAACTAAAATTCGACACCACGCCGATTATTTCGGTGTTCGGCCTAGCGTCCGGCCCTGAACCTTGGCAGATGCGCACCCCCAACGGGTTTCGCCCTCCCAGATAATGCTTCACGAACGCTTCGTTCACGATCGCTGACCGCGACTCTCGTTCGCCCGGCGGGCCGATATCGCGTTCATCGAAGTTTCGTCCAGCAATGATTTTGATGCCCATGGTTGAGAAGAATCCCGGTGTAACGGCGTTCAGATTCACATCACGGTCAGTCGAAAATCTCTTGTCTGCCAGGATGGTCATTGGATTGTTCCAGCTTCCGCCGGTTAGTAACGGCCATCGAGCAACCGCCGAAGTCTGAACGATCGGTGAGTGCCCGATTGCTTCATCGATGCGACGAAGCAGGCGGTTTCCTTCTTCTTCCGAATATCCGCTTCGCTGGCAGTCGATTCCGAATGAGACAAGGCTGGCAGTCGGGAATCCTGGCCCTTTCGCCATCAACGCATTCAGCGTCCGGACAAACAAGGCGGCGCTCACAACTAAAATCAAAGTCAGGGCGATCTGCGCGATCACAATAACCTTTCGAAGCCGCACGCTCCTGAATGCCGTGCCGCCTCGCTCACGGAGCGCCGAAATCACCGAGCGCCGTCCTGACTGCCAGGCCGGAGCAAGACCGCTCAACACGCCCGCCGTTACACTTGCAAGGAATGCGAACAGCAAAAGACGTGGGTCAATGCCCGCGTGCAGAGCAGTAGCGGCATTGTCCCTCGGAAGGGATGCGATAAGAGTTTGCACAGCAATCGGAGCCACCGCGATTCCAAGCACTCCCCCCGTGAACGCGATCAGCAGACTGTCGGCGAGAAGCTGCCGCCCTAGCCGCCCGCGCGACGCGCCCAGCGCCAGCCTGGTGCCAATCTCGCGATCACGGGCCGAGCCGCGCGCCAGGAACAGACCAGAGACATTTAAACAGGCCAGCCCCAGCAATACTGCCGTCACTGCGAATAAAACCCACAACGGTTCCAACAGCCGTCGCCTCAGTCCGGAATGGCCCTGTGGCGCCGGAGTGAGCACGATCGACGAATTGAGAAATCTCTGTCGGCGTTCCGCTGTGATGACAGGGAATCCTGCACGGCGAGTATCCTCCTTCAACATCGCTTTGAACCATGGTTGCAATCCTGTCTGAGCTTCCCGCAGCGTTGTGCCTTGATTCAACCGGCCCAGCACCTGCATCCAGCGGGTCCGGCGATCGTGAAGATTATTGAATCCTGGAATGACCTCTGTCGACATCGAGGCTGGAATCCAGAGTGATGGAACCTCCCCAACATCGATGCCATGGAACGTCGCAGCCGCAACCCCGATGATGATCAGGGGATGCCGGTTCACCAGCACTTTGCGGCCAACCACATCTGTGGCGCCTCCAAGCTGCGTCTTCCAGAAGTCGTAGGAAAGAATCGCCACCGGATTACTATTCGGCCTGCGATCGTCGTCGTTTGTCAGGACCCGCCCCAATGCTGGTCCTACTCCAAGCACCGGGAAGTAGTTACCGGAGATAATTTCCGCGGTCGCGGCGTGATAGTCGCTGCCCGTTGAGAGATTGACAGTTGTGAGCGCGCGGCAGAACACACCCTCGAAGAACTGCTTCTGCTGGTCGAGGTCGCGGCAGATAGGGTAAGACATGAGGTTCCAACTGCCGAACCCATTCGCGACCTGATCACCTTTCCAATCGATCAGGACAAGGCGGTCCGGTTGGCGTACCGGAAGCGCGTGCAGCAATACCTGGTCCACCAGGGAGTAGATTGCCGTCGTTGCTCCAATGCCGAGCATGAGCGACAGCACGGCCGTCATAGTGAACGCAGGCGTCCTGAGAAAAGAACGCAGGGAGAAGCGAAGATCGTATGTGAAATCCCGCAGCCATCGAGTCAGCCAGATATCTCGTACTTCCTCTTGGATTTGCGCAATGCTTCCTAGTTCCACCGTGGCTTGCCGCCGAGCTTCTGCTATCGACAGGCCCGATCTCTGAAGATCGACGATTCGCCGATCGAGGTGGTAGCGCAGTTCGCGATCCAATCCGCTGTCTAGCTTCTTGCGCCGGAACCAGTTCGCTAGTTTCCTCATGATCTGCCGCTCTCA
>JAICXK010000227.1 GCA_025980435.1 Bryobacteraceae bacterium
GTATGGATAACGGCGGCCTGGCTCCCGGAGTTCGCCGCGGCGCGGGTCCTCTTCCGAGTGCGCCTCTTATGCTTGTGGCGTTTAGTCGCTGAAGACGAAGCGGCATTACTAACGCACGGAGCCCCCAGGCTCAGAGCAGCCAGAACAGCCAGCGGCATGGCGATCCGGCGAATAGGGCGAAGGTTCATTCCGGCGTTCCTTCGGTTGAAATAGACATTCCCATCAAAGCAGCATTACTCCATCCCCCCAGAGGGGCAGATCTCCCAGCCGGAATCCACGACCCATAACGCAAACCAGGTACCCCGGCCGAAAGCAAAGTTACTTATATCGTAAGTACTTCGCCGAATTCCGTCAATCGAAAGATTCTTCAGCACTTCTAATCCGGATCTGTAACTTCCTATGCTGCCGTCCAGCCTCCGTCGATCGCCACTATGGACCCATTCATAAAATCGGCTGCGGGGGAGCAAATATATAGCGCCAATTTAGCGATTTCTTCAGGCTGACCCAGCCGGCCCAGGGGCTGCCTCTCGTTTAGTTCTGCCCGGACCCGTTCTTTCTCGTGTGAATGATACTTTTCCAGGTACCCTTCCACGAAGGGACTGTCCACCGTGCCGGGCGCGATGCAGTTCACCCGCAGTTCCTTTGGATATTCGACCGCCAGTTGCCGCGTCATCGCCGTGATCGCTCCCTTCGTCGCGCAATAGGCGAACCGGCGTTTTACGCCAACCAAACCCGCCACCGAGCCGATATTCAGCACCGATCCTCGTACTTTCTTCAGCAAGGGAATGGCCGCTCGGGTTACGAGGAAGGAGCCATCGACGTTAACCCGGAATAAGCGCTGAAAGTCAGCCAAGCCGGTTTCCTCGATGCTACCGACCAGGCCGATCCCCGCGCAGTTCACCACCATGTCGAGTCGCGGGATTCCGGCGAAAAGGCTCTCAACCTCCTTTTCGCTTGTGATATCGCAGCGAAATGCCTGGCTCATGGGAAGGCTCCGCGCCACTGCTTCCGCCTTTGGCCCGTCGATGTCGACGACCAGAACTTCGGCTCCCGCTTCGGAAAACGTGTGTGCGGTTGCTTCCCCAATGCCGCTCGCCGCGCCCGTAATGAGGGCTATCTTGCCATCGAGACGAAAAAAATCGGCCATGTCTCGATTTATCGCACAGCGCTCTATCAGGCTCCCGCCAATTTGAGCCTCGCCTGAAGCTCAGCCTGCGTCTCTGCATCCACCTTGACTCCGTTCTGCGTTACGTAGAACACGTCAATCGCCCGATGCGCCTCGGTATCCACCAGCACCAGTTCAATGTTGCACTCAGCGGACGTGAGCGCCGTGGCCAGGTCGAACAAAAGGCCTGGACGATCTTCGCCAATGAACTCGATCAGAGTGGAGCCATCGGAAGCGTCGTTATTGAAGCGAATGGAAGGCTGCAGCCTGGCACTGCCCGGACGCGGACGCGGCCGGCGGCGTCTTAAAAGGTCGGGGACCTCAATGACGCCCTTCAGAACGCACTCGATCGTCCACTGCAGCCGCTCCGTTTCACCTGGATTCATCTCCAGAGTGCGCATCGGGTCCGCAAACCGGATCAGGTCCAGGACGCAGCCGCAACGATTCGACGATGCCTCGGCTTTCAGAATATCCATGCCAAAGCTTGCCAGCGCGCCGCAGATCGAAGCAAACAGACCCGGCTGGTCTCTTGCCACGATCGTCGCCAGATGTGCGCCCGGCTCGTGCGTAATCTCAACCGCGACGCCATCGCGTCGTCTCTTTTCTTCCAGGCTGAAATGATGCGCAATCTGCTCCTTCGTATTCGTCCGCAGGTAGCGCATCGGAAAACCTTCCAGAAAGGCGGCCAACCCCGGCTGCCCACCCGCCTCCGGCACCACGACCGAAACGATTCGGTCCTCCGAGAGTTCGCGCGTAAGCTGCTTCTGGGCAATCGAATATACACGCCAGAGCTGCTCCGCCCTCCAGGGTGTCATCGCCGCCGGATTCACCGCTGAAATATCCGCGTACGTCAGCAGCGTGAGCCGCCGAAGATCCTCCTGCGTGCCGATTCGCGAAGTGAGATAGCGCGCCGTCGCTGGATCATCCGGATCTCGTCCGTTCATCACACCCGACAAATCAAGGTGATGCTCAATTAAAAATCGAACGGCTGCATCCGTTTGCTCATTGCCGCCAAGCGCCGCAAGCATTTCGGAAGCCGCTTCGAGCGATCCACGCACGTGATCTCCGGGCGTAGTCCCTTTGCCAATATCGTGCAACAGAATCGCAAGCCGGAGGACGGCAGGGTCGTCGATTTCGAGCGCAAGTTCGCGGAAGCGCGCCGGGAAACTGCCGCCTCGAGCGATGAGGCCGTCGATTACATCAATCGCCACCAACGTGTGCTCGTCTACGGTGTAGCGATGGTAGAAGTCGCGAACCACAAGACTCTCAACCGTCTTCCACCCGGGTACTGCGGCTGATAAAACGCCGCTCTCCTGCATCTGCCGCAGCGCAAAACCGGTGTGCGGCTGGCTTAGCAGGTCGCGCCAGGACTTATAGCCCGCGGGACGTTTGCAAAACGCCGCTGCAATCTCTGCGTTAGCGCCCCGGATTCGGCGCTGCGCGTCCCAGGAAAGCGGGATCGCGTGCCGGGCGCTAAATCGAAACAGGCCCAGAACCGATTCGGAAGACCCCAATGTTGCCGCCGGATTCCGTATCAAAATGCGGTTCTGAGAAACGGTTAGATCGGATGTGGAGAGTCTGCCCCGCCAGTCGCGAAATTGCCGGACCAGCGACGACTGGCGGGCGTCGACGAATTCCAAGGCCCGCACGCCCGACTGAAAAACCGCCCGAGCGTGCCGGTAGTACATCCTCATCCAGCCTTCGGCGGAAATCGGCTCTTCCGGCAGCAGCCGGGCTGCTTCGTCCTGTTGCTCAAACGTAAGCAGGTTGTTATCGCGGCCCGATACAGCGTGCAGGAAGCATCGAATCGAATAAAGGAACCGCCTGGCGGCATCGGTCTCCGCAATCGCCTCGAGCACGGGAGCTTTATCCGACAACAGCACGCCCAGCCAGTTCAGCAGATGAATGTCGCGGATCGTGCCGGGCGCTTCTTTGACATTCGGCTCCAGATGATAGACGGTGTTCTGAAACTTTGAGTGCCGCTGCTGCGCCATTTCCGAGAGCCGCCGGATAAGACGATCGCTCTGTTGCTGCTGAAATTCGTGAAGGCGCTGCCGCAAAGCTTCAAAAAGCTCCAAGGCGCCCGCGATGAACCGGATGTCGAGCAAACTGATGTGCAGTTCGATATTTTGTTCGTTCAGCCGGGAACACTCTCCCACGGTCCGTACAGACTGGCTTACCTTCAATCCCGAATCCCAGAGCAAGCGAACGAATTCCGCGACGGGCGCTTTGAGGCGCGCCAGGTCGGGTTCGTTCTCTGCAAGGATCAGAAGATCGATATCGGAGAAGGGAAAAAGTTCGCTTCGGCCGTAGCCCCCTACCGCGGCAATTGCGATCGGCGAGCCGACCGCCTGCAACAGGGACTCGGCTTTCGTGCGGACCACCGAATCAACAAAGGCGGTACGGCGCGCAAAGAAGGAGAGAGGATCCCGACCGATCGCCGCCGCGTCCCCAGACATCGGGTTCACGGTCAGAGGGCGGCTTCGCCCGTATCGTCATTACGGATGCGAACGGCTTCCAGAACATCAAAGACGAAGATCTTTCCGTCGCCGATCTTTCCCGTGCGGGCCGCGGCTGAAATCGTCCGGCTGATTTCATCCAGACGGGCATCTGGAACGACCGTCTCGATCTTGATCTTGGGCAGAAAATCCACTTCGTACTCCATGCCGCGGTAGACCTCGCGATGGCCCTTCTGCCGGCCGTGGCCCCGAACTTCGGTGATGGTGATTCCATCCACCCCAATGCTCTTGAGCGCTTCTTTGACGTCGTCCAGCTTGTGCGGCTGAATAATCGCTTCAATTTTCTTCATCGGCTCAATCCTGTGACCTGTCGGCTACGCTTCAAGGTTATAGCCTTCCTCACCGTGCATGCCGAGGTCCAGACCTTCGATTTCCTGTTCCGGAGTTGCGCGCACGCCAATCAGAACATCTACAATTTTGAGAATGATCAAGCTGCCCACGATTGCTAATGCCCAGGCGATCGCTACGCCGGCGGCCTGATTCAGAATCTGCCCGGCGTTGCCGTCCACCAGGCCGAGCGGAAGAACTTTTCCGGCGGTGTCCTTCAGCCCGTCGTTGATCGCATTCGTGGCGAACACGCCGGTAAGCAGTGCGCCCAGCGTTCCGCCCGCCCCATGTACTCCGAAGGCGTCGAGTGTATCGTCGTAGCCAAACTTGCTCTTCACCGCGGTCACCATGAAGAAGCAGAAAATTCCCGCCAGAAAACCGATCAGCAGGGCGGGGAACGGTTTGACGAATCCGGATGCCGGCGTGATCGCGACAAGCCCGGCCACCGCGCCGGAAATTCCTCCCAGCATACTTGGTTTACCGTGCTTCACCCATTCGGCAAACAGCCAGCCCAGCGCGGCCGCGGCAGCCGCAAAATGCGTCGCCACAAAGGCACTGGTCGCAAGACCGGATGCATTCACTGCGCTGCCGGCGTTGAATCCGAACCAGCCCACCCACAGCAGACATGCCCCGACTACGCTCAACACCAGGTTGTGCGGTTTCATCGGCTCGCGCGGAAATCCGATGCGCTTGCCCAGGTAGAGAGCACAGACCAGCGCGCTCACCCCGGAAGTGATATGAACCACCGTCCCACCGGCGAAATCAAAGCATGGAACCTTGCCGCCCAGAAACGCGTTCAGCAGCCCGCCTTTACCCCAGACCATGTGCGCCATGGGGAAGTACACGATGGTTGACCAGAGACACGTGAACAGTAGCATGGCGCTGAACTTCATGCGTTCCGCAAAAGCTCCGGAGATGAGCGCCGGCGTAATGATCGCGAACATCAGTTGATAGATCATGTACGTTTCGTGCGGTACCGTGGCCCCGTAATCCGGATTCGGCGCGGATCCCACGCCGTTCAGCAGCACGTATTGAAACCCACCGATAAACGGATTGCCCTCCGCGAACGCGAAACTGTAGCCGTAGATCGCCCACAGTGCGGTCACGACAGCCATCAGCACGAAACTGTGCATCATGCTGCTCAGCACGTTCTTGCGGCGCACCAGCCCGCCATAAAACAGCGCCAGTCCGGGCCCGGTCATCATCAGGACCAGGGCTGCGCTGGTCAACATCCAGGCATTGTCGCCGGAGAGTTGCGCGGATTTCGTCGCGGCGTCCAGTGCGTTCAGGTGCTGTTCTAGAGTCTGCGGGGTCTGAGCAAACAGGCTGCTGCATAGTGCCATGCAGGACAGAGGCAAGATTCGGGTAAGGCGATTCATGTAAGGGTGTGAAACCGCTGAAAGTGGAACCTGATGGATGCAGCGTAACAGTTTAGGCGGGCTAAGCGAAGTTTGAAATTTCTATCTTGCGCATTGAAATGTTTTATCCTGAGCGCGAGGCGGCCAGCGGCTTTGATGGTAGCGACCGGCTCTACCGCCTGATCTCGATACGGACGATCCACCTGCCGACCTCGTTGAACGGCGCACCAGTCAAGTTCGTTTACCCTCACGGCTCAGATTCAAGGCTTTACTGTCCGCCGCCGGATCAAAATCCGCGTACTGCATACAAAGTGGATAGCACTCGAGTGTATGCATACACGAAAAACTTCCCGTTCGGTGTGACCAGAACAGGGCCAACCACCGAGACCCCGGCCGGGTCGGCGGGAGCGGCGGAATATAGCCGTTTCCTTTTTCCGGTCGCCGCATCCATCCGATCAACCTCAGCGGGCAATCCGTACTTTGTCAGGAAAAGATATCTCCCGTCGTTACTCCAGCCGTCGACTTCTTCGACTTCGTCAACACTCGCGAGAAATTTCGGAACTCCCCCGGCAACCGGATACAGGCAAAGCTTGTAATCGGACGAAATTGCCGCCAGTGTTTTGGAATCCGGTGAGATGTGAACCCCAAGAGTTCCTTCAGGCGTGATCGGGACAGGCTTTCCGCGGTCGTTCTTCTGAATCCAAGTCCTGCTCGAATGGCCCGATTCGGCTCCGATGAACACGAACCGGTTCCCGTCCGGAAACCAAGCTGCCCAATCATGCGAAATCGCATCATGCGTGATTTGCCGTGGGGCTCCGGGGCCAATGGGCAGCACGAATAGCTGAGGCGTTGTTTGCGGTTGAAGACTCGAGCGGTCGACGAGAAGAACGCTGTGCCCGTCAGGCGAGAATTGCCTCGGCATTCCATTGCCGACCAGCACGCGCGGCGAATCGCGTCTTGTAGATCGCACGTACACCTGATAGCCCGAGCCGGATCCCTCCCCTTGGACAGAAACCAAGACGAGGGATCCATCGCGGCTCAGAGCGGTAGGGACACAGTGGTGCATCCAACAGAGTGCGACATCCGTTTGCGACAACTCGGAGTGTCCAAAAACTTCGTCTTGACTCACATCGCGACTCAGCAGAAAAGCGCCGTAAGGAGAAATGTCCTGAATTATGAGAGATCCAGTCTCGCGCCAGACTAGCTCTTGCTCGCCGCTTAGATTAAATGTAAATAAGGCACGGCCAGCGCCTGCTTTGGCAGCTGTTAACCAAACTGCATCGGCACGAGGTGCCCAGGCGAGCCCGAGAATTGCATAAAAATCTTTGGTGACGATCTTTTCCGGCTTCCGCAGACTAAGAATTACGGCGTGCCCTATATCGTCACCGGCAAGCGGATGTTCCAGGAAGGCGACGCGTTCGCCTCGCGGAGAAGTCCGCACATGGCTGAGCCAAGCTCCTCCCGTAGTCTGGTAACGTACATGACCGATGGGATACTCCAGCCGGCACGTCTCTCCCACGTAGTGAATGACGGCAAGCTGCGATCCATCTGGGGACCAGTCCGCCTCGCCAACCTCGTCGAGCAGCTCCTTTGGTGCGCTGCCCGTGAGAGACATTGTCGCCAGCGTACCTTTACTGGACGCGCCGAAACCATAGCGGCGATGCAGCAAAAGGGCCATTTGCCCCGATGGCGAGATCGCAAGAACCTCGGCGTCGATTCCCAAAGGCCGTACGTCTGGGCTGCCCTCCCGCGCCCAAAAAAGACGAGCCGGATTTCCATCCCACGCCGCGCCGTAAATCACACTTTTCCCGTCCGGAGCAAAACGAGCAGAAACAATCCTGCCCTGTCCAAAGCTCAGACGAGCGAATTGAGGTTCGTTTGGGCGGATGGTCCTTCGCCGGGACAGGAGAGCAAATGCCAGACAGGCGAAGGCAAGGACAATCACGCTCAGGATTAGCCACGCCCGGCGAATAGGGGTCGGCGGCGGCGCTGCAGGGGCGTGCGCGGGAAAGGCCACTAACGGCGCAATGAACCGATAGCCTTTTCGAGGAACCGTCTCAATCAGGATCGGAGTGTCGGCGGAATCGCGCAATGCGTGGCGAAGTTTTCTGACCGCCGTGTTCAGGCCTTCATCGAAATCGACATAGGTGCCTGCCGGCCACAAGCGCGCATACAGTTCCTCGCGCGTAACCAGATCGCCCGGTCGTTCCAATAAAGCGGCTAAGACCTGAAAGGGCCGGTTCTCGAGCCTGACAAGAACGCCCCGCTTAAAAAGTTTTCCCTCCGATAGGTCGGCTTCAAATTGGCCAAAGCGAAACCGGATCCTGTTGATCGGCGTGGCAGCCACAAATGCTCCCGAATGATTGGGGATAAGCATAGCATTTCCGCCGCGTGAACGCTTCAGCAACAGCCATAACTGCTTAATAGGAGAGGATTTGTTTCTTCAGACAATCTTCGGTTGAGCTTTGATCGGTATCCGGGGCAAACTTACTGCGAAGCGGAGGAACGCAGATGAAATACCTGGTACGTAGCTCAACATTGGTGCTTGCACTGTCTAGTTTTTTGGCAAGCGCAACGGATATTGCGGCGCAGGCCGATCATCACTCGAGGCACCAGCAATACAAACTGATTGACCTGGGAACTCTGGGCGGACCGTCGAGCCTTATCGTCGGCCAAACCGGCCCCTTGAATAATTTCGGCATGGTGGTGACCGAATGCGCAGATACGGCAGCCCTGGACCCGGCCTATCCAAACGACAATCCTTATTTCGGCCAGGATCCCTTTGTCCAGCATGCCTTTCTGTGGTTCCGGAATCGAATGCACGATCTTGGTGGTCTTCCGGATGGCGTGGGCAGTTGCGGGCAGTGGATTAATGACTATGGCGTTGTAGCGGGTGCGGCCGGCAATGGCTCAATTGACTCCGCCACCGGTTATCCGGCTGTCAATGCCGTGCGCTTCCAGGACGGCAGGGTCCGCAACCTGGGAAC
>JAICXK010000129.1 GCA_025980435.1 Bryobacteraceae bacterium
CCGCAATCGGCCGCAGGCAAAGCGACCGTTTCGCTGAATGCGGTCCGCCACGGCCTCACCGGCGCTTTTGTCTTCCTGCCCGGCGAATCCGCCGATGCGTTCCATAATCTGCAGGAAAGCCTTCGCTCCGAACACAACCCCGCAACCCCCACCGAGACGTTTCTGGTCGAGAGCATGGCGCAGCACTACTGGCTTCAGCAGCGCGCCATCCGTCTGCAAGGTCTGTGCTTCGATGAAGCGGGCGCGTGCGCGGCAGAAAAGGAGCTCGGTCTCTACCTCCGCTACCAGACCACCCATGAGCGCGCTTTTCATAAAGCGCTCAACATGTTGCTAAAGCTCAGAGCCGAAAAGCGCAAAGCCGAAATTGGCTTTGTTTCGCAGCAACTGAAACAGAACCGCGCGCGTCAGCAAGCGGAAGACTGTGCACGTAAACAGGCGGTCGAAAAACGGCGCCAGGAGCTGCACAAATGGAAGATTCTGCTGGCTCAGGCCAAGGTCGATAACCAGGAACTGCAAAATATGAAGCTGGAAACACCCGAACATCGTATCTCCGGCCGCATCGAACGCATCATCGCCGCCGAAGAAGCCGCCTAGCGGAAGTGGCGCAGGCCATCGTTTTTCGTGGCCTGTGGTTTTTGTGCCATCGTTTTTTGTGGCCTGTGGTTTTGACGCAAATCTTCTCTGCCATATTCGCTCCAGCCGTTACACTATCTAAATATGCCGCTACCACCAAGCGAGGAGTTTTATCGCATCAAAAAACTCCCGCCTTACGTCTTCGCCGTCATCAATGAGATGCGGGACAAGGCGCGCGCACAGGGCATTGACATTGTTGATATGGGTATGGGCAATCCCGATGGCGCTACGCCCGAACCCGTTGTGGACAAGCTGATCGAGGCTGCCCGTAATCCGGCCAATCACCGCTATTCCGTGTCTCGCGGGATTCCGCGGCTTCGCGAGGCGATCGTCGCCCGCTACAAAAAGCAATACCGGGTCTCGCTTGATCCCGATGCGGAAGCCATCGTCACCATCGGCGCAAAGGACGCGCTCGCGCATTTGCTGTTTGCCATCATCGGTCCCGGCGACGTCGTTGTCTCTCCGAACCCGGCCTATCCCATTCATCAGTACGGAGTCATTATGGCGGAAGGGGAGGCCTGCATGCTCCCCATGCCCGACCCCGCTACATTTCTTCAGGGACTCAAAGATCTCTATAACTCCGCGGCCAAGCCGCCCAAAGTCATTCTGATCTCGTTCCCGCACAATCCAACGACACTTTGCGTCGACCTGGATTTCATGCGCGAGATTGTGGCGCTCGCCAGGCAGCACGGCACCTACATCATCCATGATTTCGCCTATGCGGAACTGGGCTTTGATGGCTACCGGCCGCCCAGCATTCTGCAGGTGGAAGGCGCGACGGAACACGCAATCGAGATCTACTCCATGACCAAGAGCTACAACATGGCCGGCTGGCGAGTAGGATTCTGCCTGGGAAATCGCAAGCTAATCGCGGCCTTGGCCCGCATCAAGAGCTATCTCGACTACGGCATTTTCCAGCCCATTCAGATCGCGTCGATTATTGCGCTGCGCGACTGCGAGGACGCGCCCGCCAGGATTTGCAGCATCTATCAGGACCGAAGGAACGTGCTGGTGGAGGGATTGAACCGCGCAGGCTGGCGTGTAGAGCCGCCCAAAGCATCCATGTTCCTGTGGGCCCCGCTTCCCGAGCCATTTGCCGGAATGCCTTCGCTCGAATTCGCGAAGCTTTTGATGAAGGAAGCGCAGGTGGCGGTTTCACCGGGCATCGGTTTCGGACCTATGGGCGAAGGCTTCGTCCGGTTCAGCCTCATAGAAAACAACGCGCGCACACGCCAGGCCACGCGGGGCATCGCTCACTTTCTCCACAGGCAGGACGCTTTGGCGGGTTCCGGATCCGCCGCTCTGCACGTATAATTCAGGGAATGGCGGCTCGCTTTGAAGCCTCACTGCCGGAGATCATCGAGCTGCAAAAGGTGGCGGTGAGCGATCTCGATCCGCTGCTTGCGGAAGAGATTGGAGTCTGGCAGCAGCGCTTCGCCTGGGATTTTCGCCCCTCCGCTGAGCTTCTGCGCCGTTTTCTGCAGATCCATTCTCTCTACGGGTGTGCGCTCGCATTTGGCAGCCGCATCGTGGGCTACGCCTATCAGGTCTGCGAAGGCCGCAAGGGTCTGATCGGCGATTTCTATCTGCTTCGTGATTTCGCGCGGCCTTCTTACGAAATGCTGCTGCTGGGATCCATTGTCGAAGGGCTGATGCGAACGCCCGGCATACGGCGCATCGAATCGCAGCTCATGATGCTCCACATGCCGATTGCGCAGCCGCTCCCCTTCGGCCAGCATTTGACTCGTCATGATCGCTATTTCATGGAGATCGACACTGCTTTAACCGATCGTTTGCCGGCCGTTGCACCCGATTTCCGCGTCACCTTTCTCCCCTGGGCGGAACGCTATCAGGAAGAGATCGCGCATCTGGTGACGGCCGCCTACCGCGGGCACGTCGATAGCGATATCAACGACCAGTACCGCACCATTCCCGGCGCCCGCCACTTTCTGATGAACATCATCAAGTTTCCCGGCTGCGGCAATTTCTTCCCGGCGGGTTCCGTGCTCGCCATCGACGATAGCAGCGGGCGGGTGTGCGGAGTTTGCCTGGCAAGTATGGTGTCGCCTTCATCCGGGCACGTGACGCAACTCTGCATTTTGCCTTCTGCCCGAAAAGCCCGCCTCGGCTACGAATTGCTTCGCCAATGTCTGCTGCTCCTCCTGCGGGCTGGCTGCAGCACGGTCAGTCTTACGGTCACCTGCACGAACGTGGATGCGATACGGCTGTACGAATCGGTCGGTTTTCGCACCCTGGCCACCTTCCCGGCCCTGGTTTGGGACGGCTTTTAGAGACTTCTCAATCGCTGACCGCTGAGGGCTGATCGCTCACCGCTGATGACTTCTCCTCACGCAGCGGGCTCCTCTTCCGGCTGTAGGCGGCGTAGATCGCCAGTCCGATCACCAGCCAGGCCACAAAACGTATCCACGTCTCGAGCGGCAAGCCGAGCATCAGTCCCAGGCAGCATACGACGGAAATGAATGGCGTTATGGGAGAAAAGGGAACCCGGAAGGCCCGTGGGCGCCCGGGCTGCTTGTACCGCAGAATCACCACGCCGAAAGACACGATGATAAACGCGAATAGGGTCCCGATGTTGGAGAGGTCCGCGAACGTTCCTATGTCCCAAATACCCGCCGGTATCCCAACCGCAAGCCCCGCCACCCAGGTGCTGACATGCGGAGTTTGAAATCGCCGGTGAACGCGGGAGAACACGTCCGGTAGAAGCCGGTCCCGCGACATGGCGAACCAGATGCGCGCCTGGCCGTATTGATAAACCAGCAGCGAAGAAAGCATTCCCAGCAGCGCGCCCACGGTAACCGTAAAGCGCAGCTTGTCCATTCCGACCGCTTCGAGCGCGTTCGCGACAGGCGAGGCATTGTCCAGCGTTTTCCAGTTGACGATGCCTGTTAGTACAAATGCCACGGCGGTATAAAGAACGCCGCAGACAATAAGCGTCCCGATGATCCCGATCGGCATGTTCCGCTGGGGGCTTTTACACTCTTCCGCGGCGGTTGACACGGAATCGAAGCCGATGAAGGTGAAGAATACGATCGCGGCTCCGCTCACGACCCCCGGCCACCCATTTGGCATGAACGGATGCAGATTGGAGGACTGAACAGCGCGTGCTGCCCCAAACACAAAAAGCAAAACTGCGCCCAACTTGATCGCTACCATCACGTTGTTCGCGCCCGCGCTCTCCCTTACGCCGCGCACCAGAATCCAGCTCAACAACATGACGATCAGCAGCGCCGGAACATTAAAGAAGCTCCCCGTCATCCGGCCCTCCATAATGGCGGGCTCGGACAGGTATTTCGGGAGGTGAACGCCGAAAAGATAATCGCACATCACGTTGAAATAGGCTGAAAACCCGACCGCGACGGACATGTTTGAAACCGCGTATTCCAGGATCAAATCCCAGCCGATGATCCAGGCGAAGATCTCGCCAAGCGTTGTGTAGGCGTAGGTGTACGCACTACCGGCGATGGGGATCATGGACGCCAATTCCGCGTAACAAAGCGCCGCAAACCCGCACGTTATCGCGACCAAAATGAACGAAAGCGTGAGTCCAGGACCGGCGCCTGGCCGGCCGATGACGGATGCGGCGGAACCGCCATGAATCAGCAGATCGAGCAGCGGCGCATTCAAAATGGAAGGAACATTAAAGTGCTGCCCTGCCGCTGCAGTGCCGGTAACCGTAAAGATGCCGCCGCCTATGACTGCCCCGATGCCGAACGCAATCAGGCTCCAGGGACCCAGCGAGCGCTTCAGCCGCTTGCCTTCGACGTGCGTCTGCTCCACCAGCGCGTCGATGCTTTTTGTCTTTAGCAGTTGGCTCATCGCTCAGGGGTCAGTATAGCCGTTGATCGAGACACTCAAGAGAGATCGAAGTTAGCGAAGCTTGTCCCACGCATCGGTATCAATGTGGGCTTGGTTGAGAATGCTGCGCAGGGTGCCTACCGGAATCTCCGACTTCTTCGGGACAATCGCGGTATCGACCACCTCACCTGATCGACGCACGAATTTGACATGACTGCCCCTCTGAGTTGATTCCACAAATCCGACTGCTTCGAGCCGGCGCTTCACTTCGCGAAAAGGCTGTGGCTTAAGCCGCCCCAACCTCGACCTCTATCGTACGAAGCTTGGGAGGCCGAGTCGCTTGTGGAGGTTCGAAGTGCAGTTCTAAAGCTTCTTTCAAATTCGCGATTGCTTCTTCTTCCGTTTTGCCTTGGCTGGCGACATCGATCTCCAAACACTGGGAGACATAGCAATTCCCCTCGCGCCAAACGCTCGCAGTGAATGGCCGTTTCATGAGGTCATTGTTTCACAAAGAGCTTAAAAGACATGTCCAAGCTGCTACAATCGCGCCCAGTGTGGAAGCGATCGAACCTTCTCCTCACCGCTGCAGCCGGTATTTCCCTCGCTGGCATCGTCTTCGGCGAGGCCGCCGGTACGATTCAGTTCGTTAACGTCGCGGAAAAAGCGGGAGTTCATTTTGTACTCGAAAACAGCCCCACACCGCACAAGTTCATGATCGAAACCATGCCGGGCGGCGTAGCCGTTTTTGACTACAACGGCGATGGCTTACCCGACATCTATTTCACCAACGGCGCCGCTGTCCCGTCACTTGAAAAGACATCTCCCAAGTTCTGGAACAGACTTTACCGCAACGACGGCAATTTCCACTTTACGGATGTCACGGAGCAGGCCGGCGTTGCCGGCGCCGGATACTCAATGGGAGTCGCCGCGGGAGACTACGATAACGATGGGCATCCCGATCTCTTCGTTGCCGGCGTGAATCGCAACATTCTGTATCACAACCGCGGCGACGGCACGTTCCAGGACGTAACCGAAAAAGCCGGAATCAAGAGCGGCGAGTGGGCCGTGGCGGCCGGATGGTTCGATTACGATAACGACGGCAAGCTCGACTTGCTGGTGGTGCATTACTCGGATACGCCCTTGCAGGACCGGTACTGCGGCGACCGCGACCGGAACATTCGCGTCTACTGCCATCCCAAGTATTTCCGGCCGTTGGCTTCGACCCTGTACCACAACCGCGGGGACGGGACGTTCGAAGACGTTTCCGCAAAATCCGGCATCGGACGATACGCGGGGCGGGGAATGAGTGTTGCCTTCGCCGACTATGACGGCGATGGTTTCCTGGATGCTTTTGTTACCAACGACAATATGCCCAACTTCCTGTTCCATAATCGCGGGAACGGAACCTTCGAGGAAGTCGGCCTCGTGGCGGGTGTTGCGCTGAGCGACCGCGGCCAGCCCGTCGCCAGCATGGGCACGGATTTCCGCGATTACGATAATGACGGGCTTCCCGACATCACTGTAACGGCTCTGGCCGGCGAGACCTTCCCGCTCTTCCGGAACATTGGCAAAGGCATGTTCGATGACTTTACCTACGCAAGCCATATCGGCCGGCTGAGTGCCGATCACAGCGGGTGGGGAGATGGTTTTCTAGATCTGGATAACGACGGCTGGAAAGATCTTTTTACTTCGAACTCGCACGTGAACGACCGCGTAGAAGCGTTCGAATCGCACGTATATAAGGAACCGAACAGGGTATTTCGCAACCTATCGGGTAAGTTCAGCGATTGCACGCCCTCCGCCATGAAAGCCGAAGTGAAAGCGCACCGCGGCGCGGCTTTCGGCGATTTCGATGGCGACGGCCGTCTGGACACCATTGTCTCGGCCTTAGGAGAACCGGCGGAGCTTTGGCGAAACACTAGCTCGGAAACCGGCAATTGGATCGGCTTCCGGCTGACCGGGACAAAGAGCAACCGCGACGGTATCGGCGCCCGGATCCGGGTTGGCAAGCAATGGAATCAGATGACCAGTGCGGTCAGCTATGCTTCTGCGAGTCTGATTCCCGTCCACTTTGGCGTGGGCAGCGCGAGAGAAGTCAACGATGTCGAAATTCGCTGGCCCAGCGGCCGCACGCAACGGCTCAATCACCTGCAGGTGAACCGGATCATTGACGTGAAAGAGCCTGATACTCCTGCATCGCCGGTTTCGCAAGCTCCGGCTGCGCGATAACCCCGATACGCTCGCGCCAGGTGATCTTACCCACCTCTTTGATATCCTCGAAAGTTAACCACTAGTTGAGGTTTTCCGATGTCTGGACATAGCAAATGGGCCACCATTAAGCATAAAAAAGCGGCCCTGGATGCCAAGCGCGGCAAGGCATTCACGCGCTTAATTAAAGAAATCATGATCGCGGCCCGCAATGGCGGCGATCCCGACGCCAACCCCCGCCTCCGCACCGCCATCGTGGCCGCGAAGGCTGTGAGCATGCCCGCCGACAATATCAAACGCGCCATCATGCGCGGCACCGGTGAAATTGAAGGCGGCCAAATCGATGAAATTCTGTTTGAAGGCTACGGACCCGGTGGCGCCGCCGTCCTGGTCAACGTAGCCACCGATAACCGTAACCGAACCGTCAGCGAAATCAGACACGTTTTTTCGAAAAACGGCGGCAATCTTGGGGAGCAGGGAAGCGTCGCCTGGATGTTCGAGCGCAAGAGTCAGATTATCGTCGATGCGGAGAAGGCGTCCGAGGACCAGCTCATGTCTATCGTCCTTGACGCCGGCGCGGACGACCTCCGCGATCAGGGCGGCGCATGGGAGATCCTATCAGCTCCGGAAGCGCATGAAGCCGTGCTGCAGGCTTTGGAGAAGGCCGGAATTGCAACCGAATCGGCTGAAATCGCCATGGTTCCTAAAAACACTGTCAAGCTCGAAGGCAAGAATGCCCAGGCGATGCTCAAGCTCTATGACGCTCTTGAAGAGCATGACGATGTTCAGAACGTCTACGGCAATTATGAGGTGGATGAGGCGGAAGTAGAGGCCTTGGCCTAACGGCCCGCCTGGGCATTACGCCGGATCTCTGGATGCGAATTGTCGGAATAGACTGCGGAACCGAGCGAACCGGTTTCGGTGTTATTGATACGGATGGACGCTCGCACCAGTTTGTTGATGCCGGCGTGATTCGCACCAAACCGGTTGACCCGCTGGAGAAAAGGCTGCACCTGATCGCCTGTGAACTACGCTGCGTGATAGGCGCGTATTCTCCGGGCGCGATTGCAGTGGAGGAGGTCTTTCACGCGGTTAACGCAAAATCCGCGCTCAAGCTGGCACATGTACGTGGCGTTGCTCTGCTGCTGGCAGCGGAGGCCGGACTGGCGGTCAGCGAGTACTCTCCCCTGGAAGTCAAAATAAGCGTTGTCGGATACGGCCGTGCCGAAAAACAGCAGGTACAGATGATGGTGCTCTCACTGCTCGGAATCGGGCGGCAGTTCGGATCTTTCGATGCCACCGACGCCTTGGCGGTTGCCATCTGCCATGGCACGCGCGCCAACTTCCCGATCGCAGCGGGGGGTTCCCGATGAAACTGCTCGTATTTGCTCTTCTGGGGTCCTCATGCCTCTTTGCCGGCCCCGCGCGGCTCACTTTCACGAAAAGCTTCCCGGGAAGTACTCCTGCTTTCACGTACGTTTCAGTCGCCCGCACGGGTGCAGTTGAATACAAGGAATCGCCCACGGATCAGCAACCCTTGAAGGTTCAGTTGCGCGAGTCTGAAGTGGAGCCGCTGTTCTCTATGGCCGAAGAACTGGGCTATTTCAAGTCCCCGCTAGAGTCCGGTCTGAAAGTGGCTAACACGGGCAAGAAGACGTTTCGTTACGAGCCTGAGAATGGTCCGGCAACGGAGACGGCCTTCAACTACTCGACGAACCTGACCGCGCAGCAGTTGCTCGATCGCTTCGAGCAGATCGCCGCCAGCGAGCGGGCATATCTGGAACTGGATAGCACCATGCGCTATGACAAGCTCGGTGTGAACGATGCCCTTGCGGATATTGAGTCGCTCTGGTTGCATAAGCAACTGGCTGCTCCCGAACAGTTCTTGCCGCTGTTTACTCGAATCGCAACGCACGAATCGTTCATGCATCTTGTCCGCGATCGCGCCGCGCGCTTGAAGGACGAATTTCAGGCGCCTCCTGCTACGGCTTCCACTAATTCCACGCACAAATGAGCCCAAACCCGGTGGCGAAGCCGTTTGACCGCGTTGTCTGGATCGTGCTCGACAGCGTCGGCATCGGTGCTATGCCCGACGCCGGTGAATACGGCGACGAAGGAAGCGACACGCTCGGAAACATCGCCCGCTGTCAGAAAGTGGAACTGCCGAATATGAGGCGAATCGGGCTCGGCAATATCAAGCCGCTGGCTGGGATTCCTCCTGCCGAGCACCCCGCTGGAGCTTACGGTAAATGCAGGCTCGCCTCTCCGGGAAAAGATACGACAACCGGGCACTGGGAGATGACGGGTATCATTCTGGACAGGCCATTCCCCACGTATCCCCACGGGTTTCCGCTGGAAATCATCCAGCCGTTCGAAGACGCGATTGGCCGCAAGGTGTTAGGCAATAGACCAGCGTCCGGAACCGAGATCATCCAAGAACTCGGCGCGGAGCATCTGCGAACACGTTCTCCCATCGTCTACACCTCCGCGGACAGCGTGTTCCAGATCGCCGCGCATGAAGACGTGATTCCTGTTCCGGAACTGTACCTTATGTGCGAGATCGCGCGAAATCTTCTGCGAGGGCCAAATGAAGTCGGCCGGGTGATTGCCCGCCCGTTTGAAGGGAAGCCCGGCCATTTCGTACGCACCGCGAACCGCCACGACTATGCGGTTCCGCCGCCCGACGGCATGCTGCTGGACCGGCTCTCGCAACACCACGTGCCGGTTTACGCGGTTGGCAAAATTTCGGATATTTTCCTCGGCCGCGGTATCACCCATTCCGTCAAAACGAAAAACAACAGCGACGGCATGGAGCAGACCGCGAATGCGATGAGAACCCAGACAAACGGCCTAATCTTCGTCAACCTGGTCGATTTTGACCAGCAATACGGCCATCGCAACGATGTTCCGGGTTACGCCGGCGCGCTCGAAGCGGTCGATCGATGGCTTCCCTCGCTCGACATGCGGAACGGCGACATGCTCATACTCACCGCGGATCATGGCTGCGATCCTACAACTCCATCGACCGATCACTCGCGTGAATACACTCCGCTGCTGGTCTATGGCGCTGGGGTCAAATCCGGAATGAATCTGAATACGCGCGGCACGCTCGCCGATATTGGACAGACTGTGGCTGAAAATTTCGGCGCTTCCATCGCGGCCGGTTCCAGCTTCTTGCATGAGATCAGAAAGGATAATTCAACATTTCAGACTTTATGAGACGGCGCATTATGGCGGGCAATTGGAAAATGTACAAGACCCCGCAGGAAACCGTCAGGTTCTTCGAGCGGTTCAAACCCCTGCTGAGCGCGAATCATGCGTGTGATGTCGTCATATTTCCAGCCGCCATCGATATTCCGGCTGCGGTGCATGCAATCGCGGGCACATCTATTCAGATAGGCGGACAGAACTTGTATTGGGCGAAGGAGGGCGCTTACACGGGCGAGACATCGGCTGCCATGCTGAGCGCCGCGGGCGCCACCTGGGTTGTAGTGGGCCATAGCGAGCGCCGCCATCATGTCGCTCACGAAACCGACGCCGATGTACTGAAGAAGACGCAAGCGGCCGTGGCAGCGAGCCTCACGCCGATTGTTTGTGTAGGCGAATGCCTTGAAGAACACAAGGCGGGCAAGGCGCACGAAGTGCTGATCCGGCAGTTTGCCGGCGGCATTGCCGGGCTGACGGAAGAACAGTTTGCGCAAATCGTGATCGCGTACGAGCCGGTATGGGCCATCGGCACCGGGCATACCGCAACTCCGGAGATTGCTTCCAAAGCGCATACGCTCATACGCTCGGAGGCGGAGAAGCGCTTTGGCGAGGATGCCGCGAACCGGCTTAGAATTCTCTACGGCGGAAGCGTCAAGCCGGAGAATATCCAAGGCTTGATGAAAGAACCGGAAATTGATGGCACGCTTGTTGGCGGCGCGAGCCTGGACGCCGAATCGTTCGCCAGGATCATCGCAGCCGCGTAGCTAACAGGCCTGTAGCCGCAGCAATATCGATATCTGCAATCAAGAGCCCTTCTTGGCCGTATGGCTGATAGCACAGCAGAGTTCCGTCCGGCCGCGCCACGGCGGAAGTGGTCGGCGATCCGGCGCTCGCACAATTCACGCTCGCGAAATAGCACGTGTTCTCAGCCGCGCGGCACAACACTGCTTTCTCGTGGAATGAATTCGCGGGATCCGCGAAACTCGAAGGCCGGTAGCTGCCAGGTTCGGCCTGGTGGAAATGGGGATGGAACACGATCTGCGAGCCTTGCCGGACCGCCCAGCGGACCGTTTCCGGATAGCGCCAGCCTTCATGGCAAATTGCGATCCCAAAGATCAGCGGACCGGTTTGAAAAACTCGCCTTCCCGATCCGGGTGAATAGAGACCGTCTTCGGATGGATCGATCTGAACTTTATCTTGAAAGCCTGCGATTGTTCCATCCGAGTTAATGACGAGAACCGTCGCCCGCAGGGCGCCATCGACGATACGCTCCGTGCCGAGAACGACTGCCAGGTTTGCCCTCGCTGCTGCCGCGGCAATCAGGGACCAGGCATGTTCGAGAAATGCCTGGTCTGGAGGCGGAATTGCCTTTCCCATCCCTCGATAGCCGGGCACAAAGCATTCCGGAAAGCACACGATCCCGGCGCGCTCGATCGCCGCATGCGCAATGGCTTCCTCGGCCAGCGCGATGGAATCATCGGGATTCGCCGGAAACCGGATGTTCGCCAGCGCGATTCGAAACGTGGTCACTCTGGTACCGTAGCATCGTGCGGTTTCAAGTCACGTTGCGTCTACGACCTCCATCTGCTTTACACCCAATCTAAGCGTTAAACTAAAGAGGTAAATGGCGCAGGTTACATTTCGGTCCAGTACTCACGCGGAAATACTTCGAAAGGTGTTCGACGTACCCGGCCATGGGATGACGGGACCGCTCGCCGAGAGTATTCTCGCGCTCGACTTTCCGGAAGTGGATGCTGCCCGTGCAACTGAGCTGAACGAGAAAGCTAACGACGGTACATTAACTGAAGACGAACGGGCTGAACTTGACGCATACGCCAACATCAGCGATCTACTCGCGTACTGGCAATCGAAAGCGCGCCAGGTATTACAGCAGATTTGACGAAGGAACTCGCTGCTGAAGTTCGTCAGCGGGCAAAGAATAGGTGTGAATACTGTCACCTGCCGCAGGCTGCCTTTCGACGTCCGTTTCATATTGAGCACATTGTTGCCAAGCAGCACGGCGGACAAACAGAAATTGGAAATCTAGCCCTCGCCTGTTGGTACTGCAACCTGAAGAAAGGGCCCAATCTAACAGGGATTGATCCTCATTCTACTGCGGTCGTGTCGCTATTCCACCCTCGAAAGGATCGTTGGCCAGATGATTTTGATCTAGTTGTTGTAACCGGCAATCCTCCCGCCATCGAGATGAAAGGTCTTACACCTACCGGGCGTGCAACAATTCGTGTGCTTGGAATGAACGATGCTATGAGGTGCATCCTCCGCTACGAGCTGTGGCGCGAAGAATTATTCGCATTTTGACACTACGCACTCAATTTCTCACCAACACCACACTTTGCCCGTCCGCTCCGAAAACACCATCGAAGAACTTTTTCACTTTTGTATAGTCCGTGGCCGGAAGAGTAACCGTTTCCGTGCGGAGTTCCTCGTCCATGATCAGTTGGCCCTGCTCCTGGCGATACGCAATGTTGAATCGGGCAAACGGGGTCTCAGCCGAAAAGGGAGACGGCATCTCATCGAGGGCAAAACCCGGCGGCAGCTTAACCACTACGTGCTTGCGATAGATTTTGCCATTCAAGATGATGGGTTCGACGCGTTCCTTCACCGCCGGAAAATGAGCGGCAGCGGGTTCCACCATGCCGGCGTTGAATACAACCATTTGATTTTGCATGACCTGGGCATAACGATCTGACGCAAACTTCAAACTGGTTGAGAACCGGTCCTGGTCAAAAGAATCGCGCGTCTCCACCTTGGTGACGGATGCTCCTTTTCCGTAATACGCCAGGTATCGCTCCATTATGGACTTGTATTGTTCGGGCGAGCCCACCTCATACAGGCTGCGTTCGCGGCGGGCCGGTTGTCCGGTCGATTCGGAGGTAAGCGACGCAGTAATGCCGCCGCGCGCGTCGAGAGAAGCGTTCACGGTTTGAGATAGCAGGTTGGCCTCCGGTGCGAGAACAGGCATCCGAACCAGATCGCCGTGGACGCCGGCGCACAACAGCGCGTAGCTGCCTTGTTCGTACGAGGGCAGGTCTCCCAGCGGGGTTTTGTCATCTGTCGGGTCGAACAAAAGCACGCGCCCGGCTGGACTATCAATGATGGCCGGCGCTTTCGATTGCCCGGTTATCTGTACCGCCAGAATCATGTGATTGAACTGCGATGGAGAAGCCCACTCCTTCTTCACAAAAGTACGGTCGCCCGAATAAATGGCAACGAGATAGGACGGAATGCCTGCGGACTTCAGCAGGGCCCGCATCAGGTTCGCTTTGTCTTTGCAGTCGCCATACTGCTTCACAAATACGTGGGAGGCAAGATGGGGCCTAACGCCGCCATAGTGGGACAGATCCATCGCAATCTCGACATAGCGGAAATTCTGCACGAAGCGCCCGATCGCCCGGACCTTGTCGTATTCCGATGAAGCGCCGGCCGTCAAGTCACGAACCTTCGCCTCCATTTC
>JAICXK010000131.1 GCA_025980435.1 Bryobacteraceae bacterium
CCAGATCTTCCGCTGCATCGAGCAGGGCGGGATCCAGCTTCTCGAGCGTGGCATACAGCGGCAGCACCATAAACGGCAGGTATCCATATACCAGGCCCAGAATCACCGCGCCTGAATTGAACAGCAGCGGTAACGGCTGCCTGACCAGGTGCAAAGACTGCAACGCGGAATTGATGAGCCCTGTATCGCGCAACAGGAACATCCAGGCGTAGATGCGGATCAGAAAGCTGGTCCAGAACGGCAGCATCACCAGGTTCAGCAGTAGAATCTTGCGTCTCCCGGAGCGCGCGATGTACAAGGCGAGCGGGAATCCCAGCAGCAGGCAAATGCCTGTCGAAAACGCTGCAATCCAGACCGAGCGCCAGAGGATTTCGCCGTAAAGAGGATCGAAAACGCGGGCGTAGTTTCCAGCCGTCCAGGGCTGCATCACGCCGCCGTATGGTCCTCGTGTCAGCAGGCTGTAAGCGAAGACAATTAGCAGCGGAACGAAAAACAGCAGGGCCATAACGGCGCCGCCGGGGCTGATGAAGAGCGCCCGGAGGGGAACGCGCTTGCCCGGTTCAGTCGCGATCGGCGATGCGCAATTCATCAGCGGGATTCCACCAGACATGCACGCATTCGCCGCGCGCGAATTCGTAGCCATTTTGCGCGATTTGGGCAGTACACAACACGCCGTTCGCCAACCGCGTTTCCACCTGGAGGAAATTGCCCAAAAAGGTGGAGCCCTCGACCGTAGCTGCCAGGAAATGCGCGCCGTTGGCCGGCTGCTCTCTGGATAGCCGAACCGCTTCAGGCCGCACGGCGGCGCCATTGACCCAGTTCACACCTCCCAGAAATTCCGCCACGAATCGCGACCGCGGCTGTTGATACAACTCTCGCGACGTGCCAACCTGTTCGAGCACGCCGCGATTCATAACGGCCATGCGGTCCGCCAGCGATAACGCTTCTTCCTGATCGTGGGTGATGAACAAAAAAGCGATTCCGACGCGCCGCTGGAGGCTCTTCAACTCACTCCTCATCTGCTTACGCAGCTTCGGATCGAGCGCGGAAAGCGGCTCATCAAGCAGCAGCACCTTGGGCTCGAGAACCAGCGAGCGGGCAAGAGCCGCGCGTTGTCTTTCGCCGCCGGAGATCTGATCCGGGCGTCTGGCTTCTTTGCCCGAAAGCTGTACCAGCGCGAGCGCCTGATCTACCTTCGCGCGAATCTCATGTCTTGTGAGATGCTTCCGGCGCTCCAGGCCGAAGGCCACATTCTGGGCGACAGTCAAATGCGGAAACAGGGCATAGTTCTGAAAAACGGTGCTGACATCGCGCTGATAGGGCCTCGTGCCTGCGACCGGGCGGCCGGCCAGGTAGATTTCGCCCGAGGTCGGCTCCTCGAATCCTCCGATCAGCCGCAGTGTGGTAGTCTTGCCGCAGCCCGAAGGTCCGACCAGCGCGAAAAATTCGCCCTGCTCAATCGCGAGTGAGATGCCGTCAACGGCAGAGTGCGTCGGATAACGCTTGGTGAGAGCGCGAAGCTCCAGAACCGTGTTCACTTCTTGAAAACACAATGCTAACCCAGAACGGCTGCCGTTACGGAACCCCGACCGTGAGGGAGGGGCCTGAAACCATTCGCCGCATATGCGGTCAGATTAGGAGAAAGAGAGTATGCGCGACCCGTTCGGCATTGTCCTGGCAAGTCTCGTTTCATTAGTCCTCGCTCCCCATGCGCCGCTTCCAAAGACCATGACGAAGATCGTCGTCCGGTTGACCGGGCCTGGCGTTCAACCCGGATCATACGCGGCGCTTCCCAGGACCATCTATGTTGCGGGACCGCACTATGCGCGCATGGAGAGCCCGCCCGATGCCCGCCAAAAACAGCAAAAGCTCACGATCATTGCGGAACCGGACGCGTACAGCGTGAACCTCATCGACAAACAAGGTACCCATGCCATCGATCAGGGTGGCCCAAACGATCTTCACTTGCCGATTGTTCTTCCGTTCGACCCGAACCACAAGCTCCCGCATCTGGACCGGCTGGAGTTCGGCGACGAGCTCGCTTTCTTTGAGGACGCGGGCGCGGAGAAGAAGGGCGGACCCATCGTGAACGCGGAGCCCACCGATGCATACACCTTGCAGACGCCGAACGGTCCCGCCACTCTTGTCGTAAAGCCGGACACAGAGACGCCGATCTTTCTCAGTTGGCCGGCCAAGGACGGAACTTATAAATACGAATACATTACTTACAAAGAGATGCCTTTCGAAGCGGGCCTGTTCGAGAAACCGAAAGGAATCCAGCTCAAAGAGATTCAGCCGGACACTACTAACGAAGAACACATCTAAACCACTATGGCGAACGAACACGGAATTCCTTACCGCACGTTGGGACACACCGGCGAACGGGTCTCTTGCATTGGAATGGGCGGCTTTCATCTTGGTCATAAAGAACTCAGCGAAAAAGATGCTGTCCTGCTGATGCACGCGGGCATCGATCGGGGAATCAATTTTCTCGATAACTCATGGGACTACAACGACGGTGAGAGCGAGCGGCGCATGGGCAAAGCGCTCCAGCAGGATGGCTACCGTGATCGCGTTTTCCTCATGACGAAGATTGACGGCCGGACGCGAGAATCCGCAGCAAAGCAGATTGATGAATCGCTCCGGCGCCTGCAAACCGATCGCATCGACCTCCTGCAGTTCCACGAAATCATCCGGTTCGAAGACCCGGACCGCATCTTCGATCAGGCCGGAGCGCTCGAAGCTGCTCTTGATGCTAAGAAGGCGGGGAAGGTTCGCTACATCGGCTTCACCGGACACAAAGATCCACACATTCATCTGTACATGCTCGAAGTCGCGGACCGGCATAGCTTTCAATTCGATGCTGCGCAGTTGCCCATCAACGTGATGGATGCGCATTTCCGGAGCTTCGGAACCCTGGTTGTTCCCGAGTTGGTGAAGCGCAACATCGGCGTGCTCGGGATGAAGAGCATGGGCGATACAGTCATCCTGAAAAGCGGTACAGTGACCCCGATGGAGTGTCTGCATTACGCGCTCCACATGCCTAGCTCTGTTGTCATCACCGGGATTGATAAACCGGAGATTCTGGATCAGGCCATCACGGCGGCGCAAACTTTTCAGGACGTGACGCAGGAAAAGATAGACGCAATCCTGGCGAAGACGTCAAAAGCTGCGCGAAACGGCGCGTGGGAACTCTTCAAGACCAGCGATCGTTTCGACAGCACCGCAAGGAACCTGGAATGGCTGGGCGGGGAGAGCCCTCACGTTCAGGCGGTCGCACCGGCGATGGGGTGATCGCGCGAGCCTTTCTAGTCTCTGCCAGGCAGCCGGTACGGAATCCGCACGGAAAAAGTAGTCCGCCCAGGCTGCGATTCGAAAGCAACCTGCCCGCCGTGGTTCGCAACGATCCGTGCGACCAGGTCCAAACCGATTCCCGTACCCTGGTTGACGCCCTTGGTTGTGAAGAAGGGATCAAAAATGCGGTCACGGATCTCCGGATCGATACCCGGTCCGTTATCGGTCACCTGCACCAGTGCGTAATTGGGCTCGTGCACGGTGCGAATCCGCAGCTCGCCCTTGCCGCCCATTGCATCGACCGCGTTGACGATCAGGTTTGTCCACACCTGGTTCAGCTCGCTGCCTCGTACGGTCATCTTCGGAATGCTGCGATCGTAATCCCGCAGCACCTCTACCCCGTTCTTCAACTGGTGATGCAGCATGATCAACGTATTTTCAATGCCCTGGTGAATGTCCACTTCCTGCTCGGGCATCTGATCCATGTAGGAATACTCTTTCACCGCCCGCACCAGGTCAGACAGTCTGGAGGTCGCGCTTTGTATCTCGTCCGCCAAACGCGTAATCGTAAAGGACGCTGTCACTCGTGTGAGGGAGTCCGCTAATGCTTCTTCCGGAACGGCGGCCGCTACTCGTTGCAGTATCTCTTTCGTGAACCCGCTGTCAACCAGTGCGGCAGCCAATCCCCATGCATCCGGCGCGCGATGCGTCTCAAGCCAGGCGGCAAACTGCTCCTCGCGGTCGCTGCGTTCCAGCGCGTCCAGGCCCTGCTGGGGACGCGCTCGCGCGGCGAAATCGCATTCCAATTCTGCCAAGACCTGCCGCGCTTGCAAGGGAATATCGTGCGTATTCAGCGCCAGATTCGCCTCGCACAAATTTTTGACTGCCTGGGTTAACGAATCGGATGCGCGGCGGGCGGCGGCCGCCGGGTTATTCAGCTCGTGCGCAAGTCCAGCCGACAGCTTGCCAAGCGCCGCCAGCTTCTCGCGATTCTGCTCGGCTCGCGTGGATTCCCGAACGCGGTCCGTCAGAACGCCGATCAGGCGCTCCCGCATTGCCGGGATGCGTTTCAACATCGGGCCGAATTTGTCTTTGAGGAGAAAAGCTCCGCGGCTCGGTAAGGTCGCGCGAGCCGTAGCCGGAAAATGTGTCAGGCGCGAGTATGGCAGCATGCCGGTGACTTGCCCCTTCCTGGCGATGAAGACGCGGTTCTGATTTCCCGGTCCTTCCAGTTCGCCCCGGATCTCTCCTTCAAACACCACAAAAAGCCGGTCGGCAGGAGACCCGGCTTGAATCGCAGCTTCTCCCGGCCGCAGTTCAAACAGGGTCATTTCATCCGCCAGCCAGCGGAGATCGTCTTCGGCCAGATCCGCGAATACCGGAATCGTACGGAGATCATCGGGCGTGGGTGTTTCTATCGTCATACCTTGCTCAGATACTGATGAACGAACTGGATCGCCACCGAACCCTCCCCAACCCCGGAAGCTACGCGCTTGATCGAGCCGTGCCGGACATCGCCGACTGCGAAGACCCCGGGGACATTCGTTTCAAGCAGTCCCGGGCCGCGTTCCAGCATCCAGCCCTTGGGCGGCTTGCCGTCATGAAGCAGGTCGGGGCCCGTCACAATGAATCCGCGCGAATCCCGCTCAATCACGCCATTCAGCCACGCAGTGCGCGGCTCTGCGCCAATGAAGATGAACAAGGCAACGGCCGGAATTTCATGCGTTTCTCCCGTCGTGTCGCAAGCGATAGAGATGGAACGCAGCCGGTCCTCTCCATTCACCGCGACCACTCGCGAACGGAATTCCACCTGAATATTTTCGGTTTCTCCGATCTGATCGATCAGGTATTGCGACATGGTCGCGGCGAGCGACGGGCCTCGCACCAGCATCACCACGCGCCGGGCGTATTGCGCGAAATGCATCGCGGCCTGGCCGGCGGAGTTCGCGCCGCCCACAACGTACACCTCCTCATCGCGGCACGATAAGGCCTCAGTAGAAGCTGCTCCGTAATAGACGCCTGCGCCCTGCAGCCGGTCCATTCCGGGAATGTCCAGCTTGCGCCATTGGACACCCATAGCAAGCAGCAAACTGTGACAGGAAATTTCAGTCCCATCGCTCAGTTGCACATACCGGTAGGAGCCGTCCGCGCGAATCCCGGTGGCCTCCTGGGGAGAGACAATCTCGACACCGAAGCGGCGCGCCTGTGTGACCGCTCTGCGCGCCAGGTCGCCGCCCGACAAACCCGACGGAAACCCGAGATAGTTTTCGATCCGTGAGCTTAGGCCCGCCTGGCCGCCCGGCGCTTCGCGTTCAACCATGACGGTCTTCAGACCTTCCGATGCGCCGTAAACCGCGGCGGCCAATCCAGCCGGTCCGCCGCCCACAATCGCCACGTCGTAGAATTCCAGGCCGGCGCGAGTCCTCAACCCCAATTTTGCGGCTAGTTCATGCGGCTTTGCGTCGGCCATGGTTTCGCCGTCGGAAAATACGGCCAGCGGAAGCTTTTGCTCATCCGAAGAGAGGCTTTCCACCAGCCGGCGCGTCTCGGGGTCGCGATCCGCTGCCTCAATATCCAGCCATTGATACGGAACCTGGTTGCGCGCCAGAAAATCGCGAAGCTCATACGATTTCGGAGACCAGCGCGTACCCAGCACGCGCAGTCCTTCGAAGGGAGGATGGAAGTTCGATTGCCAGTCCTCCAGCAAATCGTCCAGAACCGGATAAAGCTGCTGCTCAGGCGGATCCCAGGGCTTCAGCAGGTAATGGGAAAGCTGCACATCGTTTATGGCGCGGATAGCCGCGTCGGTATCGGCATACGCCGTGAGCAAAACCCGCCTGGCGTCCGGATACAGCTTCATCGCCTCCACGAACGTCTCGATCCCGCTCATCTGCGGCATCCGGTGATCGAAAACAAGCAGCGCGGCCGGCTCGTTGCGCTTGCGCAGGCGTCGCAGCAGGTCCAGGGCAGCCGGACCGGAATCCGCGCTCAGGATACGATAGCGGGAACTGTAGCGGGTACGCAGGTCGCGTTCAACCGCGCGAAGGACATCCCGGTCGTCATCGACTGCGAGGATTACCGGCCTTGCCATACACACATCCTTTTGAACCGTGACAAGCAGGGCATCTTTTAATGATGCACGCGGTCGGCTGCGGATTCGATGGGAGCGGGGCGGGAGCGCAGAATCCTGCCGCCGCCTGTCAAGAACCGGCTGTACAACTGGAATGCGCCCCAGTTGTATGGCTTCCGATACGGGCCGCGGAGCATCGCCAGTTTGGCCTCGCGCAGCGCCTCCGAATAGGGCTCGCCTGCCGCAATGTTGCCGTAAAACTTGTCCATGAGGTCCGCAGTAGACCGATCGCTAACATCCCAAAGGCTGGTTACCACGTTTCGCGCGCCGGCCTGGAAAAATGCCCAGGCGAACCCGACCAGCCCTTCCCCGGAGAGCGTGCGCGCCCCGGCGCCCCGGCAGGCGGAAATGGTGACCAGATCGGCGTGCAGCGGAATGTCCGCCACGTCTCGCGCATACAGTTTCCAAGTGTTGTGGTCGGGGGAAAGAATGATGGCCGAGTCGAGCGGCCTTTGCTCGTTTGTATCCGCGTGTGCCGCGAAGTGAATGGTCGAGAACCGATCCGGATGCGCGTTCCGATAAGCGTCGGCTGTCGCCGCCGCGCCGCTATAAACCGCTACGCGCTCTGAAGAGAAACGGTTCTTGATCTCCTCGATCTCCAGCGACGCCTGAGGAAGCGGAGCGAATCCGGTACCCTCCGTGACCGTATCTCCGATGACCAGCAGGGACTTTATCCGGGCAGAATGCTCGGGCGCCGTGCTGAGTATACTCAGCGACGGCGCTATCGAGACCACAGCATCTTCCAGCCAGTAATGCGGGTTGGGCGCATCCACCGGCAACGTTTCAAAATTCAAACTGTTTAGCGAGCCGTCCGGAACGATCACGACTCTACTCCCCTTTGGAATGACTGCCGGGGCGATGAGTGTCTCGAACAGCCTTTTGCCAACCGGACTCAGCGTAGCCAGCGGGTCGCGCTTCTCCTGCTCCAGGATGTGGCGGTACGATTCCACATCCTGATCGATTTGCTGTCCAGAGGGTAGCGATATCAACTCGGCGCCCCTTGGGCGGATAACCCACAGATACGATCGCTTCGGCGCAAGCCAGTAAAACAGAAACGTGGTGTTGCTGAGTTTCGCCATTCTTCGAATCCCGGACGCAAGGCCTTGGCGGCGCCGGCTGCTCTCGCCCAGCAGATCTTCGGTCAAAACACTGGCCCGGCTGGAATCCGCAATCTCGAGCGCGCGGTCGGTTTCGCCCTCCGAAATCAAAAGGCCGACATATTGCTGATAGAAGCGGATCAATTGAGACAGGAACGTAATTTTGTAATCCGTGATGAGCTGCTCGGAGCGGTTTTGCTCTATCACCTTCAGCGCATGTTCGAAACTGGTGTTCGCATCGGTTCTATCGCCTAAGGAGGCTTGCTCCAAAGCCAGGCCCGAATATGCCTGCCACAGAACCGACGGGGCATTCTGCCCGAGCCGTATGGCTTCCGTGTACTGTTCTGTCGCGCGTTGATGGTCTGAAGCGCCGGCCGCGATCAGCGCCTCATTCAGTGTCAGAGCCGCAAGCTGGTCGTTATCGTCTTTATTGCATGCCTTCAGGCCTTCGCGATTGTAGCGCTCGGCTTCTTCGAAGGAACCGGCCGCTGCCAGCGCTTGCGCGATTCCACTGGAAATGGAGGCGAACACAGCGGGAGTGTCGCTTTCTTGCACCAGTGCCAACGCGCGCCGGAAATATTCAATGGCTTTCTCGTTCTGTTTTTGCAGAAGATAGATGTTCCCGATGTCGACGTAACTGTCTCTCAACATGGTTGAGAGCCCCGCTTTCTTCTGCAGCGGCAATAGCTTCAGGTTCGTTTGCAGAGCTTGCGGAAAGTCGCCCAGATTGTAGTCGCACATAGCGATATTGCCCAGCGCGGACGCATTCAGCATTGCGGCGTTAATAGAGGAAGCGGTCCGGCTTGCCGCCTGGAATTCAGGAATGGCATCGCCGAAATGCGAACGGCCGGCCAGTGCCATTCCCAGGTTGAGGTGCGCTGCCGCTTCTTGATAGCGCAGGCCGTGCGCGGTCGCTGTCGCGAGCGCCTTGCGGCAAGTTGCCTCAATCTCCGCGTTATCGGTCAGAAAAGGCGCCGGCAATAGTTGTATATCCGCGGTGAGTTCGTAATCTCGCATCCTCCGCGATCCTGTCTCCGCCCGCGCCAAAACGTCTTCAGCAGCCTTCGTGTTCTGCCTGCGAAAAAGAACATAGGCTCGTAACATCTGATAACGGGGAAGCAGGGCGGGGAACCTGTCGGGCGGCGCTTGCGCCAGCAGGGCATCCGCGTGCTCTGTCTCGCCGTTCCACAGTTCCATCTCCGCGTAGAGTAGCTTGAACTTCCAGTGCCACTCGGATTGAGGTTCCTTCTGAAAACGCGCGAATCCTGTCCGGGCGAGTTCTCTCGCTTCGGCAAAATGCCCGTGCTTATGGTCTGCTCGCGCCTCCGCGAACAGGCTTTCCGGTGACTGGAATACGTGCCTGGAGCATCCGGCTGCTAAGACGATCGAGAGGGCAAGCAGCAGCCCGAAATAGCTAGTTGCCTTGTATCTTCGGCGGGTACCAGTGCCCGCCCGATTGCGCCTCGCACACTGAGCCTTCGCCGCCATAGGGGGAGCCTAGCTGAAAGCGTAGCAGCGTTAAGCGCCGGAAGTCTTCTTCGATAATCAATTCGCCGAAGTAGAGAGAGCCGATTCCGGATATCTTGAGCCGGTTTCCGCGGATCTCACAGCCTTCGGCGGGGCTGTTTGCCCACTCGATGCCCTTTACGACCGTGCAAAGGACAATTCCGTTTTCTTCGGGCAACTTGCCCGGTTCGTCCTGTTCATCGGTCGAGAAGAAATGGCGCCCGTGAAGCCTGTGAAGGTCGTTGCTCTGGCTGAAGGCCTGTTCCAGCTTCTGCTTCGTTTTATGCTCGCTGAACAGCTTGTGATTTGTAACTACCCGGAATCCATGCCCATCAACGGACCCGCCGTCGATATCAACGTCGAGCAAATGGAAGGCGGTCGGGTAACCGTGCTCTGAGGTGTTCTCCATCCGCAAATACAGCCGGTTGATTTCGAGTGTTCGAATCGCCGGCGCGGCCTCTGCGGCGGGCGGCTGCCGAACCTGAACCTTGAAACCCGTCACCGCGGTCTCGACAATCGTGCTGGTGGGAAGATTGTTGTCGCCGTGGTTCCCGTGGGTGAACTCCACCGCCTTTTCCAGCTCCGTATAATCTCCGGTCGCGCGGCTGGAAGCCGATTCGAATGAGATCAGATCGCTGAAGCTTCGTTTCTGTTCAGCGGCTTCTGCCCGTCCGCCTGTAACCGGGAGGCAGCTTCTGGCGATGGTCGGAACGAAGAAATTCTCCGGCCGCCGGATGTGCGCGGCAAACGCGATTGCGTTGCCATGAAATAAGAATCTCTTGTCGGTTGTTCGGGCAAAACTCAACGGTTTGTCTCCTCGTCACTGAATAACGAATTCGTAACGCTCTATACTTGTGCCCGGCTCGGCTTCAGGCCGGACAATCATTCGATAATGCCCAGCAGGGAATCGCTTTTCCGGCAGCAGCAGCGCCAGGGTGAAGCTGGCATAATGCCGCTTGCCCGAATCCACCTGCAAAACAGTTCCCCGTCCTTCTAACTGGAAGTCGCAAGTATATCGCGGATACGCGTGCGGGGAATCCACTTCAAAATTCAGGTTGAATAGAGGACGGCTTCGGTCTAGCGTAATCACCGGTCCGCCTCCGCGCGTCACAGGAGCGATCACGTTGTCGGCCAGCACCTCGGGGCGTTCAATTGACGGAATGTAAACCAGGCTTTGATAGCAGACAACCACGGCGAGCGCAAGCGCCGCCAGCGATGGCGCCAAGATTGCTGGACGAAACCAGCCGGACCACAGGCCGCTCCATTTCGAGCGCTGCGGCTCGTCTCCGGTCGCGATTGCGCGATCAGGCTCCTCGAGAAGAACCTGCTTGATATTGTCGATCGCGATCGCGCCGCTTCGCACCAGGTCTCCGCAAATCGGGCAGTCAAACAGGTGCTCTTCGAAGGCCATCCGCTCGTCCGGCGTCAGCTCATTCAAGAGATATCGTTCAACTGTGCCGTTATTTTCAGCCAGTTTGTGATCCATAGCCCGCTCATATACTTGTGACTTCCGTTAGGGCCGCGTTTCAAGTCCCCGCGACATTTTCCACAGGCGCCGGTTCCCGACTTTTCTGAATCGCTGTCCGGCAGCGCGCCAGCGCGCGGTGCAGCCGGACCCGGAGGTAGTCGCGATCGATGCGGAGTTCACGGCAGATCTCATCTTTATCGCGCTCTTCCAGGAACAACATCCGAAGGATGCGCCGGTCCGTGTCCGCCAATTTTTCCAGTACCTGGCGAACCGCTGCCTTCCGTTCGGAGCTGACAAAGCTGGATTCCGCGTTTGCGCCTTCATCCACCGGTTCGGCGGCGTTTTCAGGCATCTGCTGCAAGCGGCCCGCCGAGCGGAAGAGTTCCAGCAGCACGTTTTCGCAAACCGAGTTGACAAACGCCCCCAGACGCTCCGGGTGCTGAATGCCGCCCTTATTCCGCAGCACATTCAGTACCCGCAGGAAGGTCTCCTGCCGGGCATCTTCGATAAGTTGCGGCGACCGTACGCGTGCGCGCAATTTGATCAGCAGAAGATCGCCAAAATAGAGCGAAAAATGGCGTTCGGTCTCGGCATCGCCGCGCGTGAGACGGCTAATGTACTCCTGGTCGAATACCTGGCGCTCCAAATTTCCTCTTGTCCGGCAGACTCGATAGTACAACGATGCCCGGGAAGGTTCGCAGGAAATACTGTCAGGGGAAATGGGAAGGCAACTCACGGCTTTTTTGGCGATTGGCTGACCGGCTAACTTGATTCGTGAAGATTGCCCTAGAATCGTTGCAGGCTCGGGAGATTATCGTAAGGTGCCAATCAAATACTTGCTTCTTCTCGGAGTAGTTACAGCTTTAGCTGCCCGGAACGCGCCCGGCGGCGGTTCGGACGATGAGGCGATTCGCGGCATTGTACAAAAGTATGTCGATGCCCGCCGGCATATGGATCCCGCTGCGATCGAGCGCCTCTTCAGCCCCGATGCCGATCAACTCGTCTCGTCGGGAGAATGGCGAAAGGGCCGCGCCGCCATTGTGCGCGGCACCATGGGCTCGTCGGAGCGGACCGGTGGCACGCGTTCCATCGAGGTTGAATCCGTTCGCTTTCTCACGCCCTCCGTTGCCATTGCCGATGGACGCTATGAACTGCGTGGACTCGCAGGCGGCAAAACACGCCGCATGTGGACGACCTTTGTTCTTACGAACGCATCCGGGGAATGGCGCATCACCGCCATTCGGAATATGCTGCCCGCCCCGCCCGCGCCTTCCAGCGTCCACCGGCCTTGACACTATAGTTAATAAACGGTGGAACCGGCCTTCAAAATCGTAAACCAGCCAGTGAAGTTGCATCGCGACCCCGTCTGCGGCATGAATGTCGCGGAAGACGGCGCGGCTGGCGCGGTCGACCATAACGGGCAGCGCTATTACTTCTGCAGCCCATCCTGCGTTCAGAAATTCAAAGCGAATCCGGAAAAATATGTGAGCCCTCAATCCTCGGCCGAACCAGAGCCGATGGCGGAGGCCGTCGAGTACACCTGCCCGATGCATCCGGAAATTGTCCGGCCCGGCCCCGGTTCATGCCCCATCTGCGGCATGGCTCTCGAACCGCGCACCATCACCGCGCAGGGAGAAGAGCAGAATCCGGAGCTGCGCGATATGACGCGCCGCTTCTGGATCTGCGTCGCGCTGACCGCTCCCATCCTGGCGTTGATGGTCTTCGCCATGGGCGCGTTCCCCTGGGTGGAGTTCGCATTAGCGACCCCGGTGGTGCTCTGGGGCGGCTGGCCGTTTTTCGAACGCGGCTGGCGATCGGTGGTGAGCCGCCATTTGAATATGTTCACGCTTATCGGGCTCGGGACAGGAGCGGCTTATCTCTATAGCGTGGCGGCGGTTCTGGTTCCCTGGGTTTTCCCCGCCACATTCCGCGACCCGCACACCGGCGCGCTCGCAGTCTATTTTGAACCGGCGGCGGTCATCGTGACGCTAGTGCTGCTGGGCCAGGTGCTCGAGCTGCGGGCGCGCAGCCGTACTTCGAGCGCCATCCGTGCGCTGCTGGGATTGGCGCCGAAAACCGCGCGCCTGATCCACGCCAACGGCCACGAGGAAGATGTTCCGCTGGAGCACGTACACCCGGGCGACCGTCTCCGCATCCGCCCGGGAGAGAAAGTGCCCGTGGACGGCGTCATCCGGGACGGCGCGAGTTGGGTGGATGAGTCGATGGTCACCGGCGAATCCGTTCCGGTGGAGAAGACTCCGGGGACGCGCGTGACCGGCGGCACCGTGAACGGAACCGGCAGCCTGATCATGCAGGCGGAGCGCGTAGGAAGCGAAACGCTGCTGGCGCAGATTGTCCGAATGGTCGGGGAGGCGCAGCGATCGCGCGCGCCGATCCAGCGCCTGGCGGACATCGTGGCCGGTTGGTTCGTGCCGGCGGTCATCGCGGCCGCGGTTTTGAGCGCGATTGCCTGGGCAGTCTATGGGCCGGAGCCGCGTCTGGCGCACGCGCTCCTCAGCGCGGTAGCGGTGCTTATCATTGCATGTCCATGCGCCCTGGGCCTCGCCACTCCCATGGCCATTATGGTCGGTACCGGCCGCGGCGCGCAGGCCGGAGTGCTCGTCCGGAACGCGGAAGCGCTGGAGACGTTGGAGAAGATTGACACCCTGGTGGTTGACAAGACCGGCACGCTGACG
>JAICXK010000094.1 GCA_025980435.1 Bryobacteraceae bacterium
ACTGGTATGTCGTCACCTGGATGCCCAGGAATCGTTACCACGTTCGGCTTTGAGGGATGTTTGTAATGACGATGGCTCCCCGTCGTTCGAACATGCTTCCAACCGTCTGACTCGACAAGCCGCATCAGCTCTCGAACCTTCACTCATTCCAGTGTAGGGCAGCCGAAGCTGCTTTTCGCTCCTGATACAGCGTTACCGGAAAGCGGTTCCGGAAGATCCTCGCGCCTGGGACACCTGAAACATATTTGCGGAAATCTTGACATCCTTGCATATTTCTGCAAGTATGAAAATATGGAACAAGAGGCATCGGCCTGGATGACATCTCCTGAAACTCAGCGGGAACCCATTGTGGATTCCTTGCTCACGGACGAGGCTCTCAGCGAACTCAAGAAGCAGGCCCCCGCCGGCTGTCTGCTTTGCTCTCTTGACGAATGGGCTGAGGAGGAATGGGACTGATGGCAAAGGCCAGAAGCGAACCGGATGTGGTTCGCTATGCCGATATGTTTTCCGCGATGGGCACGGAACCGCGCCTGCGTATCATGCGCCTTCTGCTCGCCGCGCATCCCGATGGAATGATTGCCGGCGATATCGGGGCAGAACTCGACATTCCCGCATCCACGCTTTCTCATCACCTCGACAAACTAAAAAACGAAGACCTGGTGAATGTTCGCCGTGATAGCACGTTTCTTTGGTATTCGGCCAATACGGAAGCCCTACAGCAACTGCTCGGCTTTCTGTATGCCGAATGCTGCACTCGCAACAAAGCAATCGAACCGCAAACTATTGTTCAGCTCTGTAAGTAGGAACGCCTTAGGAGAGAACCCATGGAATTGAAAGAAATCGTCAAAGAGAAATATGGCCAGGCTGCGCGCCGCGTCACTTCGGGAGATGGATTGCCCGCCGATTGTTGTTCCACAACAGCTTGCTGCACCGGTTCTGCAGCAGCATCGTGCGACCCGATCACCTCGAACCTGTACGACGAAGCGCAGGCGGGACAGATTCCGGAAGAGGCGCTAAAGGCCTCACTCGGCTGCGGTAACCCGACTGCGCTGGCCAGGCTCAATCCCGGCGAAACGGTTCTCGATCTCGGCTCGGGCGGCGGCATCGATGTGCTCCTCTCGGCTCGCCGCGTCGGTCCGGCGGGCAAAGCCTACGGTCTCGACATGACGGATGACATGCTGGCGCTGGCGCGCGAAAACCAGCGCAAAGCTGGCGTGGAGAATGTGGAATTCCTCAAAGGGGAAATCGAGCATATCCCGCTTCCCGATAACAGCGTGGACGTGGTCATCTCCAACTGCGTGATCAACCTGTCGGGCGACAAGGACCAGGTCCTAGGCGAAGCTTTTCGAGTTCTAAAGCCTGGCGGCCGGTTCGCCGTCTCGGATGTCGTGGTGCGCGGCGAGGTGCCCGTCGATATCCGACGCAATATCGAGCTGTGGGTGGGCTGTGTGGCCGGCGCGCTGCAGGATTCCGAATACCGGGACAAGCTCACGAAAGCCGGCTTTGCCGCGATCGAGATTGAGCCGACACGCGTTTATGATGTTGAGGATGCGCGCGCTTTCCTTTCCAATCAGGGTCTGGACGTGGATGCCATCGCGCCGGCGGTCGCCAATAAATTCATGGGCGCCTTTATCCGCGCGGTGAAACCAAGCGGCTGTTGCGCACCCGGCTGCTGCACTGACTCGTCAATTTAAAGCTTTATAAATATCTTGCGCCGGTAGAGCCAGTAGCACACGTACCACATAACGAGCAGCACCGTGCATGATTGTGCGACAGGCGCGAACAGTCCGATAGAACTGAAGTGGAACGTAAAGACGCCCACCGCGCGGTCCAGCCAGCCGTGAAGAAGTTCTCCCAGCGAGTAGATGAAAATTGAGTTCATCCCCAAAACCAGGAGAGGAAAAACGGCGCGCTTGTACCCGCGGATTTCGACCAGCCAATAGAATCCGATCAGCATGAACAAGACCCAGCCGAGGCTATAGAAGATGAAGGAGGGAGTGCAGAGCTGCTTGATCATTGGAACCCACGGGCGCAGCGACAGCCCCACGGCAAATGACAGCACCATGCCGGCCGCGAGCACCTTTATCGTTTCGGCATGGGATCGGCCGGTCATCAGAAATCGCCCCACCCAGACTCCAGTCAAAGTCCAAACGGTGCTGGGGATGAAATTCAGCGTGGAATACGCCGGATCGTAATCGTAATGGAAAATGGCTCGATCAAACACCAGGCCGACGCTGTTCATCTTTGAGAACGGGCCGTCCGGGCCGGGAAAGGCGAACAAGAGGGCCGTCCAAAAAGCGAGCAGGCCAATCGCCGCGATCACCTGATAGCGCCATTTCCAGCTCATAATCAGAAAGCTCAGGAAATAAGTGAAAGCAATCTGAGAGAGGACGTTGATGAGCTGCGGCGCAATCCAGCCGCGGCTGACCCACATCAGAATCTGGCTCAAGATGATGAGGTGCGCGCAGCGCACAATGACGTGACGGAAGTTGTCGGCGAACGTTGCACCCTCGCTCTTGCGCTTCGCAAAGGCGAACGGCATCGCCACACCCACCATGAACATGAAAGCGGGCTGGATCATGTCCCAGAAAACGCCGCCTTCCCAGGGGACGTGATCGAACCAGCTTGCGACGCGGCGCCAGGTTGGATCGCTCCTTAGCGAAACGAGCCCGAATCCATCCGAGATCAGCATCAGCATGATGAACCCGCGATAAGCATCAAGGGCGACATAGCGCCGCACGCCGGTTGTTCGCTGCGGCGCGGCCCCGATTTCGCCTAGCTGTGGTGCTGCTTCCATTACGTTCTCTAGACGCTCACGCGTAGGAGGCGGGCGGCATTCGTCAAATATACCTGTTTCAGGATGTCCTCCGGGAGGTGCACGCCGTAGATCCGCCAGCGCCCCTGCGGAGGTATTTTCGAAGGCGCGTAGTTGAAATATTCATCGTCCGTCTCGAGAAAACGGAAATAGATCTCGTACAGCTCGTCGTTGTATATCTGCTGTGGAACCTCTTCGCCGTGCGGGGTGGCATCTGTGCCGAACAGAATCCGATCCTGATACTTCTCGAAGAAGCGGCGAGCCGCGCGCGGCTGGCGGCCGAGTTCCCCGATCCGCGCGGCGATATCGACGGACATATTCGGGAAGCGGTCCATGTTTTCGCTCACATTTTCCAGATTCTCGGCGAAATTGCCGACGTGCAGGGCGATGAACTGCGTTTTAGGATGACGCGCAAACACGTGGTTACGCGCTTCAATCAGCTCGGCATTACTCGGAAAATCGTGATCGTAAAAGGACCAATCGGGGTGGCGATGAAGTTCCTCATAACGTTCGTTGAACCGGTCTGTAGGCGTGAAGAATGCAACCGGATCCGAGATGTGAATCGCGACGGGAATGCCAAGCTGGCCGCAGGCATCCCACATGGGATCGAAGCGCGGATCGTCGATCTTGACCAGTTTCCCGGTGGTGATGTTTTCGCGCAGATAAAGCCCCAGGGTCTTCAAAATTTTGAGCCCTTTTGCGCCGGCGGAATGAGCGTCGGCGATCGCCTGCGCCTGCAGTTTCGGGTAGTCAGGCTCTAGAAACCGGTTGTAGGACGGCTCGGTGAAGGTGTAGAAGCGGCCGGGATGGGCCTGGTCGTATTTTTTTACCGTTTCGATCAGCCCTTCGCCGAAGCCCCCCGTGAGGTTATTGAGCGCACGAAGATTGTGGCGGTCCATCACCGGCAGCAGGTATTCCGGGGATGCCAGATAATGGCGCTGCGGCGCGAGCGATACGCCGTGCTCATTTTTCGCGGAAAACGAAAGATGCGTGTGGATGTCGATAACCGGATATCTGGCGCGCGCGACATGCGTTTCTTTAACGTGAAGCATGCTGCGCGGCTCGTAGTCAGAGAGCGCCAGCGACGCAGAGGAAGCGCCGGCACTCTCCTGCGCGCCTCGAATTTCTTCCGGCATCACTCCTAGAACTGCGCCGGCACCCATTGTGCCTAACCATCCTCGCCGATTTAACATTTTGTATTTCGTCGCCTCCGAACTGTCATATCATGCTCGTTTGCATACACCATTGTTGAAAACGGCCGGCGCGTTACTCCTGTGGGTTCATTTCGCGCAGCCCGCGGTCATAAAGGTTCAGCCGGTCGAGATTCACGACGTTCTGGTAAATCCCGGGATGGGGATTCAGACCTTTCAGCGGTATAACGGTGACGCTCTGAATCCCGGCGTCAAGTGGTCGGAAGCGGGCCCAACACAGATTCTCGCGGCCCCGGCTGAAAAGCCCGATTTCCCGGCATCGACGGTAGCGTACTGCCGCTGGCACTGGTCAACGCTCGAACCCGAGCAGGGCAAAGTTCACTGGGAAATCATCGACCTCGCTTTACAGCAGGCGAGGAAGCATGGGCAGCGCCTCGCGATTCGCCTGATGCCGTACGATCCGAAGTACCCGCTGCCGCAGTGGTATCGCGAATCGGGCGCACGGCGCGCCAACAACGATTCGTCAAAAGATGGAAAGATCTGGCAGCCCGACTTCAGCGATCCGCTCTATTTTAAGTACTGGAGTGCGCTCATCATTGAGGCCGGGAAGCGGTATGACGGGCACCCCGATTTGGACAGCGTTGATATTTCGACCGTTGGCTATTGGGGCGAGGGCTGGAGTAATTACATGCCCGAGTTTGCCGTGCAAAAGAAGCTGATCGATCTCTATTTGAAGGCGTTTCGAAAGACACCGCTGCTGATGAACTTCGATGAACCGGAAGCTTTGGCATACGGCACATCGCACGGAGCAGGCTGGCGATTCGATTGCCTGGGCGATATGCGCGCGGGATGGTCGGAGATGCGTGACTCCTATCCCGAGCAGATTGCGAGGACGGGGATAGAGGACGTGTGGCGAACGGCTCCGGTTTCCATGGAGACCTGTGGGGTTCCGGAATCGTGGTTCCGGCATGGATGGGACGTGAAGTACATCATCAACGAAGCGCTGCGCTGGCACGTAAGCACCGTAAATGTGAAGTCGAGTGCGATCCCGAAGGCCTGGAAGAGCGATTTCGAAGATTTCGAGCGCAAGATGGGCTACCGGTTCGCGCTGCGGCAGGCGGAATGGCAGGACGAAGTTTTCCCGGGGCAAGCGATGGGGCTCTCCACGTGGTGGGTGAACGAAGGCGTGGCTCCTATTTACCGACCGTTCGTGCTAGCCTTTCGCTTGAGTGGGCCCGGACACTTGGCGGTGATACGCACAGATGCGAAGCTGCAGAAATGGCTGCCGGGCGATGCGGTATTCGAAGATCCGGTCTTCGTGCCTTACGATTTGCCCGCCGGCGAATATCAGTTGAGTGTCGCGATGCTTGATCCGATCACTCTCAAACCGGCCATCCGGCTGGGTATTGCAGGGCGCGATGAGGACGGATGGTACCGGCTCGGCAAGATTCAGATCAAGCCGGATGCGGCTGGGCGGAATCGTTAAAAGACGCAGACCCGTCAGCGCACTCCGGGTATATAGGCAGGAACGCGCTTTCTGTAAGCTTCAAAGCTGCTGCCAAAGCGTCGCGTCAGCAGCCGTTCTTCGGCGCGGACGCGGACCTCGGTTCCTATAAAGAAGATAACCGCGCCGATAACCGCAGCCCACCAGGACGCCAGCATCAAGGCGAGCGCAACGAAGATGCAAAACATGCTGGTGTAGATGGGATGCCGGACGATTGCATACGGTCCGCTTTGGATCAGCTCGTGGTCGGGACTGAGCGCGGCTTCCAGACGCCACTGCTTGCCAAGCGCGTAGACGGACGTCCAGGAGAGCAGAACCGCGACCGCCTCAACGATCAGCGATGCAGTGACGCGGGGAAGCGTGAAGGTTTGCCAGCCTGCATGGTGAAAGGACGCAAACCCGAACGCGATACCTTGCAAGAACATGCCCCAGCGCGAAGCAGGAGCCCTCACCTCCGGCTTTGTGCCGTTGCCGCGCCGCTTGATTATGAAGGGCGTGAACCATGCAATCCAAAGCGCCACGAACGTTCCTAAGGTAAGGAGTTGCAGGACGTCCATGGTTCAGGCGTACTTGTGCAGAATACCTGGCAAATTCTGCGAAAAGGCCGAACGCGCGATCACTATGTCGCAGCCCTTGTCCTGCGCGGCCTGCTTCAAATCGGCCTGGACGTGCGAAACGAACCCAACCAAGCTGATCTGCCGGGTTTCCTCATCGCTCTTCAGCGCCGCAATCACATCGAGCGGGTCAAGGCGCGAATTGTTCAGGTCAAGGATCATGACGGCGGGATGTTGCCTTGCCTGGATCAGGGCGTCGTGCTGCGAGTTCACGAAAACCGGCTCCATGCCGGCGCGTTTGGCTGCTTCCTGAATCTTCACAGTAAACATCAGATCGCTGAGTACAGCGACAACCTTCTTTTTTGTGTCTGCCATAGAACTTACAATTACCGGGCGAGGCATGCCCCACCCCTACGTCGAGATCACGTCGAGCATCCTCCGTCGAAAGGCCGACGCTGTTTCGTTATCAGCCGTAATGACCAGAACGGTATCATCTCCGGCCACCGTTCCCACTATTTCGTCCAGATCCTCCCGATCGATCGCGATGGCGAGCGAGTTCGCGTTGCCCGGGGAGGTCCGCAGGACGACCAGGTTTTGCGCGACACGAATATCGAGCAGGTATTCATTCGCCACATCCGCTAAATCAGGCCCGATCCGTTCCGCCGGCAATTGCCGGTATCCTTCCGGCGTCTTTACCAGGCCCAATTCGCGCATATCCCGCGAGAGGGTTACCTGGGTTGCCGGCACGCCGAGTTGGGCTAGTTCGCGCGCCAGTTCGTCCTGGGTGTAGATTCCCTTGCCACGGATGATTTTCAGAATCTGGCCCTGCCGGAAACTCTTGTTCATGGGGCGCCGGCAGGTCTGCTCAAAGCGTTCAGCCGATCCTGCGCATCGTTTAGCGCCAAGGCAACTGCCCGCGGGCCGGTTCCTCCCGGCAGCTCGCGGCTCTTCATTCCTTCCGCCGGCGAAAACAGGCGCGCCATTTCGGGTTGGAACTCGGGGGCAAATGCGGCCAGGGAACGCCCGTCCCAATCGGAGGGCTTCTTGCCCGATTTGACACTATCGAGGACTAATTGACCAACCAACTGATGGGCGCGATGAAAAGGTACTCCCGAGCGCGCCAGCTCTTCAGCAAGGTCAGTAGCAACTACCCAACTCTCTTCAGCCGCCGCGCGCGGTACAGCAGGATTCATTGTCATCGAGTCTGCAACCGCTTTCGCCATGGAAAGTGATCCCAACGCCTGATAAAAGGCGTCGAAGAGCGGTTCTTTGTCCTCCTGCATGTCGCGATTGTAGGTCAGCGGAAGGCCCTTCATGGTGATGAAGAGCGAAGCCAGGTCGCCAAACACGCGGCCCGATTTACCCCTGATCAGTTCCAGCGAATCGGGGTTCTTCTTTTGAGGCATCAGGCTCGACCCACTGGTGACGCCATCGCCCAGTGTCAACCAGCCGAACTCTTCGCTCGAATAGAGGATCCAGTCTTCGGCCAGGCGGCTGAGATGGAGCATGATCATGCTGCAGGAGTAGAGAAAGTCGAGCGCAAAGTCGCGGTCCGCCGATACATCCATGCTGTTTCGGGAGATTTGCGAAAAATCCAGGTCGCGCGCTATCTGCTGCCGGTCAAAATCAAAGCCGCTGCCTGCCAACGCCCCCGAGCCGAGCGGCATCACATTAATGCGAGCCCGAGTTTGTTCGATGCGTTCGAAATCACGAGCGAGCATTTCGAAATAAGCGAGCAAATAGTGCGGCCACAGCACCGCCTGAGCCCGGCGCAAGTGCGTGTATCCGGGGATTACTGCATCGGGGTACTTGCGGGCTAGCGCCAGCAGGGCGCGCATGACCTCCGCGATCCCGTCCAGCAGCGCGTCGGCGCAGGTTCTAAGATGCAGGCGGATGTCGAGTGAAACCTGCTCGTTGCGGCTCCGCCCGGTGTGGATCTTCTCCGAGAGCGACCCGACCTTTTCGCCTAGTTTGCGAATTACAAAGGTATGAACATCCTCGTCGCCGGCCCCATCGAAATACTTGGAATCTCGTGCTTCCGCCGCAATCTCGTCGAACGCCTGAAGCAGCGAATCGCGTTCTTCAGCCGTCAAAATGCCTTGCTTTGCCAGAGCGCGGGCAAAGGCTTGCGACCCCCGCGTATCGTCAAGAATGAGCTTGCGGTCAAAGTGCAGCGAGCCCGAAAATCGTTCGAAAATTTCAGAAGGTCCGGTTTCGAATCTTCCGCCCCAGAGTTTCATGAGCCTATTTATGGAGCGATGCTCGCACTCTGATAGGCAGCCCGACCAGGTTTATAAAGCCCAGCGCGTCCTTTTGGTCGTAGCCAGCGCCCATCGTGAAGCTGGCGATGTCCAGATTGTAGAGGGAGTTCGGGCTTTTGCGACTGACCGGTTCCAGATTGCCTTTGTAAAGCCGCATCGTGATTTCTCCAGTAACAGGCCCAGCAAGTTTCTCAAAAAACGCATCCAGCGATTCCCGCAACGGCGTGAACCACAGGCCGTTGTAAACCATCTCGGCATAATCGAGCGCAACCTTCTGCTTGTAATGCAGCGTCCGGCCATCGAGGGTTAGCGACTCCAGTTCGCGCGCCGCCGCCATTAGAATTGCGCCGCCGGGCGTTTCATAGCAGCCGCGCGATTTCATTCCTACGAAGCGATTTTCTACCAGGTCGATGCGGCCGATGCCGTGCTCGCCGCCGATCTGGTTCAGTTCTTCCAGTAGAGCAACCCCGCTGAGCTGGCGCCGGCCGTTGAGCGAAACCGGCACACCGTGTTCAAACCCGATGGTGACCTGGGCGGCCCTCGCAGGCGCGTCGGCGGGGCTCTTTGTCAGCATCCAGATATGATCGGGCGCGGCGTTCGCCGGATCTTCCAGTTCGCCGCCCTCGTGCGAAATGTGCCAGATATTCCGATCGCGGCTGTAAATCTTGGTAGTCGATTGCGCGATGGGAACCTTGTGCGCCTTCGCGTATTCAATGGCGTCTTCACGCGACACGATGTCCCATTCGCGCCAGGGAGCGATCACCGGAAGATGGGGAGCGATTGCCTTGTAGGTCAGTTCAAACCGAACCTGATCGTTGCCCTTTCCCGTGCAGCCATGAGCCAATGCATCGCAGCCGGTCTTGAGCGCTACTTCCGCCTGCCGCTTGGCGAGTAAAGGGCGAGCGATGGAAGTTCCGAGCAGGTACTTGTGCTCGTAGATCGCGCCTGAGCGAACCAATTTCCAAAGATAGTCGCTGACAAACTCTTCGCGCATGTCTTCCACATACACTTCCGATGCGCCTGTTTTGAGGGCCTTTTCTTTCAGCCCATCAAGCTCGTCGCCGCCCTGTCCGATATCGCCGCAGACCGCCACTACTTCACAGCCGTAGTGCTCCTTCAGCCACGGGATGATGATGGACGTGTCCAGGCCGCCGGAATAGGCAAGCGCCACCTTTTTCGCTTTTACTTTATTCATGCTCTGCACTATTTTCGCTTACGGTGTGAAAAGGGAATGCCTGTCCCGTGCGCGCCGTCAACATTCGTGAGCAGCAGCTTGGCAAGGCCCTATAAATGCTCTGGAATCTCCGGTCGATTGGAGCCGGGGTTTGTGACCCCTCTTTTCGCACGCGGGGGACAGAATGGTAACGCAATACCAAAGGGATTTGCTTGATGACGTAGGCGGACGCGAAGGCTACGGGACCGCTCTATTTGCCTGGAAAGGTCAACAGGAAGTATTCCGGAGCAGTATCAAAGGAACCAGCGGATCTCCACTTGGTCCGGAGCTTGCGCTGACGTTTATTGAGCAATTTTATGTTTTGGTCCGGACGGGTCGCAAAATAAGCATTTACCGGGGTTATGAAAGTGCAGGTCTGGATGCGCCGTTCGGTAGAGATCATCCGAGTTACATCAGGGGGCTGGTAAATCAGCGGAAACCAGGCAAACCGGATGGCCTGTGGTGGACACCGAACAGGCCGAGCATGGAGATCGATGACCTGCGGCTTCCCGCGATGCATCGAGCTGAACATCGAGCCAATTCCGCGATCAAGTTGGAATGGAACCGGCTCGACTATTATCTGGAAAGTGAATTGCCGGTGGGATCTTCCGTCTACGTGGGGCGTGCCGCACCACAGCAGGAGAGCGCAGCGTACGGCGGGAAGCGACTGGGAGGTGGAGGCTTTCAGTTCCGACTGACCGCCCCGCCGGAGCGAGCGCTTCCGTGGATGAAGCGATACAAGGTTGCCTAAGCGCTCAGTAAAGATCAGGGCGTTGCAGCGGCTCTGGCAGCTTCGGTTTTCAATCCAAAACAGTAAAGCCGTGATTCGTGGTCCACTGCAAAAACACGGCCACCGGTAACGGCTAACCCGGTGAAATGGACCCAGCTTTTCATTGCATCTTCGCTGTCGTACAGCTTTTTACCGGTTTTTGCATCCAGCGCCACCAGAACCGCGGGATGAGTTCCCGCTGAGCGCTCGGCCGTGGTCAACAGGTTGTGTTTCCAATCCTCCATACTCTTGTAATGCGTTACGCCGAGGATGTGATCCTGACGCGGATTCTCGCCGGTCGCGAGGGCATACAACACGCCGTTGGCGACCACCGGCGCGTCCGGGAGGTTCATGTCCGGCGAGATCCAGGCCGGCTGAAGAGAAAATTCTCCCTTATCGGAAGCGACGACCTTGAACGCGAGTATGCTGCCGTGCGGGGTGTCGCCATTCGTGAGCGGAAAATGCGGCGCCGTTCCCGCCAAGCCTCCCCAAACCGGAAAATAGAGCCAACCCTGGTGATCCGTACCGGTCCAAAAGGCGGGCGAGCCCCACAGCCCTTTCTCTTCGAGTGCGGCGCCTTCGTTCGCGAGAACGGGGGATGAGTACATGGCTTTCTGATGAGTGCTTCCGCCGAGATCAGCGGCATCGAGCAGATAAACGACAGATTCCTTTCCCCCGCCTGCGAGGATCTGTTTTCCGCGATAGGTAAACGCCAGCAGGCCGCCAGAGGGTAAATCCAAATCGCGCTTACTGACCTGCTGCCAATTTGGCGGCGTGAAATAGTCCTCTACGCGGGAGAGATCAGGCGCGACAGCCAAATAGCTATTGCTGTATTCGCCGGCGGCAGGATCAAAGGCCCCATCGCCGGTGGAGACATAGACGGTTCCATCGCGTCCGATTACGGTTCCGCCGCGCAGCCACATACCGCCGCCGAAACCGCTGCGTACCAGAAATTCGCGCGATTCCGTATGCATTGGATCTGCCACGCGCATAGAGTAAATGCCGGAGCGATCGCCGCCGCACGCCTGGGATGTAGTGGTATACAGCAGGCCGTTGCTGAGGTTCAAACTCCAGGCTTTGGCGAACGCCGGGATGAAGGCGAACGGACCAAATCGAACTTTTCCGGTTGCGAGGTCCAGGCCGTAGACCCGCCCATCCACACCGATGGTGTAAATGATCTGATGCTCCTTATCGATTACCGGAGTGGCATTGGGCGTGTTCGGACATAAATAATACGGCTCTTCTTTGGGAACCGCGAAGCTGGTGAGAGTGCGGCTCCACACTACCTTGCCGTCATCCGCATCGACTGCGAAGAACGTGTTGGAGCTACCGGCCAGGAAGACCAGTGTCTTAGGACCCGCGCCGGTCTGAACATTGTCCGCAACCAGCGGGGCAGTCAGTGCGCTGAGGGCGACCGGCGCATTTTCGAGATTCGCCTCCCAGAGCAGGGACAGGCGGCCGACGTTTGCGGGAGAAAGCTGGTTTTCGGACGGGTTGTAGCCGGTGCGCTGAGGGTCGTGAGCGTAGGTGAGCCAGTCAGCCGAACACCCGGCGCAAAGAAAGAGAAAAAGACAAAGAACGGACTGCATAAGACTGAATCATCCATGGTACGCGGGGTCTCTCTCGCAGGCGACAAAGAATGATCGCCCGCGCCACCCATGCAAGACGATCGTCTGCGCCACCGTTGCTCTATTGCAGCAGCATCAGCAGCAAGGCCTTTTGCGCGTGAAGGCGATTTTCGGCCTGATCGAAAACAACGGATTGCGCCGATTCGATGACGGCGTCTGTCACTTCCTGGCCGCGCTTGGCAGGCAGGCAGTGCATGAACACGGCGTCTTTTCGGGCTTTGCCTAGCAGTTCTTCATTCACCTGGTAAGCAGCGAACACTTTGTTGCGCTCCGCCGCTTCCGATTCCTGTCCCATGCTGGCCCAAACGTCCGTATAGACAGAATGGGCCGAGTGAACGGCGGATACGGGATCGTTACTGATTTCGATTTGCGAACCATTCGCCAACTGGCTGGCCTCTTTGACGATGCCGGCTGCCGGTTCATACCCGGCAGGAGTTGCAATGCTGCAATGAATCCCGAAGCGCGCACAGCACAGCAAGAGCGAGTGCGCGACGTTGTTGCCATCGCCGACGTAGGCCAGTTTCAGCCCGCGCAGCCGCCCGAAGTGCTCCTTCAGAGTAAGCATGTCGGCGAGCGCCTGGCAGGGATGATAAAGATCGCTCAATGCGTTCACCACCGGCAGTTCGGACCATTGGGCCAGTTCTTCGACGGTCTGCTGAGAGTAAGTGCGGGCAACGATCGCGTCTGTCCAGCGCGCCAGGTTGCGCGCAACGTCCTTAATAGGTTCCCGTTCGGCAATCAACCCGATCTGGGTGACGAAATCCCCGCCGAGTTGCTTGATCGCCAATTCAAAAGTCATGCGGGTTCGCAGTGATGGTTTCTCGAACAGCAGAGCGACGTACCGACCCTTCAAGGCCGAGGCGTAACGCTGGCGCGATTGCTTCATCTGACGAGCCAGATCGAGCACACCGTGGAGGTGTTCGGTAGAGAGGTCCAGATCGTGGCGAAAATTGACCACGCGCGCATGGGATGCTGGCTGATAAGCGGAAACGGCCATTCAGTACACCTCGTGTGAATTTTTATTCACTACTATGAATAAGTATACAGCAGATGCCGATGGGAGGGTCAAGGGCTTGAAAAATGTGCTGGTCATGAAGTTCGGCGGCACGAGTATGGGCAGCGCCGATCGGATGCGTGCGGCAGTGGATATTATTGCGCAGGAACGGGAACGCCCGGTAGTTGTTGTGGTTTCCGCGATGTCAAAGATCACCGATCTGCTGCTGGAGACTCTTCGGCATGCCGAGGTCAGCGACCGCTCCGCCGTTGATGCCAATCTACGTACGCTGCTGAACCGCCACATTCAGACCTGCAATGAACTACTGTCGGAGCCGGCCAGCGCCGCGCGATTTCGCGAGTCGGCAGTCAATGCCGTACAATCGCTGGTCTCCGAGTTTCACCGAATCGCAAATGGCATTCTGATGCTTGGCGAGCGGCCGCCTCGCTCGGTCGATGAAGCGATTGCGATCGGCGAACGGCTGTCTTCCACCCTGCTGGCGCACTATCTGGAGGCCTGCGGCATCGATGCTCGCGCGGTGAACGGGAGCGAGGTGATCGTTACCGATGCCGTGTTCGGGAATGCTTCGCCGCAGATGGAACTCACGGAAAAGAAATGCGATGACCGGCTTGTTCCACTGCTCGAACGAGGAATCGTTCCGGTGGTTACGGGTTTCAACGGCGCAACTGCGGATGGCCGCCCGACAACTCTAGGGCGCGGCGGGTCCGATTTCTCGGCGTCGATCCTTGCGGCTGCGCTCAATGCCCGGGAACTTTGGATTTGGACAGATGTGGACGGGATCATGACGGCCGACCCACGCCTGGTGCCGGACGTTGCGGTGCTGGATGAATTGACCTACGCGGAAGCGGCGGAACTCGCCTACAACGGCGCAAAAGTGCTGCATCCGCGAACGCTTGCGCCGCTGGTGGAAAAACAGATTCCGGTCTGGAGCAAGAACAGCTTTGCTCCGGAGAAGCCTGGAACGAGGATTGTGTCCCATTTCGACGAGCCGAAGGGTGCGCGGGCGGTGACATCGATGGCCAAGGTAGCGCTGATCTCGATGGAGCCAGCGAATGCAATATTGAGCGGCACGCGCATGATGGCACGCGCACTGGATGCGCTGGCGCTGGCGAACGTCGAGATTTTGGTGTTCACGAGTTCCAGTTATCGCCAAAGTTTCTGTTTTCTGATCCGCAAGCGGGATGTCGCAGCGGCACTCGAGGTTCTGGAGTCGAATCTCTCAATTGAGTTGGCGCACGGATACCTTAAGCCGATCGAGGTGGACGAGAACGTAGGCCTACTGGCCGTGGTGGGCGAGGGTATGCGAGGCACGCCGGGACTCGCGGGACGGGTATTCACTGCGATTTCTCGGGAGGAAGTCAACATTATTGCCATCGCGCAGGGTTCAAGCGAGCTGACGATCGGCATCATTGTGCGCCTGGATTCTTTGGATCGAGCCGTGCGAGCGGTGCATGAAGAATGCGGATTGGGGAAAAGGGCGGGATCGCTCGCGAACGCCTGAGAGCGTCAGATACCATTTCCATAAACAAGGAGATTTTTCTTGAGCACACCTGAAACCCCGGCCGTGACACCTGAGCGGATCATGCAGTTTACCTGGGGCTACGCGCCGCCTCTGATTATTGAGGCTGCGCTCCGCCACGGGATTTTCGATTTGCTGGACAAGGGGCCGAAGACGGTCGAGGAAGCGGCCGGCGCCTCCGGCGTGTCCGAGCGCGGAGTGCGGATCCTCATGAACGCGCTGACCGGACTGCAACTGCTGTCGAAAGGCCCGGCGGGCAAGTATGCGCTGACTCCAGAGAGCGCGGCATTTCTGGTCAGCACAAAGCCCGGGTTTCAAGGCGGCATTATCCGCCACATCAGTGCGCATCTCATTCCCAAGTGGCTCCACTTGAATGAAATCGTCCGGACGGGCAGGCCAGAGGGCGCGGTCAATAACGAATCGAGCGGCGCTGCATTCTTTCAAAAATTTGTGGAAGACATTTTCCCGATGAGCTACCCGGCTGCACAGGCCCTGGCGGCGCATCTAAAGGTTGCCGACGCACAGAAACCGGTGAAGGTGCTTGATCTGGCCGCCGGCTCAGGAGTATGGGGCATCGGTCTGGCGCAGAGTTCGCCTCAAGTCACCGTTACGGCGGTGGATTGGCCGGAAGTACTGCAAGTGACACAGCGAGTGGCAGAGCGCTTCGGAGTCTCGAAGCAGTTCCGTTTCATGTCTGGCGATCTAAATACCGCCGATTTTGGAGCCGGGTATGATGTTACGACCTTGGGACAAATCCTTCACAGCGAAGGGGAACGGCGCAGCCGCGCGCTGCTGGGAAAACTCTTCCGGGCGCTCGTGCCAGGCGGAACCATTGCGATCGCGGAGTTTCTTGTCAATGAGGACCGCACCGGTCCGGCTATGGGGCTGATCTTTGCGGTGAATATGCTGGTGAACACCGATGATGGCGACACGTTTTCGTTCGATGAAATTAGCGCCTGGCTGCGCGAGGCCGGCTTCGAGAATCCGCGCACCCTGGATTCGCCCGGGCCTTCGCCGCTGATTCTGGCGAATAAACCGAAGTAGTGGAGATTTATCTATTCGCCCAAGTGGGGATCGGGTCCAGAATGCTCTCTCGTTCCTGATGCGCACGCAGCTTGCGAACTGTGAAGCGAATGCCTTCCGCTTGGAAAGCGCTCTCGAGCACATCCTGCACTTCGGCCAGGTTCCGCTCGGCGAGAGCCACGACCGAAGGTCCAGCGCCGCTGAGGCAGACGCCTAACAGGTCCGGATGCTCCAAAGCAAGCGCGCGTTCCAATCCGGGTACAAGGTGCTGACGGAAAGGCTGGTGAATGCGGTCCTGCAGAGCCTCGCGGAGCAGCGAAAAATTTCTGCTCTGCAGCGCTTCGAGCAGCAGTGCCACGCGCTGCAGATTAAAGACCGCATCTTCGCGAGCGACCAGCACGGGCAATGCCTCCCGGGACGCAGCTGTAGCCAGCGCCAGTTGCGGGGTCAACACGATGAAAGCGAGCGATTCCGGCCATTGCAACTTTACGGCGAAGGCGGAGCGGTCCGGCATCTGACAACTGATGGTCAGGCCGCCAAGCAAGGCGGCGGCTACATTATCAGGGTGTCCTTCCAGGGCGCAGGCGGCGTTCAGCAACCCTTGCACCGGCAGCGGACCGGCAATCGCCTCATATAAGCGGAGGCCCGCGACAGTTGCGGCGGCGCTGCTGCCCAACCCGCCTTTCGGAGGAATTTCGCTCCGGACCTCTACACGTAAAGAGGGGAACGATCCCCCGCGCTGCAAAGCCAGAAAGCGAAACGAGCGCTCGATGTAGTTTTCGCCGTCAATATGGCAATCGATGAAATGAAACTGCAACTCGTTCGCGCCAGGCAGGATACGCACGGAGAGAGTGAGGTAAAGCTGCACCGCTACAGCGAGGGTGTCGAAACCGGGACCCAGGTTGGCAATTGAGCCGGGTACTCGAATCTCGAATTCAGAGTGGACAGCGAGATTCATACGACATCTGTAGTGGGTACAGATCGAAGCGGGCTCTCTGTCCTGCACCTGCTGGTGCGCGCGGATGATGAAATCCGTATCTTTCAGAGCGTGGCCCGTCAGGACGGCCGCAATGGTCGCGTCGCGATCAAGCTTTCCGGCGCTGACGAGCTTGCGGATGCCGGCCAGAGTCGTCGCAGAGGCCGGCTCGCATCCGATGCCGTCCCGTCCAATCTCGGCTTTCGCCTCTCCAATCTCCTCGTCGGTAACATCCATCACTAGGCCGCCAGTGAATTCGATTGCCTGCAACGCCTTTTTCCAGGAACGCGGATTGCCGATGCGAATGGCGGTAGCGACGGTATTGGGCCGGTCCAGGGCGCGAAGTTCCTTGGATCCCGAGGCCCACATGCGGGCCAGCGGATTCGCACCGGCAGCCTGGACAATCACGATTCGGGGAACCTTTTCGATGAAGCCGTGTCCTTTGAGTTCAGTGAACGCCTTGCCAAAAGCCGAGGAGTTGCCAAGATTGCCGCCGGGCACTACCAGGTAATCCGGCGGCTGCCATCCGAACTGTTCGAG
>JAICXK010000260.1 GCA_025980435.1 Bryobacteraceae bacterium
ATTCGAGTAGAATTCGAATCCGGCGCGATGCCTGAATGACCTTGACGAAAACCTCGATTCTAATGGAGTATAGAAGGAATTGAGGTTAGTTCAGTGTTAAGAAATATTATTCGCACTCTATCTGCGTGCATTTTTGCTCTTCTGCTGGCTGCGGCGGCTTTTGCCCAGGCGGTCTCCGGCAACATTTCGGGAACCGTTCAGGACACTACCGGCGCCGCTGTGCCGAACGCAACCGTCACCATTACGGATCTTGACCGCGGGACGGTCTACCACGCTCAGAGCGGCGGGGATGGAAACTTTTCGCAAACCCACTTGCTCGCCGGGCGTTACCAGGTGAAAGTGGAGAGCCCCGGCTTCGGCGTTTTCACGGCGAACGCTACGGTTCAGGTGGACGCCACTACTCCCGTAGACGCGAAGTTGAGTCCGGCAAACGTGCAAACCAGCGTGGAAGTCACGGACGTGACGCCGCTGCTCACTACGGATCGGGCTGAGATCTCCACGACGCTGACGGGCGGCCAGGTTAAGGAGCTGCCGGTCCTGGATCGCAACGTGACGAATTTGATGCTGGTAATTCCCGGCACCCTGCTCAACCAGACGTTTCAGATTGCCACGAGTGAAAACCCCGAAGGGGGCATTCAGGTCGACAGTAACGGCCTGTTCTTTACCGCCAATGGCTTTCTCCTCGACGGCACTGAAAATCAGAGCGCGATCCTTGGTATCGCCGTTATTAACCCGAATATCGATTCGCTGCAGGATTTCAAAGTAAGCACCAGCAATTACGACGCTGAGTTCGGTTCGGTAGCGGGCGCGCTGATCCAAGCGACAACCAAATCGGGCACGAACCAGTGGCACGGCTCGCTGTTTGAATACTTGAGGAACAACATCACCAACGCGACGAACCCGTTTACGCAACTCAACCCGCCGCTGCGCTGGAACCAGTTTGGCGGCTCGGTAGGGTTCCCGGTCATCAAAGATAAGCTATTTGGGTTTTTCGATTATCAGGGTACCCGCCGCCGGACGGGAGGGTCGATTCTTACCACTGTCCCCACGGCCGCGGAACGCAACGGCGATCTGACGGCGCTGCTCGGGAACTATGTTTGCGCGGACCAAACGGTTTCCTCGGGGCCGTGCGCGAATCCCCTGATGGTGCCCACTACCGAAGGCGGTACCGTTGCTGCCCGGGATGGAATGGTGTTCAATCCAAATACCGGACTTCCTGATGGTTCCGGACGCCAGGCGTACACGCTGCACGGTCAGCCCAACATGATCCCGGTCGCTGCGCCCATGCAGAAACTGCTATCCCTGGTTCCTCTTCCGAACAACGGCAGCGATATCTTCAACAACTTCATCACGGAAGGGGTTCAGCGGTTCGATATCAACCAGTACGACGGACGGGTCGATTACAACTGGAGCACGAAAACGCATGTCTTCGGCCGCTATACGCTGGCCGATTTTAATAACTATTCACCGGCAGCTTTCGGCGATGCCGGCGGCGGTCCGAGCGCTTTTAACTTCTCCGGCGATTCTATCGACCGGAACCAAAGCCTCGCCTTGGGGTTGGATCACACCTTCAGTCCCACGCTGATCACCGACGCCCGCTTTGGCTTCTATCGCTATCGGATTCGCGTGCAGCCGAACGACGTGGGAACCACGCCCGCCAGAGACGCAGGCCTACCGGGTCTCAATACGGGCTCACAAGCAACCAGCGGCTTGCCAGCTTTCTACGTGAATGGAAACGGCGGCTTCGATTTTGGATATGCGCTGGGCGTTAATGCCTGCAACTGCCCGTTGAAAGAGACAGAAAACCAGTTTCAATGGGTGAATAACTGGACCAAGATCGCCGGCAATCACACCATCAAGTTCGGCGCGGATATCCGCAGGGCCCAGCAGCAGCGTATTCCGAGCGATAGCCATCGATCCGGCGAAATCGCGTTCAATGCTTCGGTAACAGGCGATTTGACCGTTGACAATGCTGCAAACGGAAACGCGTCTACCGGCGCCGGGCTTGCCTCTTATCTCCTGGGGCTGCCCGCTAATTTCAACCGTTACTACACGGCTTACGACTACTATCCCGGGCTTCGTCAAACCCGCCTGTTTTTCTTCGGGCAGGATTCCTGGCGCGTCACACCAAAGCTGACAGTCAACTACGGCCTCCGCTGGGAAGATTATTTGCCGCAAACGGCAGCTAAACCGGGTGGCGCCGGCAGCTTTGATCCCGCCACCGGCGAGGTGCTTGTGGCAGGCGTGGGTGACGTTCCCAGGAACATGGGAGTGCAAGCATATAACAAACTGTTCGAGCCGCGCATCGGAATCGCATATCAGGCCTCGCCGAAAACGGTTGTGCGCGCGGGATTCGGAACCAGCGCCACACCCGCCGGGCTGGGATCCGTGTTTGGACAGGGCGCCGACTACAACCCGCCGATCGTCAATCCACAAAACGTGACGCAGTCCAACATCTATTTCGCACCCTTCAATCTGCTCAATGGGCCTCCTGCGCCCATCAATCCGCCGGTGGGCACGAATGGACGCTACCTGCTTCCCAATGGAATCGGAATCAATTACTTCACCGATCCTCTGGATTCCTACCGCATCCCCATGGTTCAGTTCTGGAACTTCACGGTGCAGCAGCAGCTCACCTCTACGATGGCGCTGGAAGTTGCATACGTCGGAAACGTCGGCCGGCACTTGTTTGAGTCGCTTGCGCGTAATCAGGCGTTCCCCGGCCCGGGCGACGTGAATCCTCGCCGCCCCTTTTACAATCTGTTTGGGCTAACACAGTACATCAACCAGTACTGCAACTGTGCGACGTCAAATTACAACTCGCTGCAGACGAAGTTTCAGAAACAGTTTTCGCGGGGGTTGGATTTCCTGCTCACCTATACGTGGTCGAAGGCGCTTGACTACCAGTCGGAAGGCAGCGGCGGTTCGCCGTCGAACAGCTACGACGGCCAAAACGACTACGGCCCGGCAACCTGGGATCGCGAACATGTGATTACCTTCACGCACAACTGGGACCTTCCGTTCGGCCGCAATCGGCATTGGAAACTCGGCAACAACGCTATCGCTGACGCTATCGTCGGGGGCTGGCGGCTAAGCGGGGTCCACACCTGGGGAACAGGGCTCCCCTTTACGCCGTCGGTCGCGAACGCGCCGCTGCTGAACGATCCGGACTTCGCCGGTGTGCGCGCCGACGTGATCGGAAATCCAAACGTACCCAATCCGAACGCGAATCTGTGGTTCAACCCCGCTGCCTACAGCGAGCCGCAACAGCCGTTCCGGCAGGGAACCGCGGGCCGCAATTCGCTTCGCGGATCGCACGAGTGGGAATCCGATCTGTCTCTCTCGAAGAACCTATTGTTGAGCGAGCGATTTAAGCTGGAACTGCGGGCCGATGCATTCAACGTTTTCAATCACGTGAACCTGGGAAATCCGGCATCGCAAATCGATTCGAGCGGCGCAGGCCAGATTACTTATATTCAACTGCCCATGCGACAGATGCAGTTCGGCCTGCACTTCTCGTTCTGATATGGTGGGGCGGGCTTGATCCGCCCTATCAACCATGTCTAAACTCCGCAGCCAGGAGTGGTTTCAGCAGCCGGATTACTACGGTTTTGCGCGCCGTGCCTGGCTGCGTTCGGAAGGCTTCAATCGCGATATCTTTGATGGCCGGCCGGTCATCGGAATTTGCAATTCGTGGAGCGAGCTGAATAACTGCAACGCTCATCTGCGCACCGTTGCAGAAGCCGTAAAGCGTGGTGTCTGGGCCGCGGGAGGACTGCCGCTCGAGTTTCCGACCATCTCGCTAGGCGAGATGTACATGCGCCCCACAACCATGCTCTATCGCAACCTCATGGCGATGGATGTGGAGGAGTCCATCCGGGCGAATCCGATTGACGGGGTGGTCCTGCTGTGCGGATGCGACAAGACTACGCCCGCGCAACTGATGGGCTGCGCCAGCGCCGATATTCCCGCCATTGTTGTGCCCGGCGGCCCGATGCTGAGCGGGCAGTGGCGTAATCAGCGCCTCGGTTCGGGCACGGATGGCCGCAAACTCTTCGACCTCTTTCGTACCGGCAAGCTGAGCGAGGAGGCTTGGGAAGAAGTGGAGGGCTGCATCTCGCGAAGCGCCGGACATTGCACCGTCATGGGTACGGCCTCTACGATGACAAGCCTGGCCGAAGCTCTGGGAATGACGCTCACCGGGTGCGCGAACATTCCCGCTCCCGATTCGCGGCGGCTCGCGATTGCCGAGAAAAGCGGTACCCGCATCGTCGATCTTGTGAAAGAAGACCTGCGCCCCTCTCGCATCATGACGAAACAGGCGCTGGAGAACGCGATTATCGTCGATATGGCGATCGGTGGATCGACCAATGCGGTCGTGCATTTACTTGCCATCGCCGGCCGGTTGGGAATTAATCTTCATCTCGATGAGTTCGACGCCATCTCGCGGCGAACGCCCTACATTGCCAATATCAAACCTTCCGGCGCATACCTGATGGAAGATTTCTTCTACGCGGGCGGCCTGCCCGCGGTGATGCGCGAGCTATTACCGATGCTGCACGCCGACTGCCTCACTGTTACCGGCAAAACCATCGCTGAAAATGTCGAGAATACCGAATGCCACAACCGTGAAGTAATCCGAACTCTTGCCGATCCTTTGCATCCAGAAGGCGGAACGATTGTGCTTCGAGGCAACCTTGCCCCGGATGGCGCGGTCCTCAAGCAGACCGCTGCATCCCCGCGGCTCTTGCGGCACCGCGGACCAGCCTACGTCTTTGAAAGCAATGCAGAGATGCTTGCGCAGATCGATCGCGAAGATCTGCCCGTGACGAAGGATTCGGTGCTCGTGATGAAAAACTGCGGACCGAAGGGCGGCCCTGGATTTCCGGAGTGGGGTCACATCCCTCTTCCGCGCGTCCTGCTGAACCAGGGAGTGGATGATGTCGTTCGCATTAGCGATGCGCGCATGAGCGGAACGAGTTTCGGCACCGTCGTCCTGCACGTGGCTCCGGAAGCCGCCATCGGCGGGCCGCTTGCGCTGGTGCGATCGGGTGACACGATTGAACTAAACGCGGAATCGCGCAGCTTAACTCTCTGTGTTGCAGGCGAGGAACTGGGCCGCCGCCGCGCGAGTTTCGTGCAGCCCGCGCCGAAATACGATCGCGGCTACGGGCAGCTCTTCCTCGAGCACGTCACGCAAGCAAACCTGGGGTGCGATTTCGATTTTCTGAAAGCGAAATAGAAAGGTGAGGCATACCTCGCTCGACAGGCGAAAGCGCCTGTCCCTGGACTTTGGACATTTGCAGCCATGACCGACATCGAAACGGAGCCGGAAGCGTGAGCGCCCTAATGGGGAATGCTGAGAGTTCCGAACCGCTTCTGAGACTGATTTTTTGTGCCGGTGCTGGCCTACTTGTTGACGTTCTCGACTTACGGCACACATCTGCCTGGCTCCGAAAAGGGTTGGGTCGATGTCCAGCACTGTACTGTCGGGAGCCCTGTGTTGGCTTCCAATCCGATGCGGCAGGCCTGGTGGCGCGCGCATTTGAATGAGCCACCCTGGACGCTCGATCCAGAAAGCCGACGCCTTACGCTGGAAACGGTTCTATCCGTGTGCAGACATCGCCAATGGATTGCGCACGCCATCCATGTCCGGAAAACTCATGTACATGCGGTGCTCTCCGGGGAAGCAACGCCAGAGCGCATGCTTTCCGATTGCAAGGCCTACGCCACTCGTGCTCTTCGCCGTGACGTGCCGAGTGTTCATCGCCGACGCTACTGGTCTGTTCATGGAAGCACACGTTACCTCTGGAATGCAGTGAGCCTCAGAGCGGCTGTCGATTATGTGTTGCACGGCCAAGGCGAGCCGTTGGCGTACTATCCCAATACCCGTGAGCATTAGCCCGCAGAACAGCGCATATATTCTAGGTCGCTCACGCTTCCGGCTCCGTTTCAGTTGATAGGAGAGATCGAAAATTTCCAAAGTCCAGAGCCAGCGAAAGCGCCTGTTCCACCGCTACGAAATGTCCCGGCGCTTCGTTTTGCTTAGCAAATGCCGGGCCTTCGAAATGGCCTGCGATTCCGCCTGTTCCGCAGTCGGCTCTGAGAACCGCGCCAGGCACGCGCCCGGCGAAACGTTGTCTGCCTGGCACACGTACTTATCCCCTACTTTGTAACTGGTCAGCCTTACCGGCCAGCCGTCGATCTCAATCTGGCGCTCCTGAAACTGTTCGGTCTTCATCGTCGCTTCCATAATTGCTTACACTCCTGCCGACTTGGCCGCGCCGCGCTCTACCGGAGCGCCCACCAGGTTGCCCCACTCGGTCCACGATCCATCGTAATTGGTGACATTCGGCAGGCCAAGCAAATACTTCAACACAAACCACGTATGGCTGGAACGCTCGCCAATACGGCAGTAAGCAATGGTCGGCTTCGACGCGCTCACGCCTTCGGCGGAATACAGCGCCTTCAGTTCGTCGAAACTCTTAAAGGTTCCGTCGTCATTGCAGGCCTTGCTCCAGGGGACATTGCGGGCACCAGGAATATGGCCGCCTCGCTGGCAGGTCTCCGGCAATCCGGGGGGCGCGAGAATCTCGCCGGTGAACTCCTGCGGACCGCGCACGTCCACCAGCGATGCGGCATGCTTCTTCACTGCGTCCTGCACCTGCGGAAGAAAGGCTCTCAACGAAAGATCCGGCTCCTGGGCTTTGTACTGGGTGTGCTCGTATGAGGGAGCCTGGTCGCTCACTTCCCGGCTTTCGGCCAGCCATTTCTTGCGGCCTCCGTTCAGAAGCCGGACGTCTTTGTGCCCGTAAACCTTGAGCTGCCAAAACGCCCACGCTGCAAACCAGTTATTGCTGTCGCCGTACAAAATAATGGTTGTATCCGGCTTGATTCCCGATTTCGACAGCAGCGCTTCGAGGTCGCCCTTCGACAGAATGTCCCGTCGCACCGTATCGGAAAGCTGCGTGGTCCACGCCCAGGCAATTGCCCCTGGAATGTGCCCCAGATCGTAGGCGCTCGTATCAACATCCACTTCTACGATGCGTACGGAAGGATCCTTCAGCTTGCCCGCAAGCCACTCAGTGTCAACTACGACTTCAGGATGTGCATACTGTGCCATAACTCCCACCTTAACACGACATTCCCTATCGGGAAAGTGGGGTCGCTTTGGTTTGAGGCAGATGGCGCAGGCTCTTCTCAATCGCCTCAGCAATCACTTTGCCGTGAAAGCGCCCATTTTCAATAAAGATCTCGTTGGTGTGCGTGCCGGCGACAATCACGCC
>JAICXK010000181.1 GCA_025980435.1 Bryobacteraceae bacterium
CTCGCTCAACGCCTCCAGGATGGAAACCCCGTCACGGATCGAGACTCGCTCGCGCAGCAGATTCTGAAGCACCTTTTGGACCACCGAGAGCGAAAGCATTTTCGGAACCAAATCTTCCACCAACTTGCCGTTCTCCTGGCTCACACGGTCGCAAAACAATTTCGCATCTTGCCGCGACAGCATTTCACTCGCGTATTGCCGGACCAGCTCAGAAAGATGCGTTCCAATCACGTTCACCGTGTCAACCACCGTGTAACCCGCTCCGCGCGCCGCATCGACACGGTCTGAAGGAATCCAGAGCGCGGGCAACCCGAACGCCGGCTCGCGTGTCTGCTGTCCCGGAAAACTCTTATCGGCGCGCGCCGAAGGAATCGCCAGCTCGCTGCCCGCAGGGAGCTCGTATCGCCCGATCTCGCTGCCTTTTAGAAGGACCACATATTCACGAGAATGCAGGGATACGTTGTCGCTTACCCGTACGGGCGGAAGCAAAAATCCAAGCGTCGTAACAAACTGCCTTCGAATTCCCGCTATGCGCTTTAGCAGAGGAGACGATTTGCCGCCGGCAACCAGCGATGCCAATCCCAGCCCGACTTCGATCGAAACCGGTTCCACTCTGAGAAGCGATTCCAGATCTTCCTTAGGGGGAGCGGATGCTGCCTGCGCCTCTTTTTTGACGGCAGTGTCAATATTTTTACGCTTGATCCACGCTACCGTTCCAAGCCCGCCGCCCAAAAGCAGAAAGGGCACGGTGGGCAGTCCCGGGAACGCCGCCAGCACCAGGAGTACTCCGCTCGACAGCAGCAGCGGCTCCGATCTCCCGAAGATCTGCTTCTGAAACTCTTCCCCGACGCGATTATCGGAGGTCGCTCGCGTCACGATCAAACCGCCCGAAACCGAAATCATCAGCGCCGGAATGACCGTGACCAGGCCATCTCCAATGGTCAACACCGTATAGGTCTGCAGCGCCTTCTTTAACTCCATGCCGTGCTGCAGAACGCCGATCAGGAAACCCGCAAAGATATTGATGCTGGTAATCAGGATGCTCGCGATGGCGTCTCGTTGCGTGAACCGTGACGCCCCGTCCATGGCCCCGTAAAACTCGGCTTCCGCGGCCAACTGCTTGCGCCGCTTTCGCCCTTCCGCTTCGTCAATCAGCCCGGCGTTCATCTCCGCGTCGATCGACATCTGCTTACCGGGGAGAGCGTCCAAAGTGAAGCGCGCCGCTACTTCCGAGATGCGCACCGCGCCATGGTTGATGACCACATACTGAATCGCGATCAGGATCAGAAAGATCACGCCGCCGATGACGTAGTTGCCGCCGACGACAAAGTTGCCGAACGCCTCAATCACCGCCCCCGCGGCTGCCGTACCGCTATTTCCGTTCAGCAGAATCAGTCGTGCGGAGCTTACGTTCAAAGCCAGCCGAAATAGCGTCAACAGCAGCAGCGTGGTTGGGAACACGCTGAATTCCACCGGCTTCAGAATGTACATCGTGACCATCATCACGATCACCGACATGCCGATATCGAGCACAATCAGAATGTCCAGCAGCAGCGGCGGCATGGGCGTGATCAGCGCAATCACGATCCCCAGCACCGCCAGCGGAACCGCAAGTTCCCCAAGACCCGGCAGCGAGATCCGCTTCAGGCCTTTGCCGCCTGCCGACGCGGGAATCGCTTGAGTTTGTGACGCCATAGATGCTGACCGCTGAATGGTGTTCAACTATCCGGGCAATTTTCGGCCCATCAGACGGTACACGTAGGCCAGGATTTCGGCGATAGCCTTGTAGAACTCGGGAGACACCGCGCGGCCCACGTCGATCGCTTCGTAGAGTGCCCGTGCCAGCGGGGGATTCTCAATAATCGGAATTTGATTCTCGGTTGCAATCTGACGAATTCGCAGCGCGAGCCAGTTCTTGCCTTTAGCTACCACAATCGGGCAGGGCATGCTTTCGATTTCGTATCGGATCGCGACGGCAAAGTGCGTCGGATTCACCACCACGGCCGTCGCCTTGGGCACTTCCTTGATCATTTGCCGGCGCAGGAAATCGCGGCGAAGGCGGCGGATCCGCCCCTTCAGTTGCGGATCGCCTTCCATTCGCTTGTTCTCGTCCCGGATCTCCTGCTTGGTCATGCGAAGGCCCGACATGTGCTTCCGGTACTGCTGAAATACGTCGATCGCGCCGAAGACCACAAAGATCGCCGCCGACTTCCATAGCAGCCCCTCAATCGAATCCCCCACTTGCGCCGATGCCGCGTGTACTGATTCAAAGGGCAGCCGTAGGAGCGAAACCGCATTGCTTTCCAGATATGCATAGATCAGCCAGGAAAGAGCTGCCGCAAGTCCAACAGCTTGCAGCAGAGATTTCAGATTCTGCGCCGGCAGCTCCCGAAGCCGGCTCAGCGAGTTCAGTCGCTCGAATTTGGGAGTTGCTGCCTGCAGGCTGAACCCCGCTTTCGTCAAGGCCAAGTGTGTCCCCGCGCTGAGCGCGAAGAGAATTCCGCCCAGCTCCAGCACCGGCACAAGCGTCTGCACAAAGAACACGCGTAACAGAACCGGCCAGTCGGAAGCTTCAATCGGCCGGTCCATGGCGCGCCGGATCAACACGCTTCCCGACAGCAAGAGCTGGTCTTTCCACTTCGGGATGAGGCCTCCCACCAGAACGACGAAGGCCATAAACTGAATGGCGCCGACCAGTCCGCGCGAAGTTAAGAACTGGCCCTGCTCGCGCGCCTTCTTTAGCCGCTGCGCTGTCGGCTTCTCTGTTTTATCGCCGCCCGGAGTCGCCATCTATCAAAACGGGACCGCGCGCGTGAGCAAGCGGCTGGTGCGTTCCTTTCTCACGGCAAAAAACTATGATGAAGCGCTTTGAAAACTTCGGCCGCATATGCCTGATACAGTTGTGGCGATACCGCCAGCACCGCTCCCAGCATCACCAGCGTCATCAGCATTTTCACCGGAAACGCGTGCATACTCATGTGAAGCTGAGAATTGATTCTTCCTACCAGGGCCAGCGCGATATCAGTCATGAACAGAAGCCCAAGAATTGGAAACGCCAGGCGCAAACCAACCGAGAAAACGCTCCCCGCAAGGTTCACTACTTGTGTCACCAGATCTGCTTTAAAAACAAATGTTCCAGCCGGATACCGGTCCAGGCTCTCTGCGAAGGCCCGGATCACGAAGCGATCCAGCCCCATCGTAAAGAACAGCAGGCCGGCCGTGAGCTGCGTTATGACCGGAAGCACTTCCGAATCTGCTTGCGTCGTAGGATCCACAATCGAGGCGTAACCATATCCCGCCTGCAGGCCGAGTATTTGGGCTCCAAACGTCATGGCCTCGGTGAGGAAACTGACCATGAGACCGATTGCCGCGCCGAGCGCCGCTTCCGAGATCACCCAAAACAGCAGCAGACCCGGACCTGCATCGCGAACCGGGACCGACGGCCAGCGCGGAAACAGCGAGATGGTAACCGCCAGCGCCAAAACGATTCGTGCAATGCTCGGCCCCGCATCTTTTGTCGGCAGCGGCACGAACACAAATGCGCCCGATACGCGTGCCAGCACCAGCAGGAATGCCAGCAGCGTGGACGTCGAGATCGTCAGATCAGTGTGCAAACCGCCCTAGATCTCCCAGGATTGCGACCGCGTACCCGACCGCATGATTCAACATCCACGGCAGCAGCAGAATGAAGCCGACAAAACACGCCGCAAGGCGCGGTACCGTGCTGAACACCGGGTCCTGCATCGACGTGGCGATCTGCACGAAGTTGATCAGAATGCTCAGCACGAACGAGATGACCAGAAGCGGCGCGCAGACCCAGAATGTCGCCATCAGCGCCTGCCCTACGATGTGAACTGCGAACTGAGGGTTCATGTATTTCTATTGATAGAAGCTTTTCATTAACGAGCCAATCACCAGGTTCCAGCCGTCGACCAGCACAAACAACAGAATCTTGAAAGGCGCCGAGATCATGGCGGGTGGAAGCTGCATCATCCCGATCGAAAGCGTCACCGATGCCACCGCCATGTCGATAACCAGAAATGGCAGAAATAGAACCGCGCCGATCTGAAATCCTGCTCTCAATTCCGAGAGGATATAGGCCGGAATTAGGACTTTCAGGCTCACGTCAGATGGGTTATGCGGCGGCTGCTCTTTTGCGATCTCTACAAATAAGCGGATGTCCTTCTCACGCGCAAACCGGATCAGAAACTTCCGCAGCGGCACGGAGCCTTGTTCCATCGCCTGCTCGGTCGTAATCTCGCCCTTCTCAAGCGGCTGCCAGGCGTGTGTGTAGATATCCGAAAAGACCGGCTGCACAATCACCAGCGAGAGGAACAGCGACAGCCCGATAAGCACCTGGTTTGAAGGCGCGCTCTGCGTTCCCAGTGCCTGCCTCAGAAAGTGCAGAACCACCGCAATCCGCAAGAACGGCGTAATGCACATGATGACGGCAGGAAGCAGCGTGAGCAGCGTTAAGCCGAGCGCAATCTGCATCGGTACGCTCAGAGTCAGCCCCCGCCCGCCGTTCCGCACCGTGCTGACCCCGATCGATTCGAATGTCTGCGCGGCTATCGGCGCAGTCGACATTAGAAACGCGGCAACCGCCAGGATTACTGTCCGGATACGCATTCCGCTTGCTCCTGTTTTCCCGCCGCGCGCTGTCCGGTAAAACTCGCTATCTGTGTGCATCCTGTCGGTGAGACTCCGATCAGGATCGTCTCCTCCAGTACACGCACCAGGTGCAACGAGTGCTGCGCGGTGAGCGGCATGCGCTCCAGCACTGCCATCGCCTTCTCGCCTTTCGCTCCCTTAATCCCGATCCCGTTGAATCTCGCCAGCCCCTTGCGCCTGAGCAGCCACAGCGTCCCGCCCAGCAGCCCCAGAACCAGGCAAATTGCAATTCCCTGCTGTATCATCGCTATCTAGTGGGGCGGATCGCCGGATCCGCGCCGGACCGCCGCGTCCGGCTCATTAATGAATCAGATTCAGCAGATCCTGATTCATCTGGTCCGCCGTTGTAATCACTTTCGAACTCGCCTGATACCCGCTCTGGTACACGATCAGGTTCGTGAACTCGGTCGCCATATCCACGTTCGATCCTTCCAGCGCGCCCCCCAAAATCTGGCCGCGCCCGCCGCTTTGCGGAACGCCGACCGAAGGTGTCGCCGTGGATGTGGTCGTCGCGTAATTATTGTTCCCGACATTCTGCAATGAAGTCGGATTTTGAATGGATGCGAGCGCTAGCTGCGCCTCCACTTTCTGCGTGCCGTCGGAGAACGAGGCCACTACTTGGCCGCCTTGCTGAATTCCAACCTGCGTCAACTGCGCCGCTTGCGTCCCATCCTGGCTGGAGGATGCTGTCGAGGCTTCCCCATATTGGGTGATCGCCCCGGCGCCGTTGGCCGCATTTTGGTTCCAGTTGATGTTCATATTTTGGGCGCCATCCGTCAGGCCGGTAATTGCGATAGCTACAGGACCTGCCGCGGGCGGCATCGTCCCATCCGAATTGAAAACTATTGATCCCGTGCCGCCGCTAAGGGTGCCTTCTGCGGCTGGAATGGCCGCGCTATAACCCCAGGTATTCGTCGCCGTTTTTGTGAACGTAACCGTTAGCGTGTGCGTCCCGCCCAGCGAGTCGACAACTTGGATTGGCACTGCGTAAGTTCCGCCAACCGCGGTTGTGGCGTTCAGGTTGGCGCTGATCGACATACCTCCCGTAGCCTTCGCCGGAAGCACAGCGCCCGTGGGCATAATGATGTCGCCCGGCTGCATATTCGAGTTGATTACGCCGTTGGCATCCGCGCTCCAGCCTTGTACGCGTTCACCGGTCTGCGTCTTAAGGACGCCGTTCGAATCGACGATGAAGTTTCCATCGCGTGTATATAACTGCTGATTCGCGGGCGTGTTGACCACAAAAAATCCGTTCCCCTGAATGGCCGCCGCAAGCGGCGCCTGGCTGCTCTGGATTGCGCCCTGCGTGAACTGCTGGTTGCTGATGGGAGCGCCGACACCGAGCCCGTACTGAAACCCGGTATCGATACCCAGATACTCGCTGAACAGGTCCTTGAAATCGACCGTGCTCCCCTTGAATCCGGTAGTGTTCAGATTCGCGAGATTGTTGCCGGTCGTATCAATCGCCTCCGATTGCGCCTTCAACGCCGATAGGGCGATTGAAAATGTGCTTGACATGTTTTTTTCTCCTTACCCGTCTGCTGTGTTAACTCTTGCTGCTGCCCGGCACGGCGTTGGAATTTGAATCCTGGTTCGTCTGCTCGTTCGTTCCGGTTCCTACATACTTCGCATTGATCGAATCCAGGTCCTGGCGCATCGCAAGGTTCTGTTCCAGATCGCTGAACTGCGCCAGTTGTGTTACGAAAGTTGTGCCGTCCATCGGTTGCGACGGGTTCTGGTTCTTAAGCTGCGCTACAAGTAACTGCAGAAAGGTCGACTCGTTTGCGAGTGGATCGGCGCTGCCTGGAATGGTTGATCCCGACCCGCCATTGTTCGAAGTACTGCCGTTTACTCCGTTCGCATCCTGCTGAAACAGGTTTGAAGGGATGTTTCCTATTGACGCCATAAGCTGTTTCTCCTTGTCTGTGAGTTGCGGGCGTAATTTTCGAGCTCATCCACCCACTCGGGTTTGTCATCTCGCTGCCCGCCTTGTTGCTGGCCGGAGCCATTTCCGCCCGGCGAATATCCTGTGTTTGAATCCGAGTTCCGCTGTTCGAAAGAGCTGGATGCCGAAGCATTCGACCTCGGAACCCAAGTCTCGGTGTGGAAGTGGTCCGCTTCCAGCCGCGTCGTCAACTCAGGCATGTGTTCCTGAAGCGTGCGGCTCAAATTCGGGTCCGCGGCCCTTACGCTCACGCTCATCGAGCCATCGCGCTGTATCACCCGCAGGTCAACCCGCTGATTGCCGTCACCGGTCACCTGCACGTGGATCTGTCGTGCTGGTTCGGCCGGAAGCGGCTTGGGGTCTCTATCCGGCTCACCCGCCTTAGCGGCATCCGCCGTCTGCAAATGTTCGGAGAACGGCTGCGGAGTCTTTTGGGTTTCGGCTTCCGCCATGGCGGTTGGAAGCCCGTCCTGTGAGCCGTCTCCCTTATGTTCTTGCTGCTGAGAAACCATGGCAGGCGCGATAGCCGGCTCGCGGCTTCCAAGTAAAATCTGGGGTCCCGCCGCTGTCTTGTCCTGATCCTGCGCGTCGGGCTGCGTGTCTTTACTCGGAGCGGGATTCACGCGCACCGCGAACGTAACCGGACCCGCCGCACTGGCTATGGGAGTCAAATTGCCTGGCTGCCGCACTGCCGGGGACGGCACATCGCCTTTGGGCAATACGACCGCGTTTGTGTCGGCTTTCGTCAACTGCGCAGGCGCTGTCCCGCTCGTGAACACCGGCAGCACAAGTTGCGGTGCCGCTTCTGACAAGAGCGCTGTTTTGAGATCGATCTGCTTATCACTCGGCTTCCTCGGTGGGGCAGGTGCTTTCGACTGCCGTGGTTCTGTTGCCGGTGGTGGGGGAAGCGCTTCCGCCTGCCTTGGTAACTCCAGTGGGGCAGGCGCTCCTACGTTTGCCAGTTGGGCGGGCGCTTCTGCCTGCGTGAGTGGGAGAGGCGCTTTCGCCTGTTTTGGCTCAGGCGCTTTCGCCTGCTTATCCTGATCCTCTGTTTTAGATTGCTCCGCTAAGTGGTCCTGGAAACTCGGCGTGCCGGAATCTGAATCGTCGGATGAGCTTCGTGCCTTCGGTGTATTGCGCAATGGAAGCGCAGGGCCGGCATAGGCCGGTTGCGTCCCGAGCGCAATAGCAGATGGCAGCACGCTACCTGCAAATGCACTTCCCGCTCCATAGTGCTGGCCTTATTTCAGAACGAATTACGATTCGGGCGCGGCCGAATCCCGTCAAAAAACTGAGTCGCCCCGCGCCGCACGTCGAGATTTCGACGAAATGGAACTTCCGTCTTGGCTTCCGCCGACTCCCTACCTGGCCCATATCGCAAAACCTGCACGAAGTTAGAGCGGATCTTCACGCTTGGCACCCGGGTTGCATTACAGCCTACCGGTATGGATCCACTCACAGCATCGGCAGCCAGCGGTCTTCAGTCCCGGATGGATTCCATTGACATGCTCGCAAACAACCTTGCCAATGCCTCCACGAGCGGCTTCAAGGCTGATCGAGAGTTCTACAGCACGTACCTGGCTCCGGGAATCGTCAGCCAGCCGGATCCCATCGTCGGCGATGAGCCGGTCGTACAAAAGCAGTGGACCGACTTCTCCCAGGGAACTCTTGTCGACACAGGCAGTGCAACCGATCTCGCGCTTTCTGGAAACGGCTTCTTCTCTGTGAATGGCCCGAACGGCCCTTTGTATACGAGGAATGGCAACTTCCATTTATCGCCCCGGGGCGCCCTTCTCACGGCCGAAGGATACCCGGTTCGCCTGGTCGGCGGTCAAACCCTACAAATCCAGTCCCCGGACCCCATCCAGGTGCAGCCGGATGGCCAGATTCTCCAGGACGGGAACGCGTTGGGCCAGTTGCAACTCTCGGACTTTGCCGATCGCAGCCAGCTCACAAAATTGCGCGCTGGATATTTCCAGTCTCCCGGCCCGCAAGTCACGCCGATTCCTGCCGCAAACGCACAGGTCTACCAGGGCAAGCTCGAAACGTCGAATACCGGCCCGGCGGAGGCCGCCGCAAAAATGATTTCTTTGCTGCGGCATTTCGAAATGCTGCAGCGCGCCATCAAGATCGGAACAGATATGAACCGCCAGGCTGTCGAGGAAGTCGCCCGTATCGGTTCTTGATTTTTCTTTTTGGAGATTTACTACACATGATTCGTGCACTCTATAGCGCTGCCAGCGGCATGACCGCCCAGCAATTGAACGTCGATAACATCGCCAACAACCTGGCCAACGCCAACACCACCGGCTACAAGATGCGCCGGGCGCAGTTTCAGGATTTGATCTATCAAAGCATGATCCAGCCGGGCGCTTCAGCGGGTGCCCAAACTACGGTTCCGGCCGGCTTGCAGCTTGGCCTGGGGACACGCGCCGCTTCGAACGAGATCATCTTTACCCAGGGCGCATTTTCTCAGACCAACAACCCGCTCGATATGGTCATCCAGGGGACCGGCTTTTTCCAGATCCGGCAGGCCTCCGGAAACCTTGCCTACACCCGATCGGGAAATTTCCAACTCGATCGAAACGGCAACGTAGTCACCGCAAACGGCGATTCCCTCGAGCCGCAGATCACGATTCCGAGTAACGCTCAGAACATAACCGTTGCCCAGGATGGCACGGTCAGCTTTTCGTTGCCCAATCAGTCCGCATCCCAAAAGGCTGGCCAGATCCAGTTAGTGAGTTTTCAGAATCCCGCGGGCTTGAACAGCATGGGTAACACGCTCTACTCGCCTACCGACGCTTCCGGCGATCCGCAGGTCGGCAATCCAGGCGGCCCCGAAGGACTCGGCACTCTGCTTCAGGGCTACACCGAGCAATCGAACGTCGATGTGGTCGGCGAATTCGTCAACCTGATCCAGAGCCAGCGGGCATATGAAGCGAATTCACGCGTCGTGAAAGCCGCCGACGAGATGTACCAGCAGATCAATCAAGTAACGCAATGACGCTGACGCTGCTGCTCGCCTTTCTCGTTCAGCCGCTTGCCTGCCACGCCATTCATTCGGATTGGATCAGCGGACGCGATCTGGCGCAGGCGAATCCGGCATTCTCGAC
>JAICXK010000153.1 GCA_025980435.1 Bryobacteraceae bacterium
GATGCCGGCGGCTTCCGATACGTCAGTAAATGTGCCGTCGCGGTTGTTGTGATAGAGGACATTGTGCGCCAGCGGCAGCCCGCGCGGACCGCACATCACCGGGATGCCTTTCCACACGCAATATTCGCCAGAGCCGGGATGCGGGGTCTTGTTCAGGTCAAGGTCGACGTAGTTGGCAATAAACAGGTCGATATAGCCGTCGCGGTCGTAGTCGACAAACGAGCATCCGGAGCCGTAGCGAGTACCGGTCACGGGCAGTTTCGCTTTCTCGGTGACATCTTCAAATGTGCCGTCGCCGCGATTGCGGTAGAGGACGTTGTGTCCGTAGTAGGTAACGAGCAGATCGGGATGGCCGTCGTTATCGTAGTCGCCGACGCAAACGCCTTGCGCCCAACCGGTTTTCGTGAAACCGGCCCGTGCGGCTACGTTCTTGAAATGGCCACTGCCTTCGTTGTGATAGAGCTGCGGAAGGCTGGCCGGCGAGTTGGATCCGCCCAGGCGTGTTCCGTTGGCGATGAAGATATCGTTGCGGCCGTCGCCGTCGTAGTCGAAAATCGCAACCCCGTTTCCAGTGGTTTCGAGAATGTAGTTTTTTTGGTCAACCCCGCCGAAGATGTTCCGTGCGGTCAGGCCAGATGCCTCCGCGATATCGCGGAAGTCGGCCCGGAAGGCGGGAATCGCGCCTGCAGCTACGACCGAAGACGCAAGAAGGGCCCAAACAGCGCCGCGATGCATGAAGTTTACATTATCGCGTGTGCGGTTCAGGCGCTTTCGGAGGCGGGGATGCCGGCTGGAAAGCCGTCATGGCAGCCTGAAAGGCCGCTCCACCCCTGGTTTTGCGAAACGAACTCGGGGGTGGCACCGGCTTTTTGCGAAACGAACTCGGGAGCGGATTTGCGTCGCTCTTTTTGGAGCTTAAGCAGTGAATTCAAGGCGCGGTAGAAGGCGCGCTCATGGGTGGTCTGATAGCGCAGGAAGAGCGCGAGCTTGTGGGTATCGACGAGGGTTTCGGTGAAAGCCTGATTTTGGATACGGATGGCGCGCTGCGTGAGCCACCAGGACTGGGCCATCTGCCGGACCAGGAGCGTTTCGGTTTCCGTGGCAGGGGCATGCTCGGCGAGCAGACTCTGCAGAAGCGCTTCGAAATCCGCGGGATCTTCGCCGGGAACGATGATGCGACCGGAAGCAAGCCCGTGTTTGAGGGAGTTGCCGCTGGAGATGACTTTGCCCTGGGTGGTGCGCGGGCCGGTGGGACCTGTGAAAGGAGCCGGTTGGACAACCGGCTCGCCGGCAAGACTGCCGGCAAGACTGCCGGCCCCACGAAGGTTCTGGTATTCGAGTTTTCTGGCTTTGCGCTCGGCCTCGCGGCGCTGATTACGGAGTTCGCGTCCTGTCATGATCCGATTTCACGCGGTCGACAGTACGCGAAAACATTACAACGGCATGCAAGTAGGGGCAAGGAATGGAGAAATTTCGAGGGGAGGATTTGTGAATGGGGCGATTCGGTTAGCCGACAGAAGTGTTTGGAGGGCCGTAGACGGCGGGGCACCCGGCGCAAGGCCGGGGGCCTGCCCCACTTGGCATCTCAAACGCTGCTGCTCGTATATCTTCCAGTACTCCCGAAGGACGGTTTCGTCGAGAGTGAGAACCTCGCCCGTTCGAAGCTCCGACGCCAAGTGGGCTTCCGCAATGACGGCAGCGCCAAGCGACGTGTGTACTACTCTTTCGGCTTGAACCGACCGGGTGATAGTCTGCGCTACTATTCGTTCCGGCTTTGTTCCACCGCTGATTGTTTCGCGCTTTCCGAACGCCTGCGAAAGAAACTTAGCGCGAACGGTATCTCATCGGGATAGTTCGCGCACCAGGCAACAATCCGTTCGAGCTTGGTTGTATCGTCTTGAATCGCGCTGATCTCCATCAGTTCCGACTCGACTATTTGTTCATCTCTTCTCATTACCGTTCTGATGAGCCTGGAACAATTCGGCGTAATCTGCCGCAAGCATATCATCATCGTCCAGCGCAAAGACGCTCGGGGCAACCTGAGAAAATCAAACTGTCGGGTTCGGAAAAATGTCTTCTTCAAACCATGCGCTCCCTCTGTCTATTCGCGGGCTTCGCAAAGCATACGGAGATGTCGTCGCAGTCGATGGCCTGGACCTGGAGGCGTATCCCGGAGAATGTTTTGGACTTTTAGGTCCCAACGGCGCCGGCAAAACCACCTCTATCGAGATTTGCGAAGGCTTGACACAGCCCGACTCCGGAACGGTAGAACTGCTGGGCCTCACCTGGAAGAAGAGTTCCGCTGAACTGCGCGAGCGCATCGGCATCCAGCTCCAGGAGACGCAGTTTCCCGAAAAGCTGACGGTCGAAGAGATTGTGCAATTGTTCCGCAGTTTTTACCGGCGCGGGTTATCGGTAGGGAAAATTATCGAGACGGTTCAATTAACGGAAAAGAAATCGTCCCGGGCGGGCGGGCTCTCCGGCGGGCAGAAGCAGCGGCTTGCTATGGCTTGCGCGCTGGTTGGCGATCCGGAGTTGCTGTTCCTGGACGAACCGACGACAGGGCTCGACCCTCAGGCGCGCCGGCATTTGTGGGACCTGGTGGAGGACCTGAAGAAAGCGGGGCGCACCATCATTCTGACAACCCACTACATGGATGAAGCCGAGCGGCTGTGCGACCGGGTGGCGGTTATGGACCACGGCCGCATCATCGCCCTGGGGACGCCGCGGGAACTCATCGCGACGATTGGCGCGGAACAGATCGTGGAGTTTGCGGTCGACGGCGTTGGGGCTGATCTGGAGCCCGAGGCCCTGCAGAATCTGGAGGGGGTTCGTCATAGCCGGCTCGACGACGGGCGTTATCAGCTCTCGGTAGCTGAATTGCACAGATCGGTGCCGGAACTCTTCGACGAACTCGCGCGCCGGCGCATCAAGCTGACGGAACTCCGTACGCATTCGGCTACCCTGGAGGACGTATTCGTTTCACTCACGGGAAGGAACCTGCGCGATGAGTGAGCAGGCTCTGGATACGCCCGCGCACGAGTTCGAGCTGGACAGAAACGGGTTCTGGGCCAGCTCGCTGGTTCAGTTGACGCTGGCACGTTGCCGCTTGTTCTTTCGGGAACCCGAAGCGATCTTCTGGATATTCGTTTTCCCTATTCTGCTAGCGTTTGGGCTTGGCATCGCGTTCCGGAATCAACCGCCCGAGATCCCGCGAATCGGGGTTGTCGGCGCAAATCTTGCAAAGGCGCTAGGGACCGGGAAGAACTTGTCGGTCGAGACGGTGGACCGCGCCGCCGGCGAACTGGCGCTACAGACCGGGCGAATTCAACTGCTCGCCATTTCGACCCCGAACGGCGTTATCTATCGATACGACGATACCAATCCCGATGCCCGTATTGCTCGCCTGGTGACAGACCGGAGGCTTCAGACAAGCGGCGGGCGGCCTGAGCCCGTCAAGACAATAAACGACTTTGTGCGAGAGCGGGGCTCGCGTTATATCGACTTCGTCGTGCCCGGCCTTCTGGGCATGAACCTGATGGGCAGCGCGATTTGGGGCGTCGGCCTGGCCATCGTCGACTTCCGCCAGAAGAAACTGCTCAAACGGCTGGTGGCGTCTCCCATGCGCCGGTGGCAATACTTAGCCTCTTTTGTGCTATCCCGCCTGCTGATGCTTCCGGTTGAGGTGGTTGTGTTTCTGGCGTTCGCGGTATTTGTTTTCGGCGTGCCGCTGCGGGGATCGATATGGCAACTGGCGATCCTTTGCGTAGCCGCCTCACTTAGTTTTAACGCCCTGGGCTTGTTGACTGCGTGTCGCGCTCGAACTATAGAGGCGGCCTCCGGGCTGATGAACCTGGTGATGATGCCGATGTGGATTCTCTCCGGGATTTTCTTTTCGGCCGACCGGTTCCCGGATGCCGTCCAGCCGTTGATTCGGGCTCTACCACTCACCGCGGTCATCGATGCGCTGCGGGCGAATATGCTGCAGGGTACCGGATTCGCGGAATTGCACTGGCAACTGGCGATAATGGCCGCCTGGTTTGTGATTCCTTTTTTTATCGCTTTGCGCCTGTTTCGCTGGCGCTGAGCCGGGGGGAAATCGACACGCCCATCGCTTACGCTCAAGGCTCAGAATCGGCGTCGATCTGATACAGCAGCTTAGGAAGCCAGTAGCGATATGACGCCCTTTTGGCGCAATCCGTTCAATGCGAGGCCATGCCGTCCGCGAACACCGGTCTTTTCGAAGATGTGCTTCAGGTGAATCTTTACGGTACCCGGCCGGATACCGAGTTCCTGCGCGATTTCGCGGTTCTTGAACCCCTGCTCAACCAGCTCCATTACCTGGTGCTCGCGAGGCGTGAGATCGGTTCGAACTTGCGATTCCGCCGCCGGATTCTCGCGGAAGACGGAATCTTGCATCCAGCTCCGGCCCTGCGCAACCGCGCGCAAACAAGCTAATATCGTTTCGGTATCGGCCGATTTCCGAATGATTCCCTTAGCGCCAGCCTGGAGAAAGCGCAGGGCCTCGGCCTCGGTTATGGACATGCCCCAGATCACTACCGCGGGAACGGTTGCCCGGACTGCCCCATGCTCAGCAGGAAGCTGGTCCAACGCGTCCAGCACGGTCTGCGCTCCAAGTCCTTTGTCGATAACCAGCAGGTCCGTTTTTTCCGCCTCCGGACTGAGCATCCATTCCGCCGGAGATGCGTGGGAACATCCGAATCTGAGATCGTCCGTCAGCTCCAGCAGATGCTGGAGCCCGTGTACCGTAAGCGGCTGAGTCTCGCAAATCGATACGGTCTTCTGAGGAGGAACTAGATTCGAATCCATAAGCTGCCTGTGCTCCTTATCGGCAGGAGTACTCTTCACATGAGTGCGGGGGCCGCCATATTGCTCTCTAGCCGGGCAAGAAGGCAAAGGTCCTGGTACTCACGTCCCGGATCTCGGAAACATCCGATTCGTACAATGAGGAGCGATGCCCCTCCTCGAAAAGATACAAAAAGACATGGTGGATGCCATGAAAGCCCGCGACGAGGCGCGTCTAGGTGCGCTGCGCATGATTAAGACCGCGCTCAAGAAGCAGGAAGTCGATTCGATGAAGCCCCTGAACGAGGCCTCGGAGATGCAGGTGATGAATACGCTGCTGAAGCAGCGGCGCGAATCGGCGGAACTGTTTCGTAAGGGCGGCCGCGGCGAACTGGCGGACAGAGAGGAAGCCGAAATCGGCGTTATTGAAAGCTATTTACCGGAAACATCGAGTTCCGAAGAACTCGACGCCGCGGTGAATTCGGCTATAGCCGAAACGGGCGCGACGTCCCCCAAGCAGATGGGCGCGGTCATGAAAGCCGCGCAAGCCAAGCTGGCGGGGAAGCGCGTGGACGGAAAGACGCTGAGCGAGTTAGTGAAGCAGAAATTAGGCTGATTTCTGCAGCGCCGCGGAAGCGGATATCATCTTCGAAAGAAGCAATTTCCAAGGAGAGTTGCAAATGATGAAACTATCCGTGTCCGCAGCCGCGGCGTGTCTACTGGCCTTACCCGCCTTCTCCCAATCTCCGGCGAATCCGCTCAGCGGGGGCGCCAAATTCCTGTACAACATCACAAAGGATGACGTTTTGAAATCGGCCCAGGAAATGCCGGAAGCGAACTATTCGTTCAAACCGGTATCCACGGTTCGAAGCTTCGGTGAACTGGTGGGGCATGTGGCCGATGCGCAGTATGAATTTTGCGCGCCGGTGGTTGGCGACGGTACGAAATCGCCGGGAATCGAAAAGAACAAAACCAGCAAGGCGGATCTGATTCAGGCGCTACAGGAGGCGTTCGCGTACTGCGATAAAGCGTACGACAACATGACCGATGCGCGCGGAGCCGAAATGGTCAAGTTTTTCGGCCAGAACGCGGCGAAGCTGACCCTGCTGAATTTCAACAGCGCGCATAACGACGAGCATTACGGCAACATGGTCACGTATCTACGGATAAAGGGTTTGGTTCCACCATCGAGCCAGCATCAGCAGGCTCCACCGGCAACGAAGAAGAAGACGTATTGAGCCGAGCCGGAGGCCGGAAATTGAAAGCATGCGTCCCGAAGAGTCGGGACGCGGCAAACCGAGAGTTTGCGCCACTTCGGCAAGATCTAGCCTGCCAGTCTGAACGAGAGCCTACAAGCCCTTTTTACACATTTGTTTAGGGGCATAAAGCTTACCTGTGCTTACAGGCATGCTGTCAGTCTCGCTTCTTATTCGATGGTGGCGAATGATACGCAAAATAGTTCCTCTCTCGATCCTTTTCGTACTGTGCCTGGCGCCGTGTTCCGGCCAGGATTACAGGGCCACGGTCCAGGGCCTGATCACCGACTCGAGCAATGCTTCGGTGGCGCAAGCGCAGGTGACGCTTCTCAATGTCAATACCGGTGTTTTGAAAACTCTCCTTTCCGGCGCGAATGGCGAGTACCGGTTCTCCTTGGTAGAGCCTGGGACGTATCGGGTGACCGCCGGGATGCAGGGGTTCAGCAAGGCGGTGGCGGAAAGCGTTCGCGTCGAAACTTCCGGCGATGTCACCGTCAATCTGACGCTCCAGCCGGGAACGGTTTCACAGGCCGTCGTAGTGACCGCGAATCCGGTGGAGCTGCAATTAAACACAAGCTCAAAGAGCCTGACCATCACTCACGAGCAAATCGCTAATTTGCCGGTGCAGGACCGTAGCCCGTTCACGCTCGCCCTGCTCGATCCCGCCGTACAGAACAACTACCCGGCTTCAGCGACGCCATTCCACATGTGGCAGGCGAGCCAGCTCGATTTTGGCGGGCGCACATCCAGGGAGAACGATGTCCTGATCGATGGCTCTCCCGTGCAGATCGGCCCGAAGGGATCGTATACGCCTACCATGGACGCCACCCAGGAAATGGTAGTAGAGCAGGTCTCAGTAGACGCGGAGTACGGCCATTCGGCAGGCGGCGTGACGAATATCTCGACTCGCGAGGGGACGAACGAGGTCCACGGAACGGCGTATTATTATGGGCGCAACCCGGTCCTGAACGCCGCGACGAATGGGTTGACACACTCCAAAGGGGTTGTGAAGAGCAACATCTGGGGCGGCGCCGCGGGAGGACCGATAAAGAAGAACAAGCTGTTCACGTTCGGCAGCTACGAGGGCTGGAAGCAGACGAGCCCGTACAGCCCGTATGGCGGCGTGCTGACACTGCCCACAGCGCTGGAACGAATCGGGGATTATTCGCAATCGCTGAATGTAAATGGAGGCCTACGGACCATTTACGATCCGTTGACTACCCAATTCAACCCAAAGACAGGCCTAGCAACGCGCACTCCTTTCGTGGGGAACAAGATTCCAGCAAACCGGCTGGATCCGACCGCGGTGAAAATGATGTCGTACATCTGGAACCCGAACTTTGCGCCCTCGAATCTTGCGGGCGCCAATAATTTCCGGAGCACCGTTGGCCTGGCAACGAACTACTGGAATGTTTCCGATCGCACGGATTGGAACATCAGCGACAGGCTGAAGATTTTTGGGCGGTACAGTGAATTCAACGCCACCAACGTATTGCCGGATTACAGCGGCATCAACTCGCCTGCAGCCGCGAATGGGCAAGGCGGCGTCATGTTCGCCCGGAACGTAGCCGCGGATGCCACATATACCTTTAATGCCACGACCGTGACCGATTTTCGGTTCAGCTATGCGGCTTTCAACGATGACGCAGACGCTCCGCAAAACGTGATCGGCGCCAGCGGACTCGCCAGTTTGTGGCCCAACAATCCCTGGTATCAGCCGTACCTGGGCCAGTACGCCGGCAAGAATTATTTTCCGACATTAAATATTGGGTCCACGTCAGGGAGTGTGAAGCAATTCGGAGTCGGAAGCCTTTACTTCCAGGAGCCGCATAGTTATAACTTCACCGCTAAGCTTGCCAAAACCTGGGGCTCCCACAATCTGAAAACCGGCATCGAAAGCCGCTATGCCGCGGCCTTTCTGGCCTATCCCGGCAATCTTCAGTTCCGATTTACGTCGGCGGCAACGGCGAATACGTTTCTCAGCCCGAATGTTAAGTTGAGCGGCGACCCGTATGCGACCTTTCTGCTCGGTCTTCCGGACGATGCCTCCTCGGCTTCCTTTCTGCAACCCGCCGACGTGTCTCTTCACTATTACGGCGGCTATGTCCAGGATGACTACAAACTGAGCCGGCGGATCACGCTGAATTTTGGCCTGCGTTATGAGTTCGAAAGCGCGCCGGTAGCCGACCAGAATCAGTACACGCGCTTCTTGAATCTGAATGCGCCCAATCCAACGCTGGTGCAGAGCCCGCCGCATTACACCGCTCAAGAGATCGCATTGCGCGCCCAATACCTGGAAGCCGCCTCCGCGACACCGCCGCCCAACGGCCAATGGATTTTCGCCGATAGCGAAAGCCGGTCACCTTTTTACGCGCCGCTGTTCAACTTTGCGCCTCGTCTGGGGGGAACCTTCCAGTTGAATAGCAAGACGGTTTTGCAAGCGGGCTGGGGACGCTTTCTGGTGTTGAATTCAGAAGTGCAGGATGGCCTTCTGGCGCGCCCGAACTTTACGGGGTACAACGTCACATCGGCCATTTTGCCCAGCCAGAAGGGAGTGCCGGTAACCACGTTGTCCAACCCGTACCCCGCCAACAATCCGCTGCAGCCGGTCAGAGGCAAGAGCCTTGGCCTCAATGAGGGCCTTGGAAATGGGGCCAGCTACCGCGATCAAAACTATAAAGACGGTTCGTTCGATCGCTTTAACGTGACGCTCGAGCGCCAGTTGCCCGGCCAGTTCCGACTGGACGTGAGCTTCATCGCAAGCAACGGGCGCAACCTGGATTCCAATGGATGGTACGATACCTTCCCGATAAACCAGGTAAATCCAAATTTCTACTACAACCCGCAGACCGGACCGCTCTATTTCCAGCAAGAGCCGAATCCTTTTTATCACTATCTGACGCCCTCCCAGTTTCCCGGGGCCCTGCGCAACCAGAAGACAGTTCCACTCAGCCAGCTTCTGGCTCCGTATCCCCAGTACCAAAATATTTCTCTGACCAGCGTTCCGATCGAGCAGGACGTCGTCCGAAATTTTGAGGCGCAACTTCAGCGCGCTTACTCCAATGGCCTTACGATTCTGGGCTCGTACCTTTACAACCGGGAATGGAGCACGTACTGGCCGAGCGCAGACCCAACCGGAGGAATCTACTATTTCAATCAGACGCCTGCGTGGACCGATGGAGCGGGAACGCCTTATCCTCGCCATCGCGTGATTGTCTCGGGCGTCTATGATCTACCGTTCGGACGAGGACGAGCGATGCTTTCGAATGGCAATCGCGTGGTCGATTCGTTCCTGGGAGGGTGGTCGCTGGGTTCTATCTACCACCTCAATGGCGGCGGACGCCTTGCGTTCAACGATGGATATCAGGTGGTGGGCGATCCGGCACAAGACGGACCCGCCGGTTATGCCTTTAATCCGCAGGCCTTCGTGAGTCTGCCCCCGTACACGGGGCAAATTCCGCCCAAAACGTTCCCGGGAATCAGCAGCCCGACGCAGTGGAACATCGATGCGAACCTGTCGAAGACCTTTCCGATCAGGGAAAGATTCAGGCTGCAGTTCCGCATGGAAGGATACAACCTGACGAACAGCATTATGTGGCAACCCGCCGACACAAGTTACGGCGACTCCTCATTCGGTCAGGCGAATTTGAACCAAAGCAATACCGGGCGGACGCTACAATATGCGGCGAAGCTGATTTTTTGAACATGCGTGCCGGGCGAGGGCGCCCGGCGCGGCTCAGGGAGCCGCCCCACAAAATCTGTTCTGCGTCTTGGGAACAGTAAGTCACTCATGAAAATCATTCTCTATTCTGTTGTTGCTTTTCTGACAATGGGCAGTGCCGTCCAGGCGTTCGGGATCAGCTCAAAAAACGTTCGCTTCCTGAGCTATCCCGATATGCCGGATGCCGATTCGTCGTGGGGCTCCATCGGATTCAGTTCCCGATTTAACAAGGTATATATTGGCGTCACCAATCACCGCGACCGGCAAGGTCTTTTCGAGTACGATATCGCCACCGGAAAGCTGCGCTTGTGCGGCTTCGTAGCAGAGATGGGCCATTTGCGGTCATTTGAGTGGCAGGGGAAGATCCACACCCAGATCGTAGAAGGACCGGACGGGGCGATGTACTTCGGCACGGACGGAGGCGAGAGCCGCGAAGAGGATTTGAAAGAGCATCCGGCCGGATATGGAGGAGGCTTCTTCTTCCGGTGGGATCCGGAAAAGCAGCACCTCACCAATCTCGGCATGGCGCTACCCTATGAAGGGCTGAAGGATATTGCCGTGGACCATGCTGATGGAACACTCTTTGCTGTCTCCTATCCGCAGGTCCATCTACTCACTTACGATCCTCCTGAGAATAAATTCACCGATCTGGGGCGCGTGGGCAGCGGCCATGTCCCACGCGTGATTTTCACAGACAAGTGGAGCAACATCTATTACGTCGACTGGCGGCAGCGCCTGATCAAGTACGAACACGATACGAAGAAGCTTGTATTCGATCGCGAAAGCCTGCCTTCCTTTCCCGGCACTCCGGGAATTAACATCATCACCGGCGTTACGGCCTGGGCGGCAGATGAACATTCCGGCACGATTTATCTCATCACGTACGGCTCAAAGATGCTGGCATTCCATCCGCGAGAGCACGGGTTCGGCCCGGTCGAGGATCTCGGCGGGATTTATGACAACCCGGCTCAACCTCCGTATAGCTATTACTGCCCGAACCTTGCTTTGCACCGCAATGGCAAGCTCTACTATTTCATCGGGGGGCATGGATCTCATGCGGGTAACCTGCCGGGAACAACGCTTATGGAATTCGATCCGCGGACACGCACGAAGCGCGCCCTAGCTTCTTTTCCTCTGACCGTTCTCTCGGAGGCGACCGGGTCCGACGTGAAAGACCGGGAGGGGAATCTATATTTCGCCGGCCGCCGCGATGACCCAACGATCGTTAAATTCGGCGAGTCGGGCGGAAACCGCCCGTTCCTGATCGTTTTCAATCCGGACAAGGAACTGCAGTGAGACGGATTCTATGCGCGATCTTTGCAGGCGCGGTTGCTATGACGCCCGCATCGGCCCAAACGTTCAGCCCGCGCGGCGCCTTCGCAATTGAAGTCTCTCTCGAAAACTCGCCATGGCCGCGTCTTCCCATGTACCGCAATGCGATCACGTCGCTAGCTGTAGTTGGCGATTACGCGATCGGCGGCACTTCGGCGAAGCCCGGCCTGAGTCCGTACCTCTTCGCGGCCTCTCTCTCGAAGCGGGCGCTGGAGAA
>JAICXK010000111.1 GCA_025980435.1 Bryobacteraceae bacterium
GGGGGGGATTTCTCAGGATGTAAGAAAGTCAGACGAAATTGTCGCGGAGTGCAGTTCAGGCGCTTGCGGAAGTCTCGAATAAAGTAGTTGCAGTCTCTGTAACCAACCATTACGGAAATAGTCTTCACGCCAAAGCTGGATTCTTTGAGCAGCGCCGCGGCTTTCTCCATACGCAGACCGGCCAGATACTCGCCAAAGCTTTGCCCGATATGCTCTTTCCATTTGCGGCATAAGTGCCGCCGCGAGACGGCGAGCCTATTGCTAAGGGCGTCGAGCGAGAGATCGGGATCAGCATAGGCTTCCGAGATTCTTTGGAGCACACGCTGAACAAGGGGCGAGACCGGTCGCGGGGAATGTGAAGCCGAGGTGAGCCCGGAGTACTGGTTGCGCAGCCGACCGAGCAGCACATCGAGATTGCTGATGAAGACGGCCCGTTCCTGCGTGCCGGCTGACTTGGGCGGGAACCCGACGTAAGGGCGCGCGGACTGCCAGGCCTCTAAAAAGATCTCAACACTTTCGAAGGACTCGGAGGCGTACACGAGCAAGTCTCGCTTGCTGCCGCTCCAGCGAACCGCTCAGCCAGTCTTTCCAAACCAGGACGTGAACGGCACGTATGGCGGCATCCAGATCGGCGGATTCGTTGGAGTTTGGAAGCTCTTGCTGCATGTAGAGGCGTGTCGGAGGCTCGAAGCATTTCGACAGGCGCTCCATGCGGCCGATCGTTGAAAACGTTCCTGCAAGGATCTCTTCCCAGACCGCCGCGAGAGGATAGCGGGTGCCATGCGATTCCTCCGTGTGCAAACGGCCCCTCCTCCGTCCCCCTCCGACAAGGGAAATCACTAGCCAGTCCTCAATCAGAGTAGGTGAGATGATTGCTCCTGTCAAGAAGAATGGGATGAAGCAAATTGGGGTAAGATTGTCTTGCATGCGGCTCAAACGCCCCTAGCCGCGAATTGCACTTCCGATTTGCGGCACCCTACGCAACCGGCCCAGATTCAGAGATGCAGCGGTGCGGGGGACCGGGCAGGCGCTCGGCCCGCAGGTTTGGCACCCTGCCCACCGGCGGGAAGCAAGGACATTGCAGTATCGCCAGGTTCGAGGGTAGCGCGCTCTTGGGCGCTACCTCGGTCTGCGCGCCACCGCGATCAAAGTGCCTCCCGCCGTGGACCCGTCGGCGCTGCGGCTGCGCTTTTGATTGCGCGGGGTGGACCGCCCGGTCCCGCCTTGGCTCATTTCTCTCAGGGGCTTTACGCTGTCATCGGCGGATGAATGAGCGGGATTACCTCGCGACGATTGCGCCTATAAATACGGAAATCCGCTAGGTCGGTTGTTATCACGGAGTGCTTTGGATGGAGTTCGCTCATCCGAATGAGACACAAATCCGCCAAGTCAGGCCGCCGATCTCGATACCGTTGCGCTAGCTCTGCGATCCGCGACGTATGATCGGCGAGCGTGAAGGCAAGTTGTATCAGCCCGGTCCGTATGAAATCCAGAACCAGCAACGCATCCCTCAGATGAAATGCTGCCTCAGCGATCACTGCTTCACAGGTCAGTAATGGCTCGGTCACCTGTTGGGCAAGATGAAGCGCCCATTCATGGTGCAGATCGTTACGATTCCCGAACGCGACGAGAAAACCCGTGTCGGCAATCGCCTTCACTTCTTCGAGAAACCTTTACGCGTCGAAAGATCCGGGTCCGCCGATATTCTGCCCGCCAAGCGCAGAAATGGACGCTCTTCCTGTGTTCGCGCTTTCTCAAGCTGATCCCGAATGATCCTACCTTGCGAAACACCTGCTTTCTCTGCGCTGCTCTCGAGCCACTCGGCCAATTCATCGGGCAATCGCACCGTGATTGTATTACGCATCTGCTCCAAATGTAACACATTTTGAGCTTTTACGCCGTTGCATTCCAGATATCGACGTGCCACTTCCAGACGCCGTCTTCCTCCCTCCACACGACGATGTATTTAACGCTTACCTTCGCCTCAGCACCGGCCACGCTCAATTCGGCGCGCCCCTCTTCAATCAGCGTGTCCCCGAATACTTGCAAATCCACCGTGGAGAGCTTCGCGGATGTGATTCCCATTCCTGCCACAGCCCTTTTCCAGAACGCTTGAATACTTTCTCGTCCGCAAACTGTATCGGCTCCCGGCGGCAGTGCGCGAGCGTTCTTCGTGTACACCCGCTCGAGCGCGCCGTAATCGCCTTTATCAATCACGTCGTTTTCAAAGGTCCGGTTCGTCTTCGCAAGGTCGTCCGGTCCGGGAATCGTGTTCATGATTTCTCCTTCTCCTTTTCGGGATCCATGCTACTTCGTTGCGCTGACTCGATAGAGCACCGACGCGTGCGCCGGCAGTGGGGCTGTCAACCGGTCCTGGTTTCCCAGGTCCCGATGTCCCCACAAATCGCGCACCTTATAAGAGGTCCCGCTCAATCCAATGGATTGCAGCGGGTAAGCGATCGTCTGCTGCGCATCATCCAGATTGAAGATCGCTACGTATACGCCGCTTCCGCTATCCGGCTTCGCCAGCCAGATCGCTTTTTTCGCCTCGTTCACTACCGCGCGGCCATGGTTCGAATGCTGATTCACGGCGATCACCTCCGCGTTTGTCAGCAGCGATTTCGTCCAGGCATCCAGGCGCGTCAGATTCCCGCCCATGATGAGCGGCGACCGGAAGATGCACCAAAGATTCATCAGAGTCTGCTGCTCATCCTTGGTGAAATCGGTTTGTCTCGGCTTTCCTTGTCCCGGCCGGGGCCCCAAATATCCCAACGGCAGCATATCGGCATCCGGCCAGTGTCCCGGTTCTACCAAAGGCGCCCATTTCGCCGCCAATGGAAACTGCCCCAGTAGTCCTTGCGACCAGTCCTGGTTTGGCCATTGCTTCCAGTGATCCCAGACATCGCCGGAGATGCGCCACATCTGGGCATACTTCCTTAAGTCTTCTACTTTGCCGGGCGGCGTCGGACCGGGTGACAGGCTTAGCACGATAGGCCGGCCCGTTTTGCGCAAGGCTTCGCTGAACATTTGGATCTCATTACCCAGGTAAGGAGAGGAGATACAGTCGATCTTGACGAAATCCACTCCCCAGCTTGCATATAGATTCGCGATCGAATCGTAGTAAGCTTGACCGGCGGGAGTGTATCTTACTCCGTAATTGTCGGCGTTCCATGCACACGTGTCTGATTTGTCCGCTGCTTCGGCCGCTCGGAACTGTGAGCCCGCGATCTGCAAATTCTTATCCACGGCCTGCCTCGGAATCCCGCGAATAATATGGATGCCGAACTTCAGCCCTTGCCCGTGGACCCAATCCGCGAGCGCGCGGAATCCCGCGCCATCCGCCGCGGACGAAAAGCGATTCACGGCCGGCGTATACCGGCCATGCGTGTCCATGGTGAAGCGAAACGCGCCTGCCTTGCCTTCCGGATTCTGCAAATACCAGCCTTCATCCACCACCGCGTAATTCCACCCATAACGTTTCAGATCTCGCGCCATCACTTCGGCATTGGCCCGGAACTCCTGCTCTGTCACACTGAGGCCGTATGAGTCCCAACTGTTCCAGCCCATCGGGGGCGTGGCGGCCAGCACTTTCCCGGCCTGTGCCTGGGCAGCGGAGCAAGCTGCAAGCGCCGCTGTCAAGAGAATCAGGGCGCAACGTTGAGGACGGCTCTTCAAAGGGTTCATGCCTGCACAGTCTATAGCACCGGGACGAGAGAGATGAAATCTCTAAGGAACATTTCTTTGACCGCCTGGATTTTCATAGCTCTGGTAATCGGCATCCTGCTCGGCGTGTTTGCTCCTGAATTTGCCACGCATCTTTCCCCTGTCAGCAACATCTTTCTGCGGTTGATTCAGTCCATCGTCGGTCCGCTGCTGTTCGGAACCCTGGTTTACGGCATTGCCTCGGCCGGCGAGCTGAAAACCATGGGCCGGGTCGCCCTGAAGGCGATGATCTACTTCGAAATCGCCACGACTCTCGCGCTCGCCATCGGGTTGGTGCTGGTCAACTTTATGCGACCGGGTGCGGGTCTGACGCTCTCCTCCACGGCCGGTAGCGCGCTCCCCGCCGTCGCAAAACCGATTCCCCTGGTTCAAATCTTCGAACGCGCCGTGCCCAGCAACATCTTCGCCGCGCTCGCGAATAACGACGTGCTGCAAATGGTCGTCTTCTTCTTCCTGTTCGGTGCGGCCTGCTCAGCCATCGGCTCAAAGGCGCAGCCCGTTGTCAGCTTTGCCGGAGCAGTTGCTGAAGTGATGTTCCGCTACACGAAGTACGTCATGTACACCGCGCCGTTCGGCGTGGGCGCGGCGATTGCCGTCACCATCGGTTCCAAAGGGATCGGCGTTTTGTTCGGCCTCGGCAAGCTGGTCGGCACGCTGTATATAGCGCTCGCGCTCTTCTCCGTTCTCGTGCTTGTGCCCTCGCTCATCACGTTTCGTATCTCCCTGCCGCGTTTTTGGCAGGCCGTCCGCCAGCCGTTTCTGATTGCCTTCTCCACGGCCTCCAGCGAAGCCGCTCTGCCGATAGCGCTTGAGAACATGGAAAGTTTCGGAGCCGCAAAACACATCGTCGGCTTCGTGCTGCCCACCGGCTACACCTTCAATCTCACCGGAAGCGCGCTTTACCTCTCCGTCGCTTCTATCTTCATCGCGCAAGCCGCCGGCATGCACATGCCTTTGCGAAATCAGGTCACGATGCTGGTTACGCTGATGCTCACCAGCAAAGGGGTTGCCGGCGTCCCCCGGGCCGCGCTGGTCATCCTGGCCGCGACGGTCGCAACGTTTCAGCTTCCCCAGGAAGGAATCGCGCTGCTTCTCGGCGTGGATGCTGTCATGGACATGGGCCGCACCGCAATTAACGTGATAGGCAACTGCGTCGCTACAGTCGTTGTGGCCCGCTGGGAAGGCGAGAAGATACATCCGGCCCGCAGGGTCGAAATCGATCTGGCAGCCCGCCGGGACTGACTACCTGGTAAACCACACCCGCTCGATTCCGGTCGCCTTGCCGGTCCCCTCATCGGCGTGAATCACCGCGCCGTGTAACTCTACCCCGTGTCGCGCCGCTTCCATCCGGCCGGTCAATCCCGTCAGGAAGCGGCGAATGATCGTGTCCCGGTCAATGCCAATCACGGACTCGTACGGTCCCGTCATCCCGGCGTCGGTTTGGTAAGCCGTGCCCCCGGGAAGCACCCGCGCATCGGCCGTCGGAATATGGGTGTGCGTACCAATCATCGCCGTTGCTCGACCGTCCAGATACCATCCCATCGCAACTTTCTCGCTGGTCAGTTCGGCGTGAAAATCGACAAATCGAATCTTGATCGCCGCATCGAGCGAGGCAAGCACCTCGTCTGCCTTGCGGAACGGGCAATCGATATTCGCCATGTGGGCGCGTCCCTGCAAATTCATCACGGCGTAGCGTACGCCGTTTCGTGCTGTCCCGGTATATATGCCGCTTCCGGGCAAGTCCGCGGGATAATTTGCAGGGCGCAGCAGCCGCGCCTGGTGTTCATAGTAGTCGTGAATTTCGCGTTTATCGAAGCTGTGATTGCCTCCCGTTAGCACGTCCAGCCCCATCGACAGCAGTTCTTCCGCAATCAGGGGCGTGATGCCGAAACCGCCTGCGCTATTTTCCGCATTTGCAATGGCAAGGTCGATCTTGTGCTCGCCGATGAGCCGGTTCAGATTCTCGGCGACAATGCCGCGGCCACCCGAGGCGAAGATATCGCCGATAAAGAGGATGTTCATGAATTCCGGAAGCGAAGGGGAAAGCGTTCCCTGCGAGAGCTTCCGGCTGAACCTCCGTCATTGACCCCTAAGAGTGCAGGGGGGAATCCTCCGAGCGCCTTTAGGCTTCTCCAGTCGCACCATCCGATGCGGGAGCCTGCTCACCAGCACTTCATTCGAGTGGGACTCCATGACATTGACTATCGGATCAATTATTTGGAGGCCAACAGGACGCTCTCGCAGGGAACGCTTAAGGTTCAGAATACCAGAATTGGAGCCCTGATCTCCTTCTCTGAAGTGCCTTATATTCGCCGCGTGTGTAGGTTGCTGTTGGCAAGGGTACTTACTTTGCGCAGTACTGGTACAGAAATCGAAAATAGTAGGAAGGACGTATGTAGTCAAAGGTCTGCTTCAGACGTATACTCGCTCTACAAGATCTCGAAACTAACCTCCGCGGCGCAATCGCGCACCAAGGAGAACAAGTAAGTCGGGGTCAGGAAACCAATTCAAACAGCGGGGGACCGCTCGGGGGTACAGCCTGTCATGAACTTAATCCGCCGTCGTTTCGTTCACGCACTTACCGGTGCAATGCTATTCACATTCCCGCTCCATGCCGGCGTTCTTTTACCGGGCGGTACGGTATCGCCGGATGTATTCGCCGATCCTGGTTCCGTGCCTCTGCTCAATCAGACCACTGGAACGTTTAGCTTCGGGAGCGGGGCTGGCTTGCTAGCCGGCACGTATTTTGAAGCTGTAGCCGTCGACCCGTTTGGGGTTACCTGTTCCGGCTGTCTGGACTTTGCTTATCAGGTGACCTTGAATCCCGGTCTATCTAGTGGAATTTTCAATCTGAACGTCGGATCGTATGTCGGATATTCGACCGATGTTGGCTATATCAGCGGTTCAGGCGAGATGGGGGGCGGCGGCGGTATCGGTGATCCTATTTTGGTCAACCGCGGGCCATTTGGAGGCGGCGTACAGTTTGTGTTCGTTTCACGGAGCGCCGGGGCGGCCATCGGACCGGGCGGTTCGTCTGCTGTTTTAATAGTGGCCACCGATGCGACGACCTACGACAACCGTGGTTTTCTGGGGATATTCGGTGGGGGGCGCGGCAGTCCGGCTAGCGGTCAAATTAGCGGCCTCTTCGAGCCGACGTTCCAAACTTCGGCGCCGGAACCTTCAACGGTCGTGCTTCTGAGCCTGGGGATGGCCGGAATTGTAGGTTTTTCTCGAAAGCGATCGAAAAAATAATCGGATGCGGCGTTTGTGGGGTCAGCCAATCTTGGCTGCTGCCGCCTTTCCAGGCGGCTCTTCGTAAGCGCTGGACAGCCGCAACGAATCTCGGGGTTTTGCACCAATCCCGCCTTTACCGGGTCGTTTTCGGTGAAAGCCCCTTCGCTATCCCCGTCACGCCGGGCGCATTACGCGAGTAATCGCCGCGGCCATCTGTTCCCATTTGGAGTGCTCCTGGGTGAGCCGCTTTCTCCCGGCTGCCGTCAGGCGATAATATCGCGCGCGGCGGTTTGTCGAGGAGATTTCCCACTTGCCGGCAACCAGTCCATTCTTCTCGAGACGGTGAAGCGCCGGGTAGAGAGACCCATGGTCCACTGCAAGAACGTCATCGGAAAGCCGTTCGATTGCCCTGGCGATCTCGTAGCCGTTCGCCCGCCCGCTCTGTAGCGTCCGCATCACCATCATGTCGAGTGTCCCCTGCAGCAGGTCGAGCTTGGGTTCTTGCCTGGTGGCCATGGAATTCGGTTACCATGTTAGCAAAGAGTGATGGTGGACAGCCAATAGGTAGATGGCCCACTATGCCGGAAGCGAACAAGTACCGTCCCAGTATCGAACCCGGCGCGCGCTATCTTGCTGCGAGCGAGCGCTCGAACTCCTTCATCCGCAAGCCCTGGCCGCTTCTTCCGCTTTTGGAAAGGGAAATGCACGGCTCCGGTGCGGGCATGCGCGGCAATCGGGGAATCGACAGAAGATACTTTCTCTGGAGCGGAGTTGCCCTCGCCGTTCCGCCGGTGGGTTCGGCGCGAGTGAAGGACGAGACGGTTTACCGTTTTGTCACTCGCGAGTGCGACGTGCGAATGAGCGTGGACTTCTATGACCGCTATTCGAGCGACGGGTTCTGGTTTGATGAGCGCCGGACGGACCGCCGGTATTGCCTTTCCGCGGCCGGCGAAGAGGGGCATAATTGCCTTACGAATTTCTCAGGCTCGATCGCGGTTGCTCGGTATTCGATTCAATCGCGTTCCACTTCCCCTAATCTGCTGGTCCTCCGCGAACATGTCCGCACCATCGATCGCGATAGCCGTCTGGACGAACGCCCTCCATTCGACCGCATGCTGGAACTGAAGGGCGGTTTGGCCAGCGATATTCAGGCATTTGGTTACGAACCGGATGCTTCATCCGCAGCGAAGGCCGCGGCACAGCCGCATGAGCCATGGTGCCTTCTTCGCCAGGATCTTTACTTGGACCGCGCCAGCGTTCCCTTTCTGATTGTTCACTGGAAACACACCTTGAGCGCGATTCGCATTCTGGATCTCATCCCGGGAGACCAGACCCGGCTAGTCGGTAAACGAGGGACGGAGGAGGCCCGATGACGCGCTGGTTATCGCGGCTTCGCCTGCGGATCGGCCGCTTTCGCGGCGATTCGGATCTCGAAGATGAGCTGCGTGTCCATCGGGAAATGCAAGCGGAGGATAATCGCGAGGCAGGCTTGCCCAATACGGAAGCGCAGCGAAGAGCAACGCTGCAGCTTGGACACCCACTCGCAATCATCGAGAGAGTTCACGATCAGGACTTTATGACCATTCTGGAGAGTTGGTATCGGGACTTTCTTTTCGGCATGCGCGCCATACGGAAGAGCCCCGTCTTCTGCATCACAGCCATTCTGACGCTGGCCCTGGGCATCGGAGCAAACACCGCGATTTTCGCGCTACTCTATGGGCTTCTGTTGAGAAGCCTGCCTGTCAAGGATCCGCAGCAGCTCGCTTACATCAGCCTCGCGAGCGCCGCCTCCCGGAATAACGGCGCTGCGTTTGTTCCGTACCATATGCTGGAGCAAATTCGGCGCGAGCAGCACTCGTTTTCAGACATTTCCCTATGGTCATCGCGAGAAGTGTCCCTGCTTGACAGCGAAGGCGCTCTCCGGCCTTACCACGTGGGCCTGGTGAGCGGAAATGCGTTTTCGTTATTCGGCATGAGGCCCTATGTCGGTAGGCTCATTGCTCCTGCAGACGATGTTCGGGGAGGATCTTCGGTAGGTTGGCCCGTTGTCTTGAGCTACGGGTTCTGGAACGAACGCTTTGCCGCCGATCCGCAGATCATTGGAAAGCAAATCAGAATCTCAAATGTTCCAGCAACGGTGATCGGCGTAGCTCCGCGCGACTTTCGCGGCGTCTGGCCGGGAGACGACGTGAAAATGTACCTTCCGCTCCAGTTTCTCAATGTTCTTGCAGGAGTGGACCTGGTCAATTCGCCAACATCTTTCTTCGGAGTCTCCGGGATCGGCCGTCTCAAGTCGGGAGTGAGTATCCGCGAGGCCCAGACCGAGGTTTCTTTCCATCAGAAAGAACTGTTGCAGCAGTTCATCCCGATCAAGTTTCAGCACCTGCCGTACTTTGAGCAAGCGAGTCTGCAAGTAAAATCCGCGCGCAGCGGCATGCCCACCTATTTCGGACGTGTCTATTCGCAGCCCCTTTTGCTCATGCAGGGATTGGTGGGCATTGTGCTCCTCCTCTGCTGCGTAAACGTAGGCGGGCTCATGATGTCCAAAGTTTATGCGCGCCAGCGCGAGTTTGCGGTCCGGACCGCTATCGGAGCCGCACGCTGGCGACTGATCCGGCAGTATTTAATGGAAAGCTTTGTGATCGCCTTTGCGGGCGCCGCGCTGGCCGCAGTCGCCGCCTGGTACGGGACACCCCTGCTGCTGCACTTCTTTAGAAACCCCATGATGAGCCAGCCCATCTCGGTTCATCCGGACAGCATGGTGTTTTGGGTGACCGGCCTGTGCGCAATTTTCACAACTCTCTTGTTCGGCACACTGCCCGCGTGGAGAGCAGGCCGCGCCGATCCCGGCGTGCTGCTCACATCCCGCACAACGGCAGCGAGCCATAGACGGATCGCGGGACGCGCTTTCGTCCCGCTGCAGGTCGCATTGTCGCTGGTTCTGGTCACGCTAGCGACGCTGTTATCGCAGAGCCTGATGCGGCTTCAGACCCAGGACACCGGATTCGACCTGAACCACGTCACAATCCAGACGCCGCACGTATCGCTTGTGCCGTATCAGGGCGAGGCCAGTCTTAACTTCTATCAGCGCATGGTGGACCGGCTCGAGCAGATGCCCGGCATTCGCTCGGCCGCGGCGACCATGTATACACCCATGACGGGGTTCGATTCGAGAGGCCTGTTTCAGGCCATGACCGATAGCCCGAATCCGCCGGAGGATTCGCACATGGCGTACAACGCGGTCGGTCCCGGATACTTTCGCACCATGCAAACTCATATCCTGGAGGGCCGCGAGTTTGAAAAGAAGGAGCGAGAGCCGAACGTCTGCATCCTGAATCGCTCGGCAGCGAGTTATCTGTTTCCACATCAGCAAGTGCTGGACCGTTACGTCCGGGGCGAAAATCTCAAAGATTTCAAGAACGCGGATACTGTTTCCTGCCGTGTGATTGGAATCGCCGAGGATGCGAAGTTCGCCAGCCTCCGCGAACCGCCGCCGCGCACCATTTACTTTCCGCTTTCGACAAAGACGCAAGCCACCGGCCTCGTATTCCTGATCAATTCGGGCACGAAAGCGCAAGCAGTAGCCGGATACCGAAAAGCTCTAGGCGAGATCGCCCCAGCGATACCGCTATCGCTGTTCGCCACTTTAAGGGATCAGATGGATGCGGCGCTTGGCAGTCAGGAGCTCATCACAACTTTGAGCAACGTTTTCGCCGGGTTGGCGCTGTTTCTAAGCGCGCTCGGACTATATGGACTGTTGTCTTCGAGCGTCGCGCAGCGAACCGGCGAGATCGGCGTTCGCATCGCTCTGGGTGCGCAGCGTGGCCGGGTGCTCCGCATGATCCTTTCCGAAGCCCTGGGCCTGCTCGGGGTTGGAGTGCTGCTTGGCGGAATCGCGCTGGTGTTTGCAACCCGGTTTATACAAAACATGCTGTTCGGCGTGTCGGCATTCGACCCAATCACGCTCGGTGCAACCTTAGCGGTGTTAATCCTGGTCGCACTCTTTGCCGCGGCGATCCCCGCGCTGCGTGCCGCCTCCGTCGATCCGATGGAGGCGTTGCGGGCCGAGTAAGTAACGGTAAGGGATGCCGATGAAGCGCTGGCTATCGCAATTCCTGCTGAGAATCGGCCGCTTCCGCAGCGATTCGGATCTCGCGGATGAACTGCGCGTCCATCTGGAGATGCAGGCACAAGACAACGTGTCAAGCGGCCTGTCAGGTGTCGAGGCGCAGAGGCGCTCACGCCTACGACTCGGCCGCACGCCAGAAATTATCGAGAGAGTACACGATCAGGACTTTATGACCATTCTGGAAAGCTGGTACCGGGACTTCCTGTTGGGTATGCGCGCCATACGAAAGAGTCCCGTGTTTTGCATCACAGCCATTCTGACGCTGGCATTCGGCATCGGAGCAAACACCGCCATTTTTGCGCTGCTCTATGGCCTTCTGCTGCGTAGCCTGCCAGTGAAGGATCCGCAGCAGCTCGCTTACATCGGAATAGTGAGCGCCGCCTCGCGGAACAGCACCGGTTCGTATATTCCTTACCACATGCTGGAACAAATTCGCCGCGAGCAGCATTCGTTCTCCGATATTTCGGCCTGGTGGCTCGGGGAGGTGACAATGCTCGACAACGAAGGCACTCTCCGGGCCTTCCACGTTGGCCTGGTGAGCGGAAATGGGTTTCCGTTATTCGGCATGAAGCCCTATATCGGAAGACTCATTGCTTCGGGGGACGACGTTCGGGGCGGATCATCGGTGGGTTGGCCCGTTGTCTTGAGTTACGGCTTTTGGGACGATCGCTTTGGCGCCGATCCGCAGATCGTCGGAAAGCAAATCACAATCTCCAATGTTCCGGCAACGGTGATCGGTGTAGCTGCGCGGGATTTTCGCGGCGTCTGGCCCGGGGACGACATTAAAATGTACCTTCCGCTCCAGTTCCTCAATGTTCTGGCACGGGAGGATTTGATCAATTCGCCGGCGTCTTTCTTCGGAGTATCCGCGATCGGCCGTTTGAAGCCGGGAGTGGCGATCCGCGAAGCCCAGACCGAAGTTTCTTTCCATCAGAATCAGCTTTTCCAGCAGTTCATTCCGACAAAATTCCGGCATTCGCCGTACTACCAGCAAGCCAGCTTGCAGATAAGATCCGCCCGCAGCGGCCTGCCCACCTATTTCGGCAGGGTCTATTCGCAGCCGCTTTTACTTATGCAGGGATTGGTGGGTATCGTGCTCATCCTCTGCTGCGTCAACGTGGGCGGGCTCATGATGTCGAAGGTTTACTCGCGGCAGCGTGAGTTTGCCGTCCGCACCGCAATCGGAGCCGCCCGCTGGCGCTTGATCCGGCAGTACCTGATGGAAAGTTTTGTGATCGCACTGGCGGGTGCCGCGTTGGCTGCCATCGCCGCCTGGTACGGGACCCCTCTGCTGCTGCACTTTTTCAGAGATCCCATGATGGGCCAGCCCATCTCGGTTCGTCCCGACAGCATGGTGTTTTGGGTAACTGGTCTCTGCGCCGTCGGTACGACGCTCCTCTTTGGCACTCTCCCGGCGTGGAGAGCAGGGCGTGCCGATCCGGGCGTGCTGCTCACATCGCGCACTACGGCAGGAAGCCGCAGACGGATCGCGGGACGCGCCTTCGTCCCGCTGCAGGTGGCCTTGTCTCTGGTTCTGGTCACTCTGGCGACACTGCTGTCGCAGAGCCTGACCCGGCTTCAGACCCAGGACACCGGCTTCGACCTGAATCATGTCACGATTCAGAACGCTCGTTTCTATCTTTTGCCGCAAAAGGGGAACGCCGAGCTCGATCTGTATCAGCGCATGGTCGACCGGTTGGAGCAGATGCCGGGCATTCGCTCGGCAGCCGCGACAATGTATACACCCATGACGGGATTCGATTCAAGAGGCCTGTTTCAGGCCATGAGCGGCGGCCCGAATCCGCCGGAGGATTCGCACATGGCGTACAACGCGGTCGGTCCCGGCTACTTCCGCACCATGCACACTCATATCCTGGAGGGCCGCGAGTTCGAAAAGAACGAGCGCGAGCCGAACGTCTGCATCCTGAATCGCTCGGCAGCGAGTTATCTGTTCCCGCACCAGCAAGTCCTGGACCGTTACGTCCGGGGCGAAAATCTTAAAGATTTCAAGAGCCCGGGTCCTTTCTCCTGCCGGGTGATCGGCATCGCCGAAGATGCGAAGTTTGCCAGCCTGCGCGAACCGCCGCCGCGCACCATTTACTTTCCGCTTTCGACAAAGACGCAAGCGAGTGGCCTTGTATTCCTGATCAATTCAGGCACAAAAGCGCAGGCAGTTGCGGGCTACCGCAAGGCGCTCAGCGAGATCGCTCCTTCGGTACCCATCGTGATCTTCGCCACTCTAAGGGATCAGATGGATGCGGCGCTTGGCAGTCAGGAACTCATTACAACCTTGAGCAATATTTTCGCTGGGCTGGCGCTGTTTCTGAGCGCGCTCGGACTTTATGGACTATTGTCTTCGAGCGTCGTTCAACGAACCGGCGAGATCGGCGTTCGCATCGCTCTGGGGGCGCAGCGCGGACGTGTCCTGCGCATGATTCTTTCCGAAGCACTGGGCCTGCTCGGGGTTGGAGTGCTGCTTGGCGGAATCGCGCTGGTGTTTGCGACCCGGTTTATACAAAACCTGCTTTTTGGTGTATCCGCTTTTGACCCGATTACAATCGGAGCGACACTCGGGGTGCTGATTCTGGTGACACTCTTCGCTGCGGCTTTCCCCGCCTTGCGCGCGGCTTCTGTAGATCCGATGAAGGCGTTGCGGGCCGAATAGAGGCGATCACAAATCTTATCTCTTTCATTCCACAAGGCTTAACCCCAAATCGCTTGCAGGGCCCTGCTACACTGGTTCCAGAAAGCGCCACTGCCATCGTGCAGTTGGCGCTTTTCTATTTCAGGAGTCCAAAATGCCAATCCAGGCCCAGATCGAAGCAAATCAGCGCAACGCACAGCTCTCTACCGGTCCGACATCCGAAGCCGGCAAAGCCAAATCGTCCCTTAACGCCGTCAAAAACGGCCTCACCGGTGCCACCGTCATCCTGCCCAGCGATGACCTGGCCGCTTACGAGCGCTTTAGAGAGAACGAAGACGAGTTCGATCCGGCCGAATTTGGCTTCGAATTTTCATTTGAGGAGATCGAAGAGCGCGTCGGCCTCTTCGAGGGCCACACGATTGGCTGCAAATACCCCGACGAGCGCACAGGGCGATTGGGGCCCGTTGTGCGCGACGAAGCAACGTTCGCAAAGATACACGCAGCCGAACTTCGCGAGGACCGCGAGGCCGCATGATGACAGCCATCCCTTCACCTGAGCATTTTGGTGGGGCAGGCCCTTGTCCTGCGCCGGGCTCCCAGCCCGGCCTGACCAGGCTAACGTTGAAACCACCCCGAAAACATGCTCAAATAAAGTGATCGGCCCACCGATCATGCTGCAAGTCCTTGCAGCCCTTCAATTAAGGATTTAGGAGCTTATTCGTTGGAGCAAGCAGTCCTCGCCCTGGAGGACGGAACCGTCTTCGAGGGCACCAGCTTTGGTGCGCCTGTACAACGCACCGGTGAAGTCGTCTTCAATACGGCCATTACCGGCTACCAGGAAATCTTCACCGATCCGTCCTATTGTGGGCAGATTGTTGTCCTTACCAACCCGCAAATCGGCAATTACGGTGCGAACCAGGCCGATTGCGAGTCCGGCGTCCCTTACATCGAAGGCCTGGTCGTGCGCGAGATCTCGCCCGTGGCCAGCAACTGGCGCTCAGACGACAAGGCGGATCATTTTCTCGGCAAGCACGGCATCCCCGTCATCGCGGATGTAGATACTCGGCGTCTTGTCCGGCTCCTGCGGGAGCGCGGCGCCATGCGCGGCATCATCGCCACCGGCCCGCGCAATCTGGACGAACTGGTCCAGGCCGCCCGCAGCGCGCCTGGCATGACCGGGCAGAACCTGGTTTCAAAAGTTTCTACTCCCAACACTTATCAATGGACCTCCGGCGTCGACCCGGTCTCCGCCTCGGACAAGCTGCCGGCCCCCGATGAGCCGAAGTTTCATGTCGTAGCGTACGATTACGGTATTAAGCGCAACATTCTGCGCCATCTCGTGCAGATCGGCTCGCGGGTTACGGTCGTGCCGTCCGATACCAGCGCGGAAGATACGCTTGCGCTCCGGCCGGATGGTGTCTTCCTCTCGAACGGGCCCGGCGACCCCGAGCCGCTTGAGCAGCAGTCCCGCGAAGTCAAAAGGTTGATTGGAAAAGTGCCGATCTTCGGTATCTGCCTGGGTCACCAGATTCTGGGCCTCGCGCTCGGCGGGAAAACCTATAAGCTGAAGTTCGGCCATCACGGTGCGAACCATCCGGTGCTGAACCAGCAGACCGGGAAGGTGGAGATCACGTCGCAAAATCACGGTTTCTGCGTGGACCCCGATTCACTCCGCGATGCCGATATCGAGATCACCCACGTCAATCTGAACGATCAGACCGTCGAAGGGTTTCGCCATCGCAGCGAGCAGGTGTTCTGCGTGCAGTACCATCCCGAAGCCGCTCCCGGTCCGCACGATTCCCA
>JAICXK010000415.1 GCA_025980435.1 Bryobacteraceae bacterium
CAACGTCGAATCGCTCGAACCCTACGGCCGGCTCCTCGGCGACGACTAGCAGAAGTAAGCCGCTATCGCGGGCTCTGTTCCTGTGATCGTCATTTCCGGTTTCTCTTCTAAAGCCTGGACCGTCACATACGCCAGTCCCATGGCCTCGCCAAGCTCCGGTGAAAACACAGCGGACGCCACTTCGCCCGCCGGTTCACCGTTGACCGCCAGCTTCGTGCCCGGCGTTGGGGGCGTCTTCGTCTGGAATCGCACCAGAGCAAGCAGGCGATGCACCTGGCCGCGCGATCGCACCCGCTCGACAATCTCCTGGCCGAGATAGCAGCCCTTGTTCAAATGAACGGCACGCATGACCTGCGTCTCTTGCACTAAGTAGCGCTCACTGATCTCTTCGCCATAACGCGGCAGTCCGTTCTCAATTCGCACGGTTCGACCCTCTTCGCTCGTGGCCTGCGGAATGCCGGCAGCCGCCAGTTTCTGCAGGAAGCCGGCTTCCTCGGCCACAGGCAGAAAGACTCGAATGCCTTCTTCGCCCGTGCTTGCGGCATGAGCTGCGAAACCATCGCCCCACTCCCGAACACCGTACTTGCTGTCAGGCGCCGATATTCCAAGCTCGATCGCAGCCAAGAGGCTTCCCGGACCTTCCAGGCCAATCGCCGCCCACTGCTCCGTTTCATCGGAAAGATCTACGTCGTCCGCGATGATGTATTTGTCCAGATGATCCCGCAGCTTGCCGGCCGTTTCCGGTTCCGTATCGAGCAACAGGCTTTCGCCCAGATTATAGATGCAGGCGTCCGCTAGGATCCGCCCCTTCTCATTCAGAAAGAAGGCGTAGACACCGCTTCCCGGCGCGAGGTTCTGCACGTCATTCGTGCTCATGGCGTGCAGCAGGCGCGCTCGGTCTTCCCCGGTAACGCGAATCTTCCCGCGCTCCGAGAGATTGATCCACCCAGTAGCCTTCCGCAGCGCTTCGTATCCGGTCATCGCTCCAATAATTCCTGAACGTACGGCTCCAGCCCCGGAACGCAGGCATAAGCGTTCCCCGCGTAGATGCTGTCTTCTCCTTGAAAGCCTTTGAACTTGCCGCCCGCCTCTTCGATCAGGATCTTCAAAGGCGCCAGATCCCAGGGTGAAGCGTTCGGTTCAATCCAGACGTCGGCTTGGCCTTGCGCCACCAGCATCGCGTCCACAGATCCCCCCAGGCTGCGTACCGCCCAGAAGCGCGCCACCCATGGCAGCAGCCGGGTTGAAAGGCGGTCTACGCCGGCTTTATTGAAGCCGTTAAACGCCAGCACGGCATTCTTCGGATCGGTCCGCTCGGAAACGCGAATCCGCGACCCGTTCGCCCATGCGCCTTGTCCCCTGCCTGCCCAAAGCAGAAGTCCCTGCCGCGGGCTGTGCGCCGCCCCCGCAACAACCTGTCCGTTCTCCTCCAGGCCGATCAAGACGGCCCACAGCGGAATCCCGCGAACGAAATCTTTTGTACCGTCGATTGGATCGATAATCCACTTCCGTCCATTGCGTGACTCTCGATTGGCCCCCTCTTCGCCCAGCACGCCGTCTTCCGGAAACTCCTTGGCAATCAAATCCACAATCAGCTTCTCGCACGCGCGGTCCGCCGCCGTCACCGGCGATTCGTCCGGTTTCATCTCAGCCGTAACGCCGCGCCGCTGATAATCGAGCGCCAGGGCGCCTGCCTCCTGCACAATCAGCTTGGCAACTTCTACTTCACGTTCAAAGGCCATCGCTCCGATTATCCGCTACGGCCGAGAGAGGCTTGATGAGGTCAGTTCGCAGACGATCTCCAGCTCGCGACGCTGGCTGCAACCCGGGCTTTTGTCAGAATGTAGGGTGTAAATGAGTTGTGGCAAACAAGGAGCGGTATGCGCGTTTACTTTGATTCCAATGCGAGCACGCGGTGGCCCCGAGGTTGCTCCAAGCGGCTACTCAGTCAATCGCGCATCTTTCAGCGACAAGCACCAGGACCCATAGCCGCGCTTCCTAGACATGGGGTCGTCCTCGACCTGAAAGAGCACATCCAGCTTCGCACCCGGCTGGAACACAGCGGCGCGATCGCCGAAATTCCACGCCTTGCAGAACAGAAGGCGGCCGTTTTGGCGGAGCGGTACGGAATAGTGCTTGTCCTCTTTCAAGACCTTCAGCGGGCCAGCGACTTCCGCGCCTTCGCAAATAA
>JAICXK010000179.1 GCA_025980435.1 Bryobacteraceae bacterium
AACCAGCCATGATAGGAATATGACCAGCAACGAAACCGCGGCCCTTCGCAAGCAGCTTGTAAAGGCGATGAGCGGCCATGAGGCGCACATCGATTTTGATTCCGCGATGGAGGATTTTCCGGCCGAGATGCGCGGCCGAAAGCCCGAAGGCGCCCCACATTCCGCGTGGCAACTGCTCGAGCACATGCGAATCGCGCAGAAAGACATTCTGGAGTTCTCCCGAAGTCCGCAGCACAAATCGCCCAAATGGCCCGATGAATACTGGCCGAAGGCAGCCGCCCCGCCCGACCTGGAGGCCTGGAATAACAGCATTCTGAATTTCCAAAAGGATTCGAAAGAGATGGATGCGCTGGTGCAAGACGCAGAGCAGAATCTGTTTCTCGCCTTCAAACATGGAAGCGGTCAGACCTTGCTGCGTGAGGCGCTGCTGGTGGCGAGCCATAATTCCTACCATCTGGGGCAGCTCATGTATTTGAAAAAGATTCTGCTGGGCGAGCGCGCGGGAACCGCATAGGCGCACGGAATCGTTTTGAGAACCGGTTCTGAGATCACATGAATACAGGTCTGCGAGATCGTGTAGCGATCGTGGCCGGGTCCAGCCAGGGACTGGGGCGCGCGACAGCTTTTGCGCTGGCCGCCGAGGGGGCTCATCTCGCCCTTTGCGCGCGAAACAGGGAAGCTTTGGAGCAGGTTGCCGGCGAGATACGAGAGCGTTTTGGCGTGCGGGTCCACCATGCGCCGCTGGACGTACACGACACGGCAGCGCTCGAAGCTTTCGTTGAGAACACCGGCCGAATTTTCGATCGAATCGACATTTGTGTTACCAACGCGGGCGGCCCACCCGCCAAGCCGTTCCTTGCAACAACCGACCAGGAATGGGATGACGCATTCGTGCTGAACCTGCGCAGCGCCGCGGCGTTCGCTCGGGCAGTGATCCCGTACATGCAGCGGCGGCAGTGGGGGCGGATCATTATGATCAGCTCCATTACCGTGCGCCAGCCCCAGCCGCAATTAGTCCTGTCGAACGCGGTCCGCGCGGGGGTCATGGGACTCGTGCGCAGCCTCGCCACCGAATTCGGCAGAGACGGCATTCTGGTAAATAACGTGGCGCCTGGATACACGGCAACCGACCGTCTCATCGAACTCGCGGCGCACGGGGCGGCAGCCTCCGGCCGGACCGAGCAGCAGGTGGAACAAGGCTGGATCGAGCAGATCCCCCTGGGGCGGCTAGGCAGGCCGGAAGAACTGGCGGATGCGATTGTCTGGCTGGGTTCCGAGCGTGCATCGTTCGTTACCGGCCAAACCATCCTGGTTGATGGAGGCATGTATAAGGGTCTATGAAGCAAATAGGAAGATGAACGTATGAGCGAAATGACCGAGAGGGATTTGTCGAAACCCGGCGGATTGAAGCATGTGCGCTGGGAGGACCTGCCGAAAGAGGCATTGAACCCCCTGCTGGACCGGCAACTTGTGGTGGGCGAGCAGGTGATGATCGCGCGGGTGCTGCTGAAGAAAGGCTGCGTAGTCCCCTTGCACGAGCACCATAACGAGCAGATCACCCATGTGCAATCCGGGGCGCTGCATTTCACGATTGACGGGAAAGAGATCACGGTCCACGCGGGCGAGTTCCTATGTATTCCTCCGCATATGCCGCACACTGCCGTGGCGCTTGAGGATACGGTCGACATTGACATCTTTACGCCGCCCCGGGAGGATTGGCTAAGCAAGACCGACCAGTATTTACGACGGTAAGCCTCGGCTTTTCTTCCACGAATTACGGAAAATCCCTACCGGGATTTACGAGGCCCGCCGAGGCACAATGTTGAAAAACGGCGTGCGAGAACCAATGTGACAGAGAACCTCTCTCCAGCGGCAGCTCCGAGCGAAAAGCTAGAAGACATGCTGGTGCATCTGGCGAAAACAGATCCGTCCAGGTTCCGGACGCTATGCCGCCGGATGCGGGAAACCTCGCCCGAGCAGCTTGAGCGCGCGTGCGAGCAGGTTGCACGCGTTTGCATTCGCGAAATGGCCGCTCAGAGTAGCACGACGGCCGGACACCCTATGCTGTCTTGGCTGATTGCCGATGGGCGCTATCTGGGGATACTGCTGGATGGCGACCTCCTTTCACCCGAGGAAGCCAGGCATGTCGCGGTGACACTGCGGGATGCGGATCCGGATTTTTTTTTAAATTTCGAACGCCTTAGCGCGGCAACAAATGCGGAGCGCGACCTGCGGCGGCTGGAACGCGCGCTGCGGCTTTTCAACGATCTAGGAAACAGCAGCGTGCTGCTCCCTTGGTTACGGACTCTAACGAATCATCCGGACGAGCGTATCCGTTCGAAAGCCGTCAAATCGTTTTGCGAACTCAGGCCGAATCCCTCACTGGTTGAACGGCAGCTCAAATCGGGCGATGCGCGAGTCCGCGCGAACGCCGTTGAGGCGCTCTGGGGTGTGACGAGCCTGGAAGCAGCAGCTATTTTCCGCGAAGCTCTTACCGATTCTTCGCACCGGGTCGTTGTGAATGCGCTGGTTGGCCTGTACGCTCACAACGCCGACGAAGCATTAGAGAAGTTATCGAACCTGTGCAAGCATCCGGGCCCGATGTTCCGCGCGGCGGCGGCCTGGGGTCTGGGACGCATTGCGGACCGGCGCGCGATTCCTGCGCTGAAGACGCTGACGGAAGATCCGTCCGCGATTGTAAGGGCGCGGGTCGCGCGGGTATTAGCCGGCTTTAACCCGACAAATGCAGAAGGGGCCGCAGGGCCGGCTGAAAGCACAAACCTGTAGCTAACGCTGGCTCAAACCGCCATCCACCGCCATAATCTGCCCTGTAATGAAATCGGGCGCGGTCAGGAAAAAATACACCGCCTGCGCGACCTCTTCCGGCTTCCCTGCCCTGCGAACCGGGGTGGCATCGATCATCAATTGCGTTGACGCGTCTACATCGTTAAATGAAATCACTCCCGGAGCGACTGAATTGACGGTGATTTCGGGCGCGAGCGCCTTCGCCAGCGCCCTGGTCAGCATGATCACACCCGCTTTGGAGGCGCAGTAATGAACATGTTCGGCCCAGGGGCGAATTCCACCCAGTGAACTGATGTTGACGATCCGCCCGGCGCCCTGCGCCTTCATCTGCCGCGCGCCCTCCTGGCAGCAGAAAAACGTTGCTTTCAGGTTCACGTTATGGATGAAGTCCCAATCTGCTTCGCTGATATCTAACGCATTGAAGCGCGTAAAGCGAGCGGCGTTGTTTACCAGGCAATTCAAAGGACCGAAGCGTTCGCCGACCTCGCGGAACAAGCGGCGAATCTCATCCACGCGCGCCAGGTCCGCCTGGAAGATTGGCGCGCCGCCGCATTCGCGGGACGTTTTCTCAGCCTCGGCGGTAGATGTGTTGTAGTGGATCGCAACATCGAATCCGCGCCGCGACAACTCAATCGCAATCACCCGGCCAATGCGTCTGGCTGCTCCCGTGATCAGAACTCGCGGAGCGCCGCTCATGCCCTGGCGGCGGCGGCAAACTCCGATATCGCAGATTTCGTGAACGCGATATCGGCCGGAGTATGGGCGCTCGAAAGGAACATCGCTTCAAACTGCGAAGGTGGAAAATAAACGCCGCGATCGAGCAGGCGGTGGAAGAATTCGCCGAAAGCCCGGGTATCGGACCTTTTCGCTTCCTCGTAATTCCTGACCGGACCCGGATGAAAGAAAAACGTGAGCATGGACCCCACTCGATTTACACATACTTCGGGCGGTGGTTCCGCGGCGAGTTCCGCTCCCGTCTGTTCCAGTGCCGCGTAGATCTCACGATGCTGCTCCAGTTGCCGCAGCATCGCAATACCCGCCGTGACCGCAAGAGGATTGCCGGATAGCGTTCCGGCCTGATAAACCGGACCTTCCGGCGCAATCTTGCGCATGATGTCCGCCCGGCCTCCGTAAGCGGCCAGAGGCAGCCCGCCGCCGATGATCTTTCCAAGCGTTGTCAGGTCGGGAACTACGCCATAAAGCTGCTGCGCACCTCCCCGGGTTAAGCGAAACCCGGTCATCACTTCATCGAAAATCAGCAGCGCGCCGTGCTGTTGTGTGATACGCCGCAACCCCTCAAGAAAACCCGGCTGGGGCGGTATGCACCCCATATTTCCGGCGACGGGCTCGACGATGATGCACGCGATTTGATCCCCTTGCTTGCGAAACGCCGTTTCCACGCTATCGAGATCGTTATACGGTAGGGCAATCGTGGTCTCGGAAAATCGGGATGGCACGCCCGCCGTATCGGGCAAACTCAGGGTCGCGAGTCCCGATCCCGCCTTCACGAGTAAAGAATCGACATGGCCGTGGTAACAGCCTTCGAATTTTACAGTCAGTTCCCGGCCGGTAAATCCGCGCGCCAGCCGGACGGCGCTCATGCAGGCTTCCGTACCGGAACTCACCAACCGCACCATTTCAACCGATGGAACGGCGTCGATAATCAATTCCGCAAGCTCCACTTCACGGGCGGTGGGCGCTCCAAAACTGGTGCCCAGTTCGAGCACCGAGGCGATGGCGTCGATCACCGGCTTGGGACGATGCCCGAAGAGCAGCGGGCCCCAGGAGCATACGTAGTCGATGTATTCGTTGCCGTCGGCGTCGACGATATGCGAGCCGTCGGCGCGCGCAAAGAAGCGCGGCGTTCCGCCCACCCCGCGAAAGGCCCGGACCGGCGAGTTCACACCGCCCGGAATGCTCTGTTTCGCGCGCGCGAATAAAGCTTCCGACTGAGCCGTGTTCATACGCGCGTTTGGCCGAGGATTAGTTTGCGAAACAGAAAGCTCATCAGGATTTCGTGCAGCGTGGTGTTTACATTACGCAGCAGCCGGTTCTTCAACTCCAGGTAGGGCTGCGTGCCGGCGAATAGATCCTGCATGATTTCGCAGAACTTCGGGCTGCGCTTCATAAAATCGATCATGCGAGTGGGCACAGCGCCGAAGAAGATCGCGCCACAGAACAATCGTTTTGCCAGCCCGGCGCCGTATGTAAGATCAAGACCGAAATCCCGCGTAATCAGTTGACGGTACGTCTCGGCGTGCCTCTCTGGTTCCTGTCCCGTTAGCACTACCTGACTGGCCAGATCGCCCGAACGGACCGCATAATACAGCCCTTCGCCTGTAATGGGGTCCACCAGTCCCCCGGCATCGCCCACCGCAATCCAGCCATCGCCGGCTAGCCGGTTATTACGCCAGCCGCGCGATCCCAAGGCCGGCAGCATGTGCCCGTAGAACCGCGCCTCTTTCCGGCAAAGACCCTTTTCATCCATGTATCGTTCCAGCCGCCCGCGAAGGCACTGCGCGGATTCACTCTTCCCGCAGATGCCGACGGAAAGATGGCCTGCGCGTGGAAACACCCAGATGTACCCTTCCAGATTCGGCAGGAACTGGATATCGATGTGCGCCTGATCGCTCGGGACCCAGTATCCAAGCGCGTACATGGTGTCTTCCGCGGTGTATTGCGTGCCCACCTCGCGCAGCGGGTTCCGCGCCCCGGTTGCAACGACGCAATAATCCGCATCAATCCGCGACGAGCGCGTGCGGATGCGCCAGCCTGCTCCGGTGCGATCCAGGCCCAGTACCCGTTCTTTCTCGATTTCCGCGCCTGCCGCGGCGGCGCGCCGCAGCAGCATCCCATTCAAATCGATCCGGGAATAGATCACCAGCGGACGGGCGAGAGCCATTTTGAAGACGCCCGATTTCGGAGCCGCCAGAAGCGTGTCCGTCACCAGCTTCTTCGGAGTATCGTTCTCTATCAGGTAAGGATATTGAGAATAAGCCTTATATGTGATACCGCCGCCGCAGGGTTTCTCCCAAGCCAGCTTCTCGTCAATAATGATGGTTCTGAGCCCGGCGGCCGCCAGACGTTCCGCCGCCGAGGCGCCGGCCGGACCGCCCCCGAGTACCGCCACGACCTTCATTGAGTTTGTCCGCTTGGAGATGGAGAGCCGCCGGTCACAGGCGGGTGTCCTGGCGGCAGCGGTGTTCCGCTTGCCGCGCCGTGTCCCGCAAATCCGTGCCCTTGTGAATCGGCTACGTTCACGACGACCCACTTGCCGTCGCGATCTTCCAAGGTGTACTTCATCACCATCCCGCTCTCCACGCTGGCATCGCCCTTGGGATGAAAGGCGACGGTTGCATAAGCCATGTTCTTGTCAAACCTCACGGAGGTAGTGTTGACATCCAGCGATTTCATATCAAGCCCGGAACTCGTTTCCAGCCGGTGCACGATCGCTTCCTGCACTTTATCCCTGGTCTGGAGCTTGTTGCCGCAGCCGGCCAGGACCACAGTGGCGAGCAGAAGAGCGGCAGACGGGCGAAACACCCTTCGATTATAACTAGCGGGTATCCAATACGTTTCGTTTCTCACACTGTGCCGGCTCGGCCCAACGCACGTCGTGATACCGCAGGCAGCACCTGCACTGATAACGGCCGTTCACCGGCCACATCGGCTGGTTGTGGAGGGTACGGCACCAGAAATCCTTCGTTCTATTCACCAGCCTGCGCGATTTATCAATCATGATGCTTCGAGCTTAAAGCTCTCACGCACCACATGGAATCCGTCTTCGGGATCTAAGGTGTTCCAAAACCGGTAGTACTGGGGGCACGTGCGGCCTCTATTCCTCGCGTAACGTCACGGCCGGATCCAGGTGCGTAAGGCGGAGCGCAGGCAAAATGCTGGCGAGCGCGGCCACGGCAACCAGCAGCGCCGCGACGACGCCAAACGTGAGGGGATCCGTGGCGGTAACGCCCCAGATGAGGCCTTTAAGCAGGCGGGTGGCGAACAGCGCCAGTACTAATCCCGCTGTAATGCCCGAAAGCGCAAGAGCGATGCCGGGAGCAGCGGCCGCCCGCACCACATTTTGAACCGTCGCGCCCAGAGCCATACGGATGCCCATTTCGCGCGTGCGCTGCGCGACCGATTGCGCGATCAGACCATACAACCCGAGCGCGGCGAGAGCCAACGCCAGTCCCGCAAGCGCCGAAAACAGGGCCGCCCAGTACCGCTGCTTTGCGAGAGAAGCCGCGCGTATTTCCGACATGCTGTGGAAGGACGAAAAGGGCAGCCGCGGATCGACAGACTGAAGAGCACGCCGCATCCCTTCCGCCAATCCGGGAATTGCGCCGTGCGTCCGAACGATCCAGTTGGGCGAAAACCAGGTGTTCGCCATCGCAAACGTGCTGTCCGGAAATTGCGCGGCCGGAACGTACACGTCCCGGAAAGCATTCAGCGGCCCGTAGCCGCCGCCCCAGCCATTTTGTTCCTGCGTATCGGCGGCGATGCCGATAATTTGATAATCGTCCACGTGTATGCCCAACGGATCCGGAGTGTTCGGTAGATAGTACCGAATGAACGCTTCACTCACGATGGCGACCTTTTCCGCATGCGCATTGTCCGCGCTGGTGAAACCGCGCCCGCGGAGGAGCGGGATTTGCAGTGTCTTGAAAAAACCGGGCGTAACGTAGTTGAAATTAACAATCTGCTGCTTGCCGCTGATGTCATGACCCGTGACCCTTTCTACGCCACCATTCAAGGGCCGCTGGTAAGGAAGACTAAGCGCGACCGCGGCCGATTCGACGCCGGGGATCTGGCGAATGCGGTCCAGACTCTCGCGAAAAAGGCGGACGCCCGCCGCGGTGGTGTTGTAGCGGGCGTCCTGCAGTGAGAGAGAGGCGGTCATCACGTGATTCGGATTGAAGCCGGGATCGCGGTTCGTCAAGCCGGCAAACGTGCGAATCAGGAGGCCTGCTCCAACCACCAGCACCACTCCGAGCGCGACTTCGGCAAATACCAAGGCCTGCCGCTTCCATTGACGGCGGCTGCCCGATGAGCCGCGACCGCCTTCGGCTAATGCGGAGCGGAGGTCCACGGAAGTGGCTTCAAATGCCGGGAAGAGACCGAAGAGAATACTTGTACCCAGCGCAATCGCCAACATGATGAGCATCACGCGCGCGTCCAGGTGCACCGGCCCCCAGAAATCGAATTGACCCGGGTTCAAGTGGATGAGCCCCTGGAGTGCGAACTCCCCGATAAGCAAGCCCAGCAAGCCGCCGCAAAAGGCAAGCAGCACAGCTTCGGCCAGCAGTTGCCCGGCAACGCGCGCCCGGCCGGCGCCAAGCGCGATGCGCGTTGCGATTTCACGCGAACGGGTTGCGGAGCGGGCGAGGAGGATGCTGGCTATGTTCACGCAACCAATGAGGAGCACAAGCGCTACTGCGCCCCACATCAACTCGACATTGGAGCGGATATCGCTGGTGAGCCCGGCTTGCAACGAAACGGCTCTCTCTTCGACCAGCACGCCGGGTGGCAGGTGCATATCCTTGAACACGGGCTGCATGATGGCGTTCAACTGTCCGCTGGCAGCGGCAAAGGTTGCTCCGGGCTTCAACCGGCCGATGATGCTGTAGTTACTGCCTTCGCCTTCGCCAGTCGGGGAGGGATGCAGCGGGGTCCAGAGATCGACCGGCTGATCGGTCCGGAACCCTCGAGGCATGATGCCAACCACCGTGTAAGGCGCGCCGCGAAGGTCGATTGTCCTGCCAACGATGGAACGGTCGCCTTGAAAGATCCGGTGCCATAATCCGTAGCTCAGCACAACCAGCGGCGGACCGCCCGGGACGTCTTCCCGGCGGGCGAACTCGCGGCCGATCAGCGGTTCAATTCCGAGTACGTGAAAGTAGTTGGCGCTGACGCGCGCTTGATGGACATACTCAACGTGTCCGGCCGCGTAGAGGTTCACACCGCTCGTACCGCCATAGACGGCGGTGTCGAGTAAGGTCGCGTGATCCCGAACCAGTTCCCACTGCGCGCCGGTCTGACTCGTATTCGTGCCCGAAGCGCCGCTCTTCTGGAAGAACGACGTGACCATCACAAGCCGGTCGGGCTGGGGGTACGGCAAGGGCCGGAAGAACAGAGTGTCTACAAGGGTGTAAATAGCAGTGTTCGCGCCGATGCACAAGCCCAGCGAAAGAACCACACTGATGGTGAAAGCTGGACTCCTGCGAAGCTGCCGGGCCGCGTAGCGAAAGTTGTTCCGGAGCTGCATCGCTATTGGATATACGAGCCAGATGGCAGTCCAGTTCCCGTTGAACTCGATATGTGGCCCGCGTGAGAGGAAGCATCTCCATAGCGAAAGAGGATATTCTGAATACAGACCTCATTATGGATCTTAGGAGCGAAATCATGCGTCGATTGGAGGCCATGCCATTGGAACTTCAACATCGAGTACTTGCATATTTCGATAGCCTTGAGCAAATCCAACCTCGCGGTGAAAAGGGCTCCGCTCTGCTCCCCTTCGTCGGGCTTCTGGACGACACATCGGCGGCGGAAATGAGCAGGGCTATCGAAGCCGCATGTGAAGTCGTCGATTCCAGTGAATGGTAAGCACCTCCTCGACACAAATATCATCATTGCTCTACTAAATGGTGAACGGCGCGTGCGAAACGCGATAGAAGCCGCCGAAAATGTGTTCTTGCCAGTAATTGCGGTAGGGGAACTGTATTTTGGAGCCGCTAAGTCCGGGCGGCCCGAAGTAAACCGTGCACTCATTGAACAGTTCATCCAGGGCCGCACAATCCTGTACTGTGATCTGGCCGCTGCCCGCCAGTACGGCCGGGTGAAAAGCCTGCTGAAAGTCCGCGGATTCCCACTTCCCGAGAATGACATTTGGATCGCTGCCATTGCGCTGCATCACGGGTTGGCTGTGGTGAGCCGGGATCAACACTTCCTCAAGATTGAGGGACTGAGCGCCCT
>JAICXK010000219.1 GCA_025980435.1 Bryobacteraceae bacterium
GCAGATCTTCATAATCAGCCGGATGGATTCGCGCTGCTCGGCTTCTCCCTCGCCGGGAAAGCCGAAAATCATATTGAAAGACGGGCGGATGCCCGCCTGGGTCAGGAGATCGGCGGCGCGGTAAATGGTGTCCAGCTTCTGGAAATCCTTGTTCATCAGGTGCAGGACTTTGGGCGAACCCGAATCCGCGCCCTGCGAAATCTGTGACAAGCCTGCGCGCCGGAGTAACTTGAGTTCTTCGACAGTTAATCGAGTAACTAAATTGGTGGAAGCTTGGATACTCCAGTTGAACCGGACTCCGCTGCGAACCAGGCCCTCGGCGATATCAACTGCGCGCTTGCGATCTACCAAAAAGTTGTCATCTACAACCCAAAGAAGCGTTAGCCCATAACGCCGGACGAGATCGCTGACTTCCTCTACTACCTGGTCTGCTTCCAGCGCGTTCCACTTGCGGCCATAAAGGCCATCGTTCGTGCAGTAGGCGCAGTTGAAAGGACAGGCCAAGCTGGACGTGTACATCGCCCAGCGGCGTCCGCAGACGCGTTGATACGCGTCAAAGTCGGCCAGGTGATACGCTTTCGGCGGCAGTTCGCGAATCGGCTTCAGCGCGCGCGGTGTGTTGAAAACCAATTGCCGGCCTTCTTTGAACCCGACGCCCGGGATTCCCTTCAAAGATTCGCCCGCTTCGATGTGCTGGACGATTTCGAGCAAAGCTTCTTCGCCTTGGCCCTTCACAACGACATCAACGTATTCGGCAGCCAGGGTCTGATCCGGCAAAAGAGAAGGGTGCCATCCCCCCAGAATGACCGGCTTTTCCGGGTAGAGCTTTTTGGCGGCTCTGGCAATCTGAACCGTCTCGCGAATCATTGGCCCCGTCACAAGAGACACGGCGAGACAGAGCGCATCTTCCAGTTCAGCCAGCACACGCTGCTGGAAACCGGGAGTGATAGTCGAATCGATAATGCGAACCTGATATCCGGCGCGGAGCAGGGGAGTCGCCACCGCCAGAATTCCCAGCGGAGCGGTCGCCTCTTGACTTGAGAAAGCCGGGAAGAAGAAGACCACTTTCTTCGTTCCGGTCGAGCTTGAGACTCGCGGTAGTATCGAGTGTTCTGACAGCGCCAACCCACTGACGCCAGCGGAATCCATGACTGGAGTTTAAGTCTGCGATCAGCCTTGAATTGTCGCGCGGCTGTAAACGAACTGTAAATTGTCGGACGGAGGCAAATCAATGAAAACACTCTGTTAAATTCCAGCCTCGATCGTCAACATCAAACCGATGAGCGGAGCAGTAACAGATTTGCCGAAGTAATTCCGCATGCGGCTCGATGTTTGCAAGCTCGGTCAGAGCCGTGCGGATAACGCCGAGATGAGTAACGACAGCTATTTGATGCGAAGCCTTGAACCCGGACGCAATCTGGCGCAGCGCGGGGAGAACGCGCGCACTGAATTCACGCCAAGTCTCTCCGCTCGGAGCGCCGAGAGCAGGATATTGCGGGCCGCGCGGCTGCACGTCAGTCCATCGCAATCCTTCCCAGACCCCGAAAGAGATCTCGCGCAAATCGTTCCGGCAAACGGCAGGAATCCTGTACGCGTGCGAGATCGCTTCGGCAGTCTGCCGGGCACGGAGTAGGTCGCTGGTGTATAGATGCTCGATTTTTTCGTGCCGAAGCCGGTGAACCAACGCGGCCGACTGTGCCCGTCCAACTTCACTGAGAGGCGGGTCGATATGCCCGCAGAGCATTCCGCCTAGATCCGTTGCGCCGTGCCGGATCAGGATAATCTGCTTCAATGCGACGACCAGCTCCATTTCGGGAAATAGGTAAGCTGCAATCCGATTGAGAAATCTTTCTGTAATCCTTGAGCGAGGATCGGCGCCTTCCAGAACTCCATTTGTGCGAAGGTGTTTAACTCGATATCCTCATGTAATCGGTGAACAATTCGCGCGGAGATGTCGTTTTGAGTCGTGCCACCCGGAACGAAGTCGCTGGCGGCCTTGGCGTTGCGATAGGAAAATTGAATCGTTTCCTGAGGTGACAGGTGATATGTCAACCAAGCCTGGCCGCCTTTACTTTCGCGACCGACCCAGTCCCCAAGCACAAACTGCTTGTTGGTGTAGGCATCGTGATAGGCGGTCTCGTAGAAGAAGAATTGTCCGGCATTGCTACGCGAGGTAGGGAAATCCGTGTACACCGCTTCGGCGCGAAAATCGAGGCGCGGGAAATGCGGAACATGCGAGAGATATATCCCCGGCCGGAAGGCGGCGCGCCGGGGGGCGCTGAGTGGAGAGACATCATCGTGCGCCAGAGCATCCGTGTACAACGTGAGCCAGTTGCGCAGGAAAGGAAGCCGATAAGAAAAATCGAAGCTGCTATAGCGCGCGCCGGGATCGTTGCGCGAGAACTTGACGCTTGCCGGAACGTTGCTGAAACTGCTGAAGCTGTTCCAGAAGGAGCCGAATGTAAGCGGCACATGTCCTTCGCCGGCAAAGATAATCGTGCGCGACACGCCAAATTCGAAATTCGGGCTGGGCTTAAAGCTGATCTTCTGGCCTTGTATCCAGGGTCCGTGCGGAGAAGTGTGGCCTTGCAAGCTGCCGATAAAGAGGTCATAACGAACCGGACCGAGTAACTTCGACACAAGCGGAATAACTAGCGGCTCGACACGGTTGAGACGAAGCATGTTGATCGGCTCGGCGTTATCGGAGTAGGCGAGCGAGCCGCCTTCTCCCGGTCCCCACCACGTTTCGCTTTTCCCGATGGAGAGTTGATTTCCGCCAAGGTCGACGGCGAAGTTTGCATCCAGCAGTTGAAACGAATTCTGGCGGGCGACCGGGGTGGGCGGCAGCAGGGGATTGGTATCCATTACTGAAATTGCCTGGCGGACCGTGAGCGAATATGGCTCGCGTCCCGGCGCGTACTGATATTCGCCGCGGACCGAAAAGCTGAACGGGCCATATTCGGCGCGCGCGGTGAAGCCCGCTATTTGATTCAAGCCCTGCTGATAAGGCCGCCCGTAATCATCTACCAGCGTCTGGCCGAAATGAAAGCTGTCGTTGATCGGAGGGCCGGCGATCCCGAGTGTGCGTTCATACAGCGAAGAGACCTCCGCGTGGAATGCGGGCCGATCCCGAGTGGCCTCGAAGTAATCGGGTTCGAACTCTTTTCGGAGTGCGCGGAAAGTCTTTTGGGCTTCGGGGTCCGTCCGCTCCGATTCAAAGCGTTCCTCGGCGCGCTGTAGCATGCGCACGATAGACAGGCGCGTCCAAGGGCGCATGCCGAGGTATGCCGAGTCGATGTATCCCCAGGCGATGAGCCGTTGGATCTCCGGGTAGATCCAGCTATCGAGCGGAACGTACGCGGATCCGGTAGCAGTCGTGCCAAACGGCAGCCGTTTCCAATGCTCGAACGTATCGTCTGGAGCAGCCTTCTGCGCGGCGGCAATGGGAACCAATGCGCAAACCAGCAGAATCGCGCGCGTCAGCATTGCATCGGTCTAATTCTTACTTTGAAATACACCGGACACTAAGCGCCACTGATCGCAAAGTAAGTTACTGCTCTTTTACAAACCGTTTACGTCGCTCATGGCGGATGGTTGGCGGTTGAGCGCTCGATAGCTACATCAGGAACCTGTATCCGATTCCGTGCACCGTAAGGAAATGCCGTGGCATGCTGGGATTCGATTCGAATTTGTTCCGCAGCTTGCTAACGTGCGCATCCACGGTGCGCGTATTCGGGTACTCGTTATAGCCCCACACGGAATTCAGTATCGCGTCGCGGGTAAGCGCCCGGTCGGCATTTTGAACAAAGAACAAGAGGAGGTTGTATTCGCAGGGCGTAACTTTGACCTCGCCGCCACGATAGGCGACGATGCGGCGCTGGCGATCGATCTCCACGTCTCCGAAACGAAGCTCAGCGATGGCGCGCTTGGTTGTGCGCCGTAGGATCGCCCGTATGCGGGCCAGCAGTTCCCGCGCGCTTGCCGGCTTCACGATATAGTCGTCCGCGCCGGTCTCTAAGCACATAATCTTGTCCATTTCGTCCGGATTCTCGCCCAGCACGATGGTTGGCGTTCGGATATTTGCGGCTTGCAATTGCGTACACAGTTCCACGCCGCTGATTCCGTCAAGCGGGAGGTCTATCAGGAGCAGGTTTGGCTGCATGGAATGCAGTCTTTGAAGAGCCGTTTCCGGGTTTGTAGCGATGATCTGAAGGAAGCCTTCTTTCTCCAGCAGTATCCCAAGCAGACTGCTCGCTCGTTGATCCCGGCTGAGAACCAATACCTTATACATCTGTGTCACACTCCAGCTTGATTGTGGGCGTGGGCGGCTATACGGGCAATTCCGGCTTACTCTTTTTTGTATCCAATCCATGTCCCCCTCTATCCCCTTGCAGCGAAGCAGCTTTCGCCGAGTAATCCCTTGGCTGGGATATACTCGCAGCAAGCTGTCCCTCCCACGGAGAGGCGTTCTGTTATGAGCACCTTGCGCTTCGGCGCATTCGAAGCGGACCTGGATACGGGCGAACTGCGCAAGCGCGGGCTGAAGATCCGTTTGCCCGATCAGGTTTTTCAGGTGCTGGCATTGCTGCTGGAACGTCCAGGAGAAGTCGTGAGCCGATCGGACTTGCAAAACCGGCTCTGGCCTCGGGATACATTTGTCGATTTCGAGCACGGATTGAACAAGGCCGTGAACCGGCTGCGCGACGCGCTCAGCGATTCGGCAGGGAATCCGCGCTTTGTCGAGACTGTGGCAAAACGCGGCTATCGCCTGATTGTTCCCGTGACGGGACGGGAGCCGGCGGGCAGCAAGGCCGCGTTCACGGCGAGGTTGCGTCTCGCAGTCCTTCCGTTTGAAAACCTCAGCGCGGATCCCGAACAGGAATTCTTTAGCGATGGCCTCACCGAAGAAATGATTTCGGAACTGGGCCGGTTGAATCCCAGGCGCCTGGGAGTGATTGCGCGGACCTCGGCCATGCTTTATAAACATTCCAATAAGCGAATCGATGAGATCGGCCGTGAGCTGGACGTCGATTACATTCTGGAGGGCAGCGTAAGAAGAGTCGAAATGCAGCTCCGCATCACTGCTCAGTTGATCCAGGTGCGGGATCAAACCCACTTATGGGCGGAAAGCTATAGCAGGGAACTGGCCGACGTTTTTCATGTGCAACATGAGGTCGCGCGAAGAGTGGCCAGCTCGCTCGCGTTCGAATTGCTGCCCGGACCGGATGCCGGCGCGATCCCTCCCGACGCCCACGAGGCATACTTGCGCGGCCGCTTCTTCTGGAACAAAGGCGGCGATGGCAACGCGCGGACCGCAATTGAGTGCTTTCAAAAGGCAATTGAACACTACCCGGAATACGGACTCGCATATTCCGCCATGGCGGATGCCTACGGGACGCTGGCCTGGTTCAGCGCGCTGCCGCCTCGCAAGGCAGGCGAAAAAGCGAGGGCGGCCGCAGCCCGGGCGCTGGAACTGGACGACCGTCTGGCGGAAGCGCACTGCTCAATGGCGGTAGTTCGATTCTGGTTTGATTGGAATTGGTCAGAAGCGGAAGAGGAGTTCCAGCGCTCGATTACGTTGAAGCCCGATTACGCTGTGGCGCACAACTGGTACGCCGCCTATCTGAACGTCATGGGACGGTTTGCGGAAGCTGCTACGGAACAGAAGATCGGCGAAGAATGGGATCCGCTTTCGCTGGTCATCGCGATGAACAGGGCGGACCCTTATTACTTTTCGCGGCGCTACGATCTGGCAATTGAAAACCTGCGGCGCGTTCTGAACCGTGAGCCGAATTTTTATCCAGCGCAATACAACCTGGGTCGGGCCTGCGCCCTCAGCGGCCGGCACGAGGAAGCAATGGAAGCCTTCCGCGCGGCAGTTCGGCTCTCCGGTGTCCGCCAGGCAAATGTCGGGCTTGCTTACGGGCTGGCGTTAGCCGGGAAGGTTAGAGAAGCGCGATTACTTCAAGCGGAACTTGAAGAATATGCTCGGAACGAGTACGTGTCGCCACCCCCCATGGCGTGGATCGCTATCGGACTGGGAGACCTGGAAGGAGCCCTGGAGAAACTGCGGCAGGGCTACGAAGAAGGATCGCCCCAGATGATCTATTTAAAATCCGATCCCATTTACGACCCGTTACGGGAACGTCCGGAATTTGCGGAGTTAATGCGGCGAATGAACTTTTGATGCCGAAAGACAAGCAATAACTACTCGAATTCGAGGGCGCGCGGAAACAGAACGTCATTTTCCAGATGGATGTGCTCCCGAAGGTCTTTCTCGAGATCGCTGAGGCCCTGATACAGTTCCTGATAGCTCAGGCAAGCCCCATCCGGTAGTTTGTAATCGTGCGTCAGGGTCCGGATGGACCGGAGCCACGCACTAGTATCGGCGTGATCGTGCATCAAGTGGCCCACGGGATTGACCACTGAGCCAAACAGGGCTGGCCGCGGCGTGACTCCGGCCCGTGCCGCGTCCTCCAGGGCCTGCAAACGGGGGAAGAGGATTTCTTCCTCTTTGAGCATGTGGTCGCACAGCTCCATGTTCATCGTTTCGATAAGTTCACGAATCTGGGTTAGCTCCGGGTACATGTGACCGTGTCGCATGTGAACCCGGCCGGCCAGCGCCGCCAGACGCGGCAGTTCACGCCGCGCGTATGCGTGGTGCTGTTCAACGATATACCCGGCCAAGTCCGCGAGAGACGACGCCATCCAATAGCGGTCATCCGTGCTGGGACGCGTCGCGAGCGAATGGGCAACGCCGGTGAGTTCCTGCGTCATTTTGTTTTCCTTGCCTTCCACCTTTCAAGGTAGGCCAGGCAGGAGAAGGGGCCAGTGACTTTGGTCACCGGATTTACAAAGCTTGAATGCAATGTCCGATAACGGATATTATGTCAACTCAATGGGTATAAATATACGTGGCTGCCAGCGAGATTTCCGGTACATTCTAGGTATGGAGAAGGCACCGAAAACTCTTCAGGAAGTAATCGTTTACTTCTCCGATCCACAGCGGTGCCATGAGTTCATGATGAAGCTGCGCTGGCAGGACGACAAGGTGCGCTGTCCTCGTTGCGGTTCGTACGATGTTGCATATCTGCCAAACGCAAATGTCTTCAAATTTTACGTGAAGCATCCAAGACAGAAGTTTTCCTTGAAGGTTGGGACGGTTTTTGAAGATTCCCCGCTCGGCTTAGAGTGGCTTCCAGTGATGTGGCTCACCGTGAACCGCAAAAACGGAGTCTCGTCTTGGGAGATTCACCGTTCAATCGGCGTTACCCAAAAGACTGCATGGTTTATGTTGCAGCGCGCTAGGCTTGCCATGCAGGATGAGCGCAAAGGCGGGAAACTATCCGGCGAAGTCGAACGCATACTTACCAGGGGGAGCCGTGGCTGAGGGAATCTACGCAATAGGGGGAGCACTCGTGGGCGGTCTGTTAATTATCGTGGGTAAGGTTGTCGAGCATTTCTTGGACGGCAGAATGATCTCCAGGCGAGAAAAGCCAAGAAAGGAATTATTGAAAAAGATGCTCGAAGATGAGCGCTTTCCGAAGCGATGGCGCACTCTGGATACCCTAATGCATGTGATTGGAGCCAACGAAGAAACAACTAAGAGGCTCTTAATCGAGGTCGGTGCTCGCGCATCGGAAGATGGTCAAAACCTCTGGGGGCTTATCAAACATCACCCCTTCGAAACGATCTCACAATAGTTAAGTGCCAACGCGCGTCACCGCTCGACGACAACTATCAAAGAACGGGAAAAGTAGTTGACGCCGGACACGGCCTGGAAGCCGGTATGGAATCTCCAAGCCTGCATGTAACCCGCATTTGTCCGGTCCTCCATCATCAAAGATGAATTCGACGTCTTCGGTGCGGTCTACCTTGGAGTTCCAGGAACCAACCTGAGCCACGCATGCGCGTCCAGCAATCGCATAGGGACTCGCAAAACTTTCTCGCAATCTATATTTGACATCGGTCATTTCGAACAATTGATGATGAGCGCAGCACATTACTGATCGCTGTACCCGATCCCGAATTACGGAAACGCCGTCAGTCAAAAAGTTCTTACGGATAACCTCGCGGTTCTTCCACTTTTTGAAGGACCCGTCGAGTGTGCGAACTCCATCATATGAAAGGACGGCACCTTATAGGAGGCGAGAAGAAGCTTCGAGTCAATCTCGAACTGTTCCCACAGTGCTCCTGTTGAAATCAAGCCGCAGACGACCGTAAATCTATCTTGTTTTTCTCCGCCTTCGTCCAGATAACAGGTGAGCAGACAGAGCCCCTTTTTAGGTCCAAATCGAACACCGCATACTGCACGGCCAAAATGGATCAGGGCGCTCACAGCGCCACTCCGAGCCACGCTTTGTCAGTGAAGTATATTTATACCACTCAATGCTGGCCGTGATTATTGCCGTCGCTGCCACCGCTCCCCGTCAAACACGGAGTGCTGATCGCTCCAGCAGCCGAATTTGCAAGCCATTTGACCTCCATCTACCAGGAGCGCCGCGCCCGTTACGTAAGAGGCCAGGTTCGAA
>JAICXK010000295.1 GCA_025980435.1 Bryobacteraceae bacterium
ACAGGCCCGATGCGTTCCACTAACTCCATGGCATCGCGCGTGCTGTCAACATCCAAAGCGATGATGAGTGGATTCGTCTGTGTCTTCAGGCTTTCACCTCGATAGGCTTGGTCTGCCGTTCCGTTACGCGGCCGATAACGTGTGCTTCGGGCCGCTGTTTCATTAATAGCGTTGCCTGATCTTTCGCCAATGAGATGAGCAGGCCGCCGGACGTTTGCGGATCGTACAACAGCGCCTGGATCTCCGTGGGAATTTCGGGTGGCATGCTGACGCAGCTTTCCACGAAATCGCGATTATTGTTCAGGCCGCCAGAGTGGGCGCCGGCCTGCGAGTATTCAATTGCGCCCGGCAGGAAGCGCACCGCGCTCGCGGCAATTTCGAGAGTAACGTTGCTGGCCAGAGCCATTTCGCGCGCATGGCCAAGCAGCCCAAAGCCGGTAACGTCCGTGCAGGAGTGGATCTCCAATGCAAGCATCGCGTCACACACGCCGCGATTTAACGTGAGCATTTGCTCAACTGAGGTTTCCATGTGGTCCGATTGCACAATTCCCTTTTTGAGCGCGGTGGAGATAACTCCCGTACCGATTCGTTTCGTGAAGACGAGAACATCGCCCGGCTTTGCCGTGGCATTCGTCAGAATCCGTTCCGGGTGAACCAGACCTGTTATGGCGTAGCCGAACTTGACCTCATCCTCGCTGATGCTGTGGCCCCCGAGTATCACACAGTCAGCTTCATGAATCTTATCCGCGCCACCCTTGAGAATCGCTTCCAGGTCCTGAATATCGCCTTTGGCAGGATACACAACCAATGAAAGCGCGGTTACGGGTCGGCCGCCCATGGCATAAATGTCACTCAAGGCATTGGCCGCGGCAATTCCGCCGAACGTGTATGGATCGTCCACGATTGGCGTGAAGAAATCCACCGTCTGAACCATCGCGAGCGGCTGTCCACCTGTCTGGGTCAGATCGTAAACGCCCGCGTCGTCGGCCGTGTCATAGCCGACCAACACGTTGCTGTTCGTGACGCGCGGCACGGACTTCAAAGCGCGATCGAGAATCTTGGGGCTCAGCTTCGATGCGCAGCCGCCGGCCTTCACGTTGGCAGTGAGCTTGGTGGGCATTACTCACCAGTGTAAGATCCGATGACAGCCTGCTCTTCGACAAACTCCCATTCGCGCCAGGCATCCAGGAGGGGAAAATAGAGGCCAAGGAAAATGGGCCCGCGCACCAGGCGGGACATAAGCGCCGCGTAGCTCTCCAGTTGCGGACGATAACGCCTCTGTTCTTCGTTCAGAAACTTCTCCAGACGCCCGCCCTGATGCTCGCTCGTCTTGTAATCGATAATCCAGAACCGCCCGATCTCATCGCGGAACATACGGTCGACTGTGCCGTTGACCAGCGTGTCTTGAATGCGGCCGGCCAGCGGAGCCTCCGATCGGGCTTCGCTGTGACCTTCCAGTATCCACCGCCCGCGCGGACTACTCAGCGTATCCGTGATCGCACGCAGAACTTTCTCCTGCGCATTCGCCAATTCCGAGTGAGCGACGCCCAAACGAAGCAGTTCCGATTTCACCGTTTGGGAAACCGTGCTGATCCGCTCGGTCGTCCAGGGAGTCCCGTCCGGTTGTGTCGCCCGCTTGAGAAGTTCGTGGACAACCGTGCCAACGTGCCGGCTGGTATCGCCCGCCCATTCGTAAGTGACTCTACGAACCGATGCGGTCGCGCGCTGCAGATCCGGTTCCCATCGAACGGATGGCTCAAGCTGGGGCGAACGCCAGGTTGAGGGAAGGCGGTTGAGGATTGTCTTCGGCGGGTTGTGGCCATTCCCGGCGTGCTGGTTCGATAAGAGCGCATGCCGGTGGAGCGCCTTCGCATAGTCATGCTCGACGGCATTCCAGACGAGGCCCAAAAATGTGCTGCTGCCGGGTTTATTGCAGCCGCTCCGGTTTCGGTTTCGATTGACGCTGCCTAGCAGATATAGCGCGTTCTCAGCGCGGGTACAGCCGACATAGAACAGGCGCTTCAGCTCGTGTAGTTCTCGCTGCTGGATCTCTGCCTTTATCGCCTCATATTTCAAGTCCTTCTCGCGTTTCTGCGGCTGTGCCGCAATACTGAGCCGAGTTGATCCATCCGCCTCAGTTCTCTGCGTCCAAATCAGCAGGTCGTGATCCGACGCGCGGGCGCCGCCGGCCAGATGCGGAATGATGACGGTTCCGAATTCCAGTCCCTTTGCCTGATGGACCGTCATGACCTGCACATAGTTTTCGCCGGAAGCGGGCTTCGCATACAGGTTTTCGAGACGCCTCTCGACCATCGTGAAATCCCGAACCACGCCGCCTTCCTCGACCTCCTCCAGAAGCGACAGGAATGTATCCACATCCTCCCGCTGACTCGGTTGGGAAAGGACGGCCGGGCCGCCCAAGGCTAGCCACGTCTGCTCGACCAGTTCGCGCAGCGGCATACGGCCCGTACGGGCAACTGCATTCAGCAGGATCTCTTGGAATCGCACGGCACGCATGCGGCCGTCTGGCGAGAGCCGGGCAATTCGATCCGCATCGGAAACCAAATTGAGAATGACGCGGCCGGGCTCGCCTTCAACCAGCGCCGCCAGATCCGCAATCGTTAAGCCGCACCAGGGGGCGCGCAAACAGGCAAGCCATGCGGGCCGGTCCGCAAGGTGCGAAATGGCGCGAGAGAGCGATAGCAGATCAACAACGTGCTGCTGATACTGCAGTTCGTCGATTTCAACCGCTTCGTAGGGAACGCCAGCCCTTCGGAGAACCGGCAGAATGCGGCTGATATGCGACCGGTTCCGGACCAGGATCGCCACGCTGCCTTTCGAAAGGGCCTGCCTGGCAATTCCAATAATCGTTTCCGCCTCCGCATCACCGCTCTTGTCATCAATCAACGGAATCAGTTGCGGAACCACGCCATTTGGATGCCGCGATGGAGTGGAAGCTCGAAAACAGACCGCGCCATTGGAATCGTCCACCATAATCGGCGTGAACTTTTCTTCGACCCATGCCAGAATTTCCGGCGTCGACCGGAAATTCGTATTGAGTGAGATTCGGTTCAACCGTACCGAGCCGAGGCGCTCGTCGCGCCAGCATTGCAGGAATAGAGATACTTCCGCTCCGCGAAACCGGTAGATGCTTTGCATCGGATCGCCGACGGCAAATAGCGTGTGCCCATCGCCATCGGACCATTGCGCCGTGAGCGCATTGATCAGATCGTATTGGGCGTGTGACGTGTCCTGGAATTCATCCACCAATAGATGCTCAATGCGATAGTCGAGCCAATACAGCAGATCGCTGGGCTGCTCGGCCGACCCGAGCGTGGCGATAGCGGCTCGCGTGAGTTCCGTAAAATCGACAACCGAACTCTCGCGAAAAATATCAAGCAAGGCGGCATGGCCACAATCGAGTAATTGGCCGAATTCCAACACCAGCGGATCGGTATCGCGGCCACTGAGATGACTCCATTGATCGCGCTGCTCCAGCATGCCGGCAATTTGGCGTTCGAGCAGCGCTAGATTGTTATCGAAGTGAAGCGAGGCGTGATAGAAGAGATCCTGCTCTCTCTGTCCTCCTTCGGCGAGTTGCCGGATAGCGCGGCGAGCCGCAAGGCGGTAGAATTCTCCGGCATCTTCCACAATCCGGCTAACACCGCCAAATCCGGAGATCACCGGCATCTGCCGAGTCAGCATGGCGCAGAGCGAATCGATGGTCTGTATCTGAAGCCGGCCGGTTTCTACCGGAAGATTCCACCCTTTCTCGCGGTCACGTGCGAGAGCTTTGAGCGCCAGGTCGCGTGTCCGCTGTTCATGTTCGCCGGACACGGGCGTTCCATTCTGTGCCGATAGCAAAGCTTCGTGAATGCGCTCGCGCATTTCCGCCGCAGCCTTGCGCGTGAACGTCATCGCCACGATGGATTCCGGCCGCTCGACGACGCTCAACAGGCGGAGATAGCGCTGCATCAGCAAACCGGTCTTGCCGGAACCCGCCGGCGCCTCGACTATAAAAGATCTGGAAGGATCGAGCGCCTGTTCCCGCTGCTGCCGGTCGTTCGTCACTCCCCCTCCCCTTCCAAACCCGCTTCATTCACCCGGCAGATTGGCCTTGCCGGGCAGTAGGCACACGCTCCTGAAATCGGGTCAACTGCCGCGTATCCGCTCAGAAATTCATCGGCCAGACGGGATACTTCCATGTGCGCTTCACTGAGACACGATTCCCACTCGATGCCCTTCACATCCACGCTTCTGCTGTCGAAATGCTTTTCACGCGATAGCCCGATTGCACGCGGATCGCGCGATTGCAGTTCCGCAAAAAAGACGCCATCTACGCTGTCTTGCAAAGCAGAGGCATACACCAGCAGTTGCGGTTCGGGTGGCCGCGGACATTTCAGCTTATTGCGAGATACCGAGCCGCTTTTATAGTCGATGAGCACGACGTTCCCGTTCTGAAGCCGATCGATGCGGTCGATTCGCAGGCGCAAGCGCAGGCCCGGAACTTCGAAATAGCGTTCCTCTTCCACGGTCTCAACTGTAAATGGCAGCTTGCGAGAACGCTCAATATCAAGCCACTGCAGAATGAGATCGCGCAGCCGTTCCCGCTCCGCAGCCGACGCGATCTGCTGGAACGGCTCAAACTGCCCGGCCTGAACCGCGCTCGCCACCGCGTCTTCGACAATGGCCCGGACCTCGTCCGCCGATGCGCCTCGCAAGCGGTTTTGGGTCCCAAGCTGCTGCCAGACCATCTGGAGAGCTTTGTGAAGAAAGCTGCCGCGGTCGCGCGCATCGAAGCCGAGGCTGGAGTCTTCCAGGGGTTTTATATGAAGCCGGTACTCGGCGAAGGCTCGGAACGGGCATTGCGATTGCGCCTTGATGATCGCCGATCCGCCGCGCGGCACTTCCTCGGACTGGTATGCCGGACCCTGCCCATCTTCGATCTGCTCAAGATGCGCCGGCGAAAATGATTGCCGCGGCAAATTACCCTGCCAGACACTTGAATCCGAACCATCATCAACAACCGCGTTTCGAATGGAGGGGGAAAGCTGACCTGCATACGTCGCGATCACGATCGGCGAAACGGCAAAAAGCGCGCGAGCAGCCCGCTGCGCCTCGGCCCGCAGACTCTCCGGCCCGGCGCCCGGAACGCGCTGCGCACGCTGCAGGTTCAGCGGAATCAAAGGCGATATGTTTACACGCGGCGGCCAGGTCTCATCGGAAAGTCCGGCGAGCAGAGCGCGATCGAAAACAATTCCGTCCGCATCGGAAGGCTCGAGAATCTGGATCGGAGATGACCACGTACCTGTCTCCGGAACAGTCCCAAGAATCCGCCGAAGCTGGGCGATTGCTTCGTTGAGCGTGACGGCCCCGGAGACCAGTCCAAGCGAAGATAACGCGGACAGCGCGTTTTTCCAGGCGTCCACGATTTCCTGTTCGCCATTGCTGAGATCCGCGTCACCCGGCCAGCCAACCGCAGCCAGCAGGTCGGCAATGTACTTGCTCCATTCTGGAAACTCGCGTATTATCGCCGGTTGCCGGACTACGCGTCGCACGGCAGGCCAGAGCGGTTTCAAAAGCTCGCAATCGGAGGCTGCGTATTCCAGATCGCGTAGATTGACGTCCGGCGCGCGCCTGCTCCTGAGCTTCGCGTCCGCTAACGCCCTGAGGCCCCGCTCGGCGGCAGCTCCTTTGATGAAAGGGCTGCGAAGGACGGCGCCAGCATCTGCCACACGAATGCGATTTCGCGCGAGTTCGAGCAGCAGAAGCGCGCTGGTGATGATTGGAGTATCGGCTAAGGGTGCAGCGGCATTGATGTGAAAGACGGATTCGGTTCGTTCGAAGGCGAGCCCGCCCGAAAGCGCGCGCGATGGATAGAGGAC
>JAICXK010000395.1 GCA_025980435.1 Bryobacteraceae bacterium
GGGCCCTCGCTATCGGAGCGGCCCTCCTCCGCACCGAGACCGAGCTTGTTCTCAAGAGCCGTCGCGTGGTTCCGCGCTTGTTGCTCGACTCCGGTTTCGAGTTTCACTTCCCGAACTGGCGCGGCGCGTGCCACGACCTAGTGGAGCGCTGGCGCCAGCTAAACGGCGATTAGTACGCCGCGTTGCCGCATCACTGCATGAATCCCTGTCGCGCCAGTTCAAAGCCGGCGTACGTTAGAAGCCGGTTCCGGAGCTTGCCTTTGACGAATAGCCAACCGGCTTCGAATGCGACATCGGATAGGGTTCCGCCATGGCTCTGGCTCAGCATTTCCCGGGCGACGCGTTTCACTCGATCGACCGCCAGATCCCCCAGGCTTTTCAATCGGTCCTGATCGACGGCCTTTCTGACCACGGTAATTTCAGGGGTCAACGTGGGGAGGACCGGTATTACGGGAAACAATCGCTCACCGCTTCCGGAGGACTTGACCTTTGCCGTTTGAAACCCGAATTGGCCGTCCAGCCGGTTCTGCGCCGCGGGCGAGAGCGAGTACTGCTTCATGATTGTGTTATTCCACGGCAGACCGAAATGGCTGCGCAGAAACCACTGGCAATTTCTTCTGCCGAGCTGATAGTCGTGTTCGCGAAAGGCCTGCGACACAAATCCGCCAAAGGCTTGCAGCAGCGATCCGGCCAGCGGCTCCGTGTTCGGGATGGTCGTATTGGGAGCGATGATCCATCGGCTGGCAACACTCGCTTCCGCGGTCAGTTTCAGGTTTTCACCTTGTATCCGGCTCTGGTTGACAAGGGCTCCGACAAACCGCATCAGCAGAGAAAAGAGGGCCTGATCGGGCATCGCCGGAAGCTCATCCATCGTTTCCGTCGAAAGCGGAGCGACGCTGATCACTGCCCGATCCGCATCTTCGGGTGAGCGGGGATTCCGGCCGGCCGGCCAAGCCGGCGGCAAATCTGTCAAGGCAAAGCGCGCACAATCGAACGGACTATTGTTTGTCGCGCCTCCATCCACGTTGAGCGTTTCAAAAGGAAAAGGATCTTTCAGGTCCCAGGACGGCGGCATGGTTTCGTCCCTTTCGCATTCGCACCTGCCGTCCTCGCTGCATTTTGGATTCGCCTGCAGGATGCGCCAGTGCCGCTCATTGTATTCACCGGCTGTCCGCGCCAGTTTCTGCGGGGCCAGAACCACAGGGAACGCGCTGGTTGCGATCGCGGCTTCCGCCAGCTTGGACCAATCCTCGCCGCCCTGTCCAGGCAGCAGAATGGATTCGCTCTTGGGCGGCTTTGCGTTCCACAGAACGTCGAAGGAACGGCGGTCCGCGTAATACAATGTTCGCTCCGAGGCGGCGGTTTCCGACTCGATTGCGTACGGCACGCCGCGCAGGTTGGTCAGCGTGAGAATCACTTGCAGGCCATCGCGGACCCACGGACGCCTTTGATTCAGCGGGGCCGCAATCTGCAAGGCGTGTGATGCAATGTTGCGGATTGGCGTGGAATCCAGAATCGAAACCACCCTGCCGCCGGCATCCAGGTCCGCATGCCCCAGCAGGCCGGTTAAATCAATGTCCCGCACCCAGCTTTGGAAAAGCGTGTTCGTGTGAGCTCCAGGCGCCGGGGACTGCTGGTGAACGTGGTAAAAGTTTTGACTTAGGGCCGCCGCAGTGAGCGCGGCTGTAATTCCCCCTCCAGATGCGCCGGCCATGACGGCCAACTCTATTTCATGAGGCGGAATCGTCCAGTGTTCGTAGTCGGTCCCGAATTGCTCCATTTGCCGTGCGCGTTCCGCGTACCAGGCGTCTATCGCTTCCACCAGAAAATCGATCACACCCGCGGTGTAAGCTCCCGCCGAGACCGTACCGGACATATTCAGGCCGAGATAAAAGGGTTGCGCCATAATACAATCCTTACTCGCCGGCAAGATTCGTTACTACAGCGCGCAGCCAGATCGCCGCGGCAACCGCGCCCGGGTCCGGATGCCCCAGGCATCGCTCGCCAAGGTAGCGTGAACGCCCGCGCCGTGGAAGCATCTGCGCAGTCGCTTGCGCGCCCTGTTCCGCTCTTTGGGCGGCATCGGCCAGCAGTGTGGCGAGCGGGTTTCCGTTTTCAATGCCCGCATCCAGCCCGTCTGTGAACGGAAGCAGAGCATCCAGCATGGTCCGATCGCCAGCAACTGCCCCGCCGATTTCACTGACTGCCGCGCAGGCCTGGCGGCAGGCCCGTGTCCACAATCTCGGCTCGCGAGGATCTTCCGATCGCAAAACGTCGGCCATGCGCAGCAGCAGCACGCCATAGAAAGGTCCCGACGATCCGCCTACGACACGCTGCAGCGTTTCCGCAACGCTCTGCAGAGTACTTGCAGCATTGGCGCCCGGGTCGGTTCGCAGCATCTGCTGAACGGCCGCCGCGCCTCGCGCCAGGTTGATGCCCAGATCTCCGTCGCCCACGACGCGGTCCAGCTCTGTCAAATAGTCCCGAGAAGCGACAATCGCCCCACAAGCTGCGCCGATGGCCCGATGCAATCTGGTTTGCCCTGCGGGTGCGGATTCCTTTCTCGCGAGGTCCGGCGAATGCGATTCGATAATTCTGTCCGCAAGAGGACGCCTGGGCTCTCTCGATGGCACCGGCCAGGCAGGCGCATAAGCCGGCGCATCCAGCAGTTTCAGGCGCTCGTCATTTACGCGCATCACCGATACAGATACACCGGCCGCTTCCAGCGATGACATGAATGTTCCCGCATATACGCGCTCTACCGCAATAGCGCGCGATTCGAGGGTTTTTACGGTTCTTCGCGCCACGATGGCCAGTTCCATCATGGTCGTGGCGCCGAGATTATTGACCAGGACGGCAACACGATCGCCGGTTTTCAGCAACTGCGCCGCGACGATTGCTTCGACAATTTCATCCGCGTGTTCATCGGCCGTCCGCAGGAGACTCTTGCGCACGCCAGGTTCACCGTGAATTCCCAACCCCAGTTCCACTTCCATCTCTCCCAGGCTGTAGCTTGGCCGGCCGACCGCGGGCACCGTTCCGGCGGATAATGAGATTCCCATGCTGGCGATGTCTTCGGCTGCCGAACACGCAATGCCGGCTACTTCCTTCAGATTCATCCCGTCCGCCGCCGCCGCACCGGCGATCTTATGAACCAAGACCGTGCCTGCTATGCCGCGGCGGTTCGAGCGGTCATGTATCGAGGCCAGCGCGATATCATCGGCAACCACCACAGTCTCTACTTCGATCCCTTTCGCTCGCGCCATCTCCGCCGCAAGCCCGAAATTCAAACAGTCTCCAGTGTAATTTTTGACGATCAGCAGCGCGCCCCGCTGCCCCGATACTGCTTCGATCGCCGCAAGCACCGCTTCGACTGAAGGCGAGGTGAAGACTTCTCCGGCAACCGCCGCGCTCAACATGCCGGGCCCTACAAAGCCCGCGTGCGCCGGTTCGTGGCCGCTTCCGCCACCCGAGA
>JAICXK010000038.1 GCA_025980435.1 Bryobacteraceae bacterium
TCCCTTACCGCAATACAACCCGCGCCAAACCGGCGTTATTGGCTGTATCGTAAACCCGAAATACCAACAGGTGCTCGCCGGGGCGGAGCTTGTCGAGGTGCAGATGAAAACGCTCATGCGGGCTGTCGGTCACGCCATCGAGCGCTTCAATGGGCTGCCAGAATCCGGCATCGAGCGAATACTCGCATAGACGAAGGGGACTTGATTTATCAACCGCCTCCACTTCGATATCCAATGCATCTCCTTTTCGCTGAGGCGGAGATAACGTAACCAGCGGAGGCGTATTGTCGATCAGCACAGGCGTGCTGATAAATTCGGTTTGCTGGGCATATTCGACCGCATTGGAGGGCGCGTCGGAGGCGACCACGCGAAAGAAGTAGCGGCCATCGGCGAAAACGTCGGGATCGAGCAGCAGCGTATTTTCGAACATGCGGCTGCGGATGAGCTGCCACTGCTTTTCATCTTCCGCGCGGAAGTAAACCGAGTAGACCAGCTTGTCGCCGTCCGGATCGTCAGCCTGCCAGGAGATTTGCGTCTGGCTCGTCTGCAAACGGGAAACGGTCTGGCTGCCGGCAGTCGCGGTACTGGCGGCGGGCGCCTCACCGGTATCGGTAACGGTAATCGAATAGGCTGACGAACTGCTCGGTGTAGTCGAACCCGTTTTGGCCGGATTCGTACCCACAATGGAACTCACGGTCAAGCTGCGGATGACGGGCGGTGTATTCTGCGGCAAATACGGCAATACAACACTGTCAATCTGCGCCTTGCTGACGGCCGGCCACTCGGCGCGCCACTGCACAAATCGGGCAGGCGGACTGGAGATGCGCGCGGCGGCGGGGTCGCTTACCGGTTCGGACCACTTGCTCCAGGTACCGTCGGGCCGGGCGGCGTTCCCGGTTCTGGTTCGAAACGCAACGCCCGAACCCATGCCGTGCCATCGGAGATGACCCCAGCGCGCGACGCTTGTGGAGTCGTGAACCTGCGACTCATAGCTTCCGGGCGCTGTTCCCGCCGGACCGAACGAGACCAGCCGCGCCGGATTGCTGAGCGCGGCGAACAGATTCTCGCCCGATTTCAGAAGGCGGGTTGCCTCGCCGCCGCCCGGCTCCGCAATGAGCGTCCGCTTCCGGCCGCTCAACCGGTAAATGCGGGAGTGATCATCGGTCGAAAACAGAAGGTCCTCGCCGTCCAGAATCAGGTCATACACGTTGTCCGAGGTCGAACTGCGCAGCGTTTCAATGACGTGATCCGGCGTGATGCGATAGATGGCGGACTTCTCAACGCCGCTTACCTCGGTGACCGCGGTGTTAGAGGTCACGGCGGAAGCGGAGGCGGACGAAGCGCTGGTTTTGCTCTGGTCGGCAGAAGCCTTGCTATTCGCCTCGTCGCTTTCGGTTGGGATGCCGTTTTCCTTGGCTGCGGTTACGGTGATGACGGTCGGTGCGGAGGCGGATACGGCGGGTGAGGCGGTTGGGGTCGTTGCGCCGGGAGGAGTGCGAGTACTGACAGCGCCTCCCATGGCGGCGGCATAAACGACACCTTTCGGATCGACCGCAATTGCGCGGACCTCGGGAAGGCTCGAATCGTACAGAATCGATCCCTGATCCGCACCCTCAATGTCGTATAAGAGTCCGTTCGGATCGGTCCCGGCGTAGAGATGTCCATTGGGAGCGAGCGAGAGAGCCGTTACGTTCGACTGGCCGGTGTCGTAGTAAGTGGATGCCTGGCCGGTACGTGCGTCGATTCGATAGATCTTGCCTGGTTCGCCCGCGGCGACAAACAGGCTGCCATCGCCGGAAGGAACGAGCGCCCAGATGTACCGCCCGGGGGAATGCCAGATTTCGGTCCCCTTCCCGTTCTCGATGCGATACACGCCGCCGTTCGGAGAGGAACCGGCATAGAGGACGCCTTTGGCATCCACGCAGATGGCGAACACTTCGGATTGCCCTGCGGCCCAGACCACTGTGGATTTGCCATCGGGCGAGATGCGAAACACTTTGCCCTGATGGCCGGTAGCCGCGTAGATTGCGCCGCCTGCATCTTTGGCAACCGCCCAGAGCGCGGGCTGGTTGAGCGGTGTGTCCCAGCGAACCGAGGGACCAAGCTGCAGGATGCCGTCGGGATTCAGGGAGAGTCCGGAGAGCCGGCCCTTCAGAAAATCGGAAAATCCGGTTACTTCCCAAGCCGTGCTGCTGGCGGCAAATGCCGGGAATGCCAGCGCGAACAGCCCGAATGCGATGCGTTGAATCACTCTTTCACTTCCACCTGAATCGTTTTGGAGCCGGTGACAACATATCCATTGACTGGCAGTCTGATTTCCGCGACCTGGGAGCCGCGCGTCACGGTTAGAGCCGGGTTGCTGGTAGCGGAGGAAGAGGGGTCCGCCAGGATCAAGGCGACCGAAGGAGGCGGATCGCCGAGTTCGCCTCCCGGTAGCGGCCCGGAAATCGTGAAGGCTGGTTCCTGACGCCAGACGCGCAGATAGAGCGCATCGCTATCGCGGAACGCGTTAATCGTGCGTATGAGCTCCGCCGGAGTTTGTAGCGCAGACTGGCTTAGGCCCGCGAAGTCGGGGACGTTCAGCGTGTTCGCATCGCTGGCGGTGAAGTTTAGAGCACCGGTGGATGCACCGATCGGCACTTTATATGTGGCGGTTCTAGTCAGCTCAGTGCCGTTCTCGCCCTGGAGCAAGGTCGTGATCTGGACGGAACCGCCTGGATGCACCTCCTGCGTGGATGCCCAGGCTTGGGCGACGCGAAGCTGGCGCTTGGTCTCGGAGGCATCGATCTGAAAAGACATGTCCTTTAAATGCAGATTCTGGAACTCACCGCCAAGCACGAATCCGAGCGGCACCACGGCATCCGCTGAGGCTTGTTGGGGCACGGCGCTGTCACTGATAAACGTATTGCGAACGACCAGGTCCGGAAGGCCGCCATCGAACTGCATACGGCCTTGCAGCCGCAAGGTTCCGGCACCCAGCGTTCGTTCGGTGGCATCGATGACAGAAAACAAGGCGGTTTGGGTAATGAAGGGGGTCAGCAGGCGGTTGTTAATTACCTGAAAGTGGTACGTGTGATCGCCGGTAATGGCCGAACGGACCGTAACGGAAAGAGGCACCGTATGGGCGGGACGGCCGATTTCACCCGAAATTGCCGTGCTGCGGTCGCTGAGAATCGTTCCGATCCAGGCGCGAGGCGCGGAGATCTTGAAAGAAGAAGTCAGGGTGGGGACGACGGCAATTACGTCGGATCGCGCGAAGGGCAGTTCGACCGACCCGGCATCCAGGAAGCGATGCCCAAAGGCGTAGATAGTTTTGCCATCGACGTATGTGACCGTGCCGTCGGCATTCATGTTCAGATCGCCGCTGAGCAGGCTGACGCTGATCATGGAGCCGGGCTTCACGGTTCCGGAATACTGCTGAGAGCCCGGCGCACCCGCGGATACTCCCTCTTGTGGTTCAAAACCAAGACGATGAAAGTCGGCGGCGAAGGCCGGGAGCGTGGCGGCCGTGAAGCCGGATAGCGAGAGAGGGGTCAGGATATCGGTCAGCCTGCCGAGCGGCGACCCGACCTGCCGGGCGAGGGTGCGGGTTTGAAACACGGCGAGCGGCTTTGCCGAACTGACTACACGCTCGGGGTTCGGTGCAGCGCGCGACAGCATGGGCTCGATGGGCTGGATTCCAGCGATCGGCTCTTTAGAGAAGGGGAATCCGAGGGCGATTGCGCCGAGCAGTTTGCCGTCGATATAGACCGGACTTCCGCTCATGCCCTGCATGACACCGGTTTCGGCGAGCGGCCCACCGCTGAGCTTCGCCAGAATGACGCTCTGCTTTGGGCCGAGATTCTCGAGGACGCCGAGGATTTCGACCTGGAACTCTTCGATCTGGTTTCCGTGGAAGACGGTCCGGCCTACGCCGCGCATTCCGGGGCGGACATCTTTGAGTGGGAAGAAGCCCTGAGCGGCCACAGCCTGGCTAAAGAGAAATAGCGCAAGAGCAGAGCTGAGATAGCGGAGCACGTTAATCTCTCATGGTAAGCGGAGAGGTAAACGGGCCCAAAGACAGACGACAAAAAGCGATCGTCTGTCCCACACGATATGATTCTTTCTGATCGGTCTTGAACATCATGATGAGTCAACGGCGAAATCTTTTGTGCGCGGTTTTCAGTGTGGCGCTCTTCGGGACAGCCGCGGCTTACCCGTCCGCGATCATTCCCGGTTCGCTTAGTGGAACCCTGGGACCGACGGACGATGGCTCAAGCGCGGCTGTTGCGCTGGGAATCGGCGGCGCGGGCGGCATCAATTTCCTGGGCACAACCACTACGTCGGTCTTTGTCAACAACAACGGCAACGTGACATTCGGAAGCGCTCTTGGCGGGTTTATTCCGAACGGACTCGCGGTGGGCATGGGGGTGCCGATCATTGCGCCGTACTTTGCCGATGTGGATACGACCGGTACAGGCAGCGGGGTCACCAGGTACGGAAATCTGACTGTCGGGGGTCATGCGGCGTTTGTGGTGGACTGGCTCAATGTCGGTTACTTTCCGGAGCAAACGGATAAGACCAACAGCTTTCAACTTCTATTGATTGACCGATCGGAAACGGGAGCCGGTAACTTCGACATCGAATTTAATTACGACCGCATTCAATGGGAGGCTGGAAGCCTGGACGGCGGGCTGGATGGGCTGGGCGGCATTTCCGCGGCCGCGGGTTACTCGGACGGGTTCGCGATGAGCTATCAATTACCAGGTTCGCTGGTCAATGGAGCGCTGATCGATGGCGGGCCCGATGCGCTGGTGTCGCATAGTTTGGGGGGCTCGGGTGTTCCGGGCAGCTATGATTTCGAAGTGCGGGATGGAGACGTAACAATTGCGTCACCGGTGCCGGAACCGGCGAGCATGATTCTTTTATTCGCCGCGACGGGATTGTTCATTTCGGTAGTTATCCTGAGAAAGATCGCGTAAGTAGGTTAATTTAACGAGTTAGACTCGGGTTTCCTTCGCTTCCGAAGAACACAAGTTCTGTCAACCTGGAGGTCTCGAGACCGCCGGACTGGATGGCAAGCTCGACTTCGTATTGTCCCGGCTCCAATCCCCTTACAGGAATTTGCCCAAGAAAAGCGATCGTGCCCGGCGCCGTCGGGGGCGGAAGTGTCAGTGCGATATTTCGGACGAGTGTACTGTTCTTGGAGATAAGCATCCGTGCCGTGACAGGCTTCGACACGCCAAAAATTCTGAAAAAGAAAGTTGGGAGTTGCCTGGCTGAGAACGACCCCGTGAGGTTCGGCGTTATCAAGCCGTAAGTCGTGTCCAAAGGATTCGTATCATCAAATGCCTCGGAAGAAGCGTGCGGGTGTACGGAGCGCACCCAGACAAAATCGCTAACCGCGAAGGAGCTTTGTTGTAGAGATTCACCGACCATCAAAGATATTCTTTTCACGCTCGCGGTGGATGCTTGGACATCGATAAGCGCTGCCTCCACGTGATATCGGCCGGTTGGCAGAACCAGAGGAATGGTGACAGTGATCGTTCCAGCCTCGAATTCCGCTTGCTGCTTCGCAGGAATGCTATATGGGACATCTTTGGAGACCTTGGCTACAACCGTCTCTATGGGTGCGCCGCCATTTTCGACTCCGGATGTGCTGATTTGTTTGACGAGAGCCAGGCAGGCAACGCGAAGACGCAAACGATCAATCGAAACATCCCGTTCAAAGCGCACCGCGTTCGTGGGAACTGAGAAGGTCATTGCATATTGAACGCCTTCCGGCGTGCGGCCAAGATCTAAGGCGGAGAAGTGAAGATCAAAGGCATGTGGCGCAGGACGCGCGTTTAGCGCCCGGAGAGCAGCCATCTCGTAAACAGTTAAAGGTTCTCCATTCAACAAAGGAACCGCATAGTAACCCTTACGGCTCTGGACTCTTAGTCCGGGGCGAAGTACCTTTACATCGATTGACCGGAAGCGGCCATCCAGAGTCTGTGACTCGGGCGTGTAAGTGACCTCATAGTGCGCGCGGACATCTTCCATTACACGCTGAAGAGGGCCGCGGAGATCATTACTGTTGTCCATGGCGAACCCTCCGGTGGCCGCTGCCAATTCCCGGGCGTTCGCTTGCGGATCAGTGCGTAGGGATAACGGGATGTCATTTCCCCCGGAAGACGGGTCGTCGTCCATTGCCGAGGTGGCGAGCCTGGCTGCCCGATCGTTGTTTATCATTTGCAGGCCGCGCGCGTCTAAGGTATAGAAACTCACATTTGCTTGGTTGGCTTCGCTCACAACGGAGCGCAGGAGTTCCGGTTGTTCCGGTGGAATGACCAGACCCTCGCATACGTAAAGCACGGTCTTGCGTCCGGGAAGCAAGGCTTGCGATCGCACCAAAGTGCGGAGACCGTCAATACTACGACCGCCAGCCTGCTGATAAAGACCTCGAAGCAGGGCCTTTTGAATCGCCAGTAAAACCTTTGCCGCCTCCTTCCCGATACCTGTAGCTGGCCCTTGCTCTTCGGCTGATCCGGGCGAAACAGGCTGATACTGCCATGCCGTTGCAGAATTCGTACCGGCCTGAAGGCTATTCATGCGTTTGAGGAGCTGCACGTTGTCCTTTGCGAAGGTTTGATATTGGTCGGTGCCGGCACGACGTACAGCAGCACGGAGCAGTGACAACTCCTTTGTATAGGGCTGAATGACACTAAGGCGATAGTTTAAGGTGAAAACTCCTGTCCAGGTGTTGGGCCCGATGCCTTCGTTCAAGAAGTCAAGCGCGTACTCTGTCGCGCGGCGCCGCGACTCCGCTGACATTCCATCGAACACGATGGATACCAGATTCAGTTCGCGGAGCGGATCGTATGCATTCCCTTTCTTCCGGGCCGACTCAGCCTCCAGGTTTCCTGTGCGATAGCGAAAGCTATTCAGATGCTGCAGCACACCGCCTTCGTATATCTGAACTTCGTCAGGCCGCAGATCAGTTATGAGTTTCTCGTGTTTATCGCGCGCAACGAAGTCGAGCAGGACCTCTTGCGTTTCGGCATGCAGCGGCTGAATTCTGTCAGCGTTAGGCTTTGGTTGCGAGTGTATCGGAGTTGAGAATGCAACCATAATTGCCAAAGCAGCCAAGCCGTTGATCCATACCGGTGAGTTGCCTCCTGGAACCGCCATTCGCGTTACGTCCTTGCCCGTCTTGGGGAGTTTACTACGATAGGACCGCAGTGGGCCAAGAATCAAACCACAGCCGGAGAGACCTACTCAAAGGGATGGCCGCCGCGGGGTCTTCGATGGCGGCGGTTCCCCGGCGCGCCAAAGGCTCACCGCGCCCTTCGAGTAAGCCCAACCTCCTGCTGCTGATGTCCGATCAGCACCGCGGAGACTGCGTCGGCGCCGACGGTAACCGCGCCATTCATACGCCGAATCTCGACGAAATCGCGCGCGGCGGCGCTCTGTTCAAACAAGCCTATACGGCTACTCCGAGCTGTGTTCCGGCTCGAGCCGCGCTTCTTACCGGACTCTCACCCTGGCATCATGGCCTGCTGGGCATGGACGGCTGGCCCATTCCTCCGCACTATCCCACTGAGCTTCCACGCGCGCTGAAAGACGCAGGGTACTACACCATCGGAATCGGAAAGATGGAGTTCGGGCCGATCCGCACGACCGGCCATGGCTTCGACCTGATGATCCATGACGAGACCGCGGACACCTTCCGGACCGACTACACGTCCTGGTTCTTGAGTAAGGCGCCGAACCTCGACCCTCTGGCAGTGGGCCTGAACTGGAACGCGTTCGGCGCAAAGCCGTATCCGTTCCCGGAGCGCCTGCATCCTACGCACTGGACCGGAGAAACCGCGGTGCGATTCCTCCGCACTTACAAGCGCCCGGAACCTTTCTTTCTGAAGGTCTCCTTTATCGCTCCGCACAGCCCGTACACGCCGCCGGATCGCTGCTTGCGGCAATACGCCAACGCGGATCTTCCGAAAGCGTTCACCGGCAATTGGGACGCGCGCTTCAAATCCCGAAGCGGACCCGGCACCGACATCTGGCACGGAGATCTGGATGCACGTCAAGTGCATGATTCTCGCGCAGGCTACTACGGATCGGTTTCCTTCGTCGACGAACAGATCGGGCGCATTTTGGAAACGCTCGATCAACGCGGCTGGATGGGCGAAACGCTGATCCTCTACACCACCGATCACGGAGACATGCTTGGCGATCATTACTTGTGGAGGAAGTGCCAGCCGTACCAGTCCGATCTTAGAATTCCCCTGCTCGTGCGCTGGCCGCAAGGCCTGGTAAGCGCCAAGCGCGGTCAGGTAATTTCTGAGGTGGTCGAATTGCGCGATGTGCTTCCGACCTTTGTTGAAGGAGCCGGTGGATCCGTGCGCTCAAGAATCGACGGGAGTGGCCTGCTCTCCTTAATCCGAGGCAAAACGAGCGGCTGGCGCCAAACGCTTGAGTTGGAGCACGATGTCTGCTACAGCCCCACGGTTCACTGGAATGCGCTTACAGATGGTCATATCAAGTACATCTTTCATGCTTACGACGGCTGGGAGCAGCTCTTCGATCTGGATCGCGACCCGCAAGAGCAAACCGATCTGGCTGCGGATCCGGCCCACGCCGCCCTGCTCCGCCAATGGCGTGAGCGCATGATCGGCAAGCTGGCCGAGCGCGGTCCCGAGTACGTAAAGAATGGCAAGCTGATGCTGCGGCCTGAGCGTATGCCGATCTCTCCCAATTATCCGCGCGAAGAGGTCGAAACGTTTCTGTTGGACCACGGCATTCGAAAATATCGCTACTGAATCGAACGGAACTTCAGGCGGGATGATCATTTGCTGCCGGCGCCTTCACACGTCGGATCGTAATTTGCAAAATCTTTACCGGCTTGAGCGGCTTGTCGTTGTTGTCCTCATCGCGCGGAACCTGGGAAATGGCATCCACCACGTCCTGTCCGGAAACCACCTCTCCAAAAATCGAATAATGCCCGTTCAAATGAGGCTCGGGCGCGACGGTAATGAAGAATTGCGAGCCGTTCGTATTCGGCCCGGAATTGGCCATCGCCAGAATTCCCGGTTTGTCGAAGCTGAGACCGGGATTGATCTCGTCATCAATTTGAAATCCCGGCGTCCCGGTTCCATCCCCAAGCGGGTCGCCGCCCTGAATCATGAATCCGGGAATAGTGCGGTGGAAAAGCGTTCCCGTATAGAGCGGAGTGTCCTTCACCTTGCCCGATTCCGGGTCTGTCCACGGCTTTGTCCCTCTGGCAAGGCCCACAAAATTGGCGACGGTTTTGGGCGCCTGCCTCTCGAATAGGCGGCAGACAACGTTGCCCATGGATGTGGAGATAACGGTGTAGAGACCAGGCTCGGACGGGACTGGATTTGGCGGCGCTTTCTGCTGTCCCGCGGGTTGGGCGCCCACAAACTGGCCGAGCAGGAGAACCAGTGTCCCCCAAAATGACGCTTTACGCATGTATGGCCGATTATAAAATTTCCGGGCAGGTGGGCGGCGGGACAGTCGCGACCCGGCAATTACTCCGATTTGAGAGAAGCCATGTCGATTGAGAAGCGGTATTTCACATCGGACTTGAGCAGCCTCGCGTAGGCTTCATTGACCTTCTGGATGGGGATGACCTCAACCTCGGCCGTGATGTTATGCGCACCGCAAAAGTCAAGCATCTCCTGCGTCTCGGGAATACCGCCGATCGGCGAGCCGGACAGGCTGCGGCGTCCGAACAGAAGGCCGAATGCCGCCACAGCGAGAGGCTTTTCAGGCGCTCCCACAAGAGTGATGTTGCCGTCGCGCCGGAGGAGTTGAATGTAGGCGTTGATGTCATGATCGGCGGAGACGGCATCGAGGATAAAGTCAAAGCTTCCGGTATGCTTTTGCATCTCGCCGGCATGGCGCGAGACAACGACTTCGTCAGCGCCGAGGCGGAGCGCGTCTTCCTGTTTATTGAGTGAGGTTGTGAAAACAACCACGTGGGCACCGAGCGCATGAGCAAGCTTCACGCCCATGTGACCCAGTCCCCCGAGGCCCACCACGCCGACTTTCTTGCCTTTGGCGACGCCCCAGTGACGCATCGGCGAGTAGGTTGTGATTCCGGCACACAGGAGCGGCGCGGCCCCAGCGAGAGCGAGGTTGGGAGGGACCTGCAGGACAAAGCGCTCCTCGACGACGACGCTGTCGGAATAGCCGCCGTAAGTGACGCCTCCGAGGTGCTTATCAGGAAAATTGTAAGTGAGAGTCAGATTCGGGCAGAACTGCTCCAGGCCCGCCTGGCATTCGGCGCAGGTACGATCGGAATCGACCATGCAGCCGACCGCAGCCAGATCGCCGGGCTTGAACTTGCGAACTGCGGAGCCGGCCCTGGTGACACGGCCGACAATCTCATGGCCGGGGACGCAGGGGTAAACAGTGGGCATGACGCCGCTCCACTCATTACGGACCTGGTGCAGGTCGGAGTGGCAGATACCGCAGAAGAGAATTTCTATTTCTACGTCGTGTTCCATTGGGTCGCGCCGCGCGATCCTGGTCGAGGTGAGCGGCGAGGTTGCGCTGGCAGCGGAGTAAGCCTTCGCGTTGTACATAGATTTTGCTCCTATTGATTCCTGAACATTAGCAGAGGTTCATCATTTGGGGATGTTCAAGACCGCTCCCTCGCGATCGCGGCTCGGCAAGCTGCTGACGGCAACGGCGTGGTGGTGACGAACTTGCATTGTATCGGGAGTGTGGGCGGCTGATAAACTTCTGCCATGAATGGGGAGTACGTCTGCCGGAGAACCGCATCCAGGCCGACTCTGAACGGCAGGCTCGATCACCCCTCATGGCGCTCCGCCGAGAAGTCTCCACGGTTCGTCGATATGGTATCGGGCGAACCCGGTTACTTCGATACCCGCGCAGCCGCGCTCTGGGACGATGACTTCTTATACGTGGCGTTCTGGGCGGAGGAGCCGTTCGTGCGGGCCAGCCTGACGGAACGTGATTCGCTGGTGTTCCTGGAGAACGATCTCGAATTATTCATTGACGGCGGAGACTGCTATTACGAGTTTGAAGTCAACGCACTCGGGACCGTGTACGAAGTGTTCTTCATCTGGAAAGACGCGTTCGACAAGTTTGATGCCACCGAATGGGATCTGACCCGCCGCGACGTACTGTCATTTGCGGGTAATAATGATCGGGACGCGGGAACATTCTGGCGGGGTACGCATCCGCGCGGCACCCGGTGGGCGTTCCTCGATTGGGACTTTCCGGGTTTGCGATGCGCGGTTCACGTGGACGGCTGCATCAACGACGACTCAACAGTGGACCGCGGCTGGACCGTTGAGTTGGCCCTTCCCTGGACCGGAATGACGCCTTTGGCGAACCATCGATCGTTGCCGCCGCGGGAGGGCGATGTCTGGCGCATGTTCTTTGGCCGGTTCGAAAAAATGAAGTCCGCGGGCGTGGAGCTACAGCCGCATCCTGCCTGGGTGTGGACCCCACATGGCGTGTACGACACACACCGGCCCGAGTGCTTCACGGCGATTCGGTTCTCAAACGAAGCTGGGGCCTAAGAGGACGGCTGCATTGCAGGGTCACCGGCAGGTAAGCTCATTTTTAGGCGGAAGGGAGCAGGTATTGGGTTATTCCTGCCGCAGAGCTTTTACAGGATCGACCATGCTGGCGCGGCGAGCTGGAACAAAACCGGCAAGGAGCGCCGCGAACGTCAGAAGCGGAATCATAATCGCGAAAGCCGCTCCGTCGACGGGCTGCATTCCTTCAACCAGATGCTGCAAAGCTTTCCCTGCCGCTAGCGCGGCGACGATGCCCACACTGACACCCGCAATGGTCATTTTCAAGCCCTGCCATAACACCAGCCGCATGATGTCGCGAACGCTTGCTCCCACCGCCATCCGCACACCTATTTCCGATGTTCGCTGTCCAGTCAGGTAGGCCAGCACTCCGTAAACGCCGATGCTCGCAAGCAGTAAGGCCAGTCCGGCAAATATTCCGAACAGAAGCGAGAGAAAGCGCTGGCGGGCGAGAGATGCCCCTACGAGTTGCTCCATCGTACGGACCTCGTAAAATGTCTGATCGCCAGACGCGCCGCGTAGTTCCTGCTGTAACTCCTTAACAATATTCAGAGGCGAGCTTCGTGTCCGAATGGTGATGGACATTACCGACGAAAAGAAATGCAGCAACTCAGCTGGCACTTGGGCGAACGGGTAGTATATTTGATCGCGCACACGCGACTGATCGTCGCCTGCCAAGCCCCAGTTGCGCACATGGCCAACGACACCTACGATCTCGACGGGCGCCGTACCCCATGGCCGAACTGGAATCCAGACATGTTGCCCCACAACATTCTTGCGGCCGAAAGCATGGCGGGCGAAATTCTCGTCGACGACAATCACCAGCGCGCTGCCCTGTCGATCAAAGTCATTGAGGAAGCGGCCTTCCAGCAGGGGGATATCCATGACTTTTAGATAGTCGGAGGTTACGCATGATGCCAGCGCGAGCGGCTGTTGGTTGGGAGGCAACGGATTGGGGGTGGTTCGGTACGGCAGTTCGTTTTCCCCTTCGCGCATAGGGATGATGTCTGCAAGGGCGGCGAACGCCACGTCCGGCAAACTGCGCGCGCGATCCAGTACATTCTGCCAGGTCGACCAAATGTCGGATGGATTGTCGAGCACTTTAGGCGAAAGTGCGAACCGGGCGGCCAGCACGTTGTGCGCGTTGAAACCAGGATTCAGGGAAGAGAGCGCTATAAGCGTGTGGCCGAGCATTCCGGCCGCCACCAACAATACACAAGTTAGTGCGATCTCCGATGCAACAAATGGAGTGTGCAGACGGCGCGAGTTTCCGGTTACGCTTCGTCCGCCAGCCCGCAACGCCTCTTCGAGCCGATGCAGCGGAATACGTAAAGCCGGAGTCAGCCCAAATAGAAAACCGCATAAAAGCGAAAGGCCTACTCCAAAACACAGTACACGCCAATCGATATGAATCTCTTCCATGCGCGGCAAGTTACCTGGCCAGAGTGCGACAAACGGATGCAGGCACACGGCTGCCGCTATGACGCCCAACATGCCGCCGCAAAGTCCCAGAAGGGCACTCTCCGTCGTGCATTGACGTACGAGGCGGCCGCGGCTCGCGCCAAGCGCTGCCCTCATCGCCAGTTCTCGCTCGCGAGAAACGGCGCGAGTCAGAAACAGGCTCGCGATGTTCACACAGGCAATCAACAGTACCAGCCCAATCGCGGCCAGCAATAGCCAAAGCGTACCGCGCACATCGCTCACCAACTCCTGCAAGAGTGGGTGGATGCGAATGCTGAGGCCTGCGTCCGATTTGGGATACTCTTGCGCTAAATGACGACTGACGAGGGCGAGTTGGGCTTGAACCTGATTCACAGTAACGCCGGAAGCCAGACGCCCTATGACCTCCACGAAATGCGCTTCGCGGTTCTGTATTCGCGGGTCAGTGCTTTGCCCTAGTGGCGTGAAAACGTCCGCCTCACCAGACAGTTGAAAACCTGGAGGTGCGATGCCGACGATCTCGTATGTATTGTTATCGAAGTTGAGGCTTTTACCGACCGCAGCTCGATTGGAGGCAAATCGGCGTACCCATAAGCCATAGCTGATGATGGCAACGTGGTTCCCGCCTGGACGGTCTTCATCAGTCCGAAAGGCGCGTCCGAATGACGGGACAACCCCCAGAACGGAAAAGAGTTTCGCCGAGATCTGGCGGCCTTCCACGTGCTCAGGCTCACCAGGGGCGCTGATAGTGCCGCTACTATACGCCCAGCCCGCGATTGTGGCGAATCGTATTTCCGGACGGAGGTCCGTAAAATCGGGATACGAGAAGCCCCAAAACTCGCCAAGATCTTTCATAGACCCATGCAGGATCACCAGCCGGTCTGGTTCCGGGAATGGAAGGGGCCGGAGCAGGACGCTATTCACGACGGCAAACATGACGGTTGTCGCGCCGATTCCGAGCGCGAGGATCAGCAAAGTGACAACGACGAAGCCGGGCTTCTGGCGGAAGCTGCGGAGGGTATAGCTGATGTCCTGCAGCAACTCCTCGGCCCAACGGGTCCCACGGGCATCGCGGCATTTTTCCTTCACCTGCTCGGGACCGCCGAGAGCAAGCCGGGCTTCGCGCCGGGCCTCAGTCGGGGAGTACCCGCGCGCGATCAGGGCCCTTTCACGTTGATCCAGATGGAAGCGCAGTTCTTTTTCGAGTTGCTCTTCCATGTGGGTTCGATGCCATAGACGAGACCACCAGGTCATCGGGTGCCCCCAGGAGCCGTACCGAGGATGAGGCCAACGGCTTCGGTTAATCGTTGCCAACCGGCGGCTTCCGCTTCAAGCTGCTTTCGGCCTTTTCGCGTCAACTTATAGAATTTCGCTTCACGCCCGGTGTCGGTCTTTTTCCACTCCGCCGCCAGGAAGCCGCGGTTTTCAAGCCGGTGGAGTGCGGGGTAGAGCGAACCTTCCGGCACCTGGACGACGCCCCGCGATATTTGTTCGAGCCGCTGAGCGATAGCGTATCCATGGACAGGCTCAACAGCGACGGCCTTCAGAATCAATAGATCCAGAGTGCCTTGCGGCAGATCGGATTTCAGCGCCGTCATAGATACCTCCCACTTCTATGGGTATTCTACGCTGGGTATGCATAGAAGTGCAAGGCGTAAAATCGGCCGCACTGGTCCAACAATTGCGATGGATCACAGAACCACGGGCCGTAAGCAAAATTCGTTTCCCGAAAAATTTCCCTTGACGTTACTAGATAGTCACGTTCCTATAGAGTCACGTAAAGGAGCGACGCAACCATGACAATCGACGATTTAACACTGGACACAACCCAGAGCATTGATATCAAGGCGGACATTGGAGACGTCTTTCGCAGCCTGGTGCACCGGTTCGGTGAAGGTTTCACCAAGCCGCCTGGAGGCGAATCGATGCAGATGACGCTGGAGCAATGGCCGGGTGGCCGATGGTTTCGTGATCGGGGCAACGGCATCGGCCACCTGTGGGGACATGTGCAGGTGATCAAGCCGCCGGTGCTGCTGGAGTTGAGCGGCCCCATGTTCATGTCCTACCCGGCGGTGAACCACCTTGAAGTGAAGCTCGAACAGCAGCCGGGGGGAACGCATGTGGACCTGCGGCACCGCGCCATCGGCTTCATTGACCCCGCGCACCGGCAGGGCGTGACCAGCGGCTGGAAGCACATCCTGGAGGGAGTCGCCCAGGATTGCACTTCGCACTCGGACGGGCGCGCCAAGGCGCAACAGCGCTGAATGCCCGACGACGAACTCGACGGCGTGTGGAAAGCTTTGTCCGACAGCACGAGGCGATCGATTCTCGACCTGTTGCGGCAGGGTCCCCGTACAACGACCCAGATCGTCGAGGCTTTTCCGCGCCTAAGCCGCTTCGGGGTCATGAAACATATTGAAGCGCTCCGCGAAGCCGGCCTGATTCACACGCGTGAAGAACGCCGGCAGCGGATCAACTCATTGAACGTAGTGCCGATCCGGCAGATCTATGAGCGCTGGGTGGGCCGCTTCGAAGAAGTGTGGGCGAGCCACCTGCTGCGCATCAAAGAGGACGCCGAGTCGCAAGCGATCGAGGGACAAACCAGAAAGCGCCCGAAAAAGCGCTGAGCCGATAACCCCGCACGGACCGCGAGGAGACGTGCGCCCGTGCATAACCAGAGAAAGGAAAATACGATGACTGCAACGCTAACGCAACACAAAGTAGTTTCGAGAGACGAATGGCTGAAGGCGCGCCGTGCGCACCTGGCCGCCGAAAAGGAATTCACACGAAAACGGGACGAACTGAGCCGGCAGCGCCGCGAGCTCCCGTGGGAGCGAGTCGAGAAGAATTATGTCTTCGAAGGGCCAAACGGTCCGGAGACGTTCGCCGATCTCTTCGCCGGCCGCAGCCAACTAATCATTTACCATTTCATGCTCGGACCTAACTGGGAAGAGGGATGCAAGAGCTGTTCGTTCCTGGCGGACCACTTCGATGCCACCCAAATTCACCTGGCGCATCGTGACGTGAGGTTCGCCGTCGTTTCCAGTGCGCCCCTGCCGCGCATCGAGGCATTTCAAAAGCGCATGGGTTGGCGCTTCCACTGGGTGTCGGCATTCGCCAACGGCTTTCAACGCGACTACGGCGTGCACTTCACGAAGGAGGAACTGGCGGGCGAGGTTAATTACAACTATGGCAAGACCCGTTTTGGCTCGGAGGAAGCGCCTGGGTTGAGCGTGTTCTATAAGAACGACGCGGGCGAGATTTTCCATACCTACTCCACTTACGCCCGCGGCCTCGACTCGCTAGTCGGAACGTATCACTTCCTGGATTTGGCTCCGAAGGGCCGCGATGAAGACGAGCTGGCATTCACGATGTCTTGGGTGCGGCACCACGACAAGTACGCCGATGATTACGTGCTCGATCCTATGGCTAGTTATGAGAAGCCTCGCGAAATCGGCGCGTGCTGCAAACACGAGGACGGTGCATAATGACCGGCGCGTGCTGCGGCCGCCGGCTTTCGACGATAGCGGCTTCGATCCTGCCCGGGGCCGTGCTGGTCTTGCTACCGAAATGCCCGTTGTGCCTGGCTGCCTGGCTAACCATCGTGACGGGCGTCAGTTTCCCGGCGGCCGGCGCGGCGTGGGTACGCGGGATTTTCGTGCTGCTTTGGGCTGTGGCCGTAGCGCTTGCCGCGGCATCGATGATTCGGCGACGCGCGTTCGTTAACACGGGACTTTTCGTCCAACGCCTTGACCAACCGCGCGCGTACCAACCGGCTCGGAGTCACTCTCCCAGGTAAACGCAGATTCTCCGATTCTAGCGGGCGCTCCCTCTTGAATGCCCGCATGCGAAAGAGTATTCTTCAAGAACCTGGGATCGCCATGATCGGCAAGGCGCTAGGGAAATATCGGGTCTGCGAGAAGCTGGGCGAGGGCGGCATGGGGATCGTATGGAAGGCGCGCGACACCCGGTTGGAACGGTTCGTCGCGTTGAAAACGCTGCCCGCCGAAAGGGTGGCGGATGCGGAACGGAAGCGGCGCTTCGTGCAGGAAGCCAGGTCCGCTTCCGCATTGAATCATCCTAATATCGTTCACATCTACGAGATCGCAGACGCCGACGGCGTCCAGTTCATCGCCATGGAGTATGTGCCAGGAAAGACGCTGGAGCAATTGATCGGCCGCAAGGGTTTGCGGCTGAATGACGCACTGAAGTATGCCGTCCAAATTGCTGACGCGCTTGCGAAGGCGCATTCTGCAGGCCTTATTCATCGCGATTTGAAACCGTCCAACATTATGGTGACCGAGAGCGGCGTGGTCAAAGTGCTGGACTTCGGCCTCGCCAAGCTGGCCGGCACTGCAACAGGCGAGTCTGGCGAAACCGCGACTGCGACGGAGCCGCAAAGCCGCTGGACAACAGAGGAAGGCACGGTTGTAGGGACCACGGCCTACATGTCGCCGGAGCAGGCAGAAGGCAAGAAGCTGGATGCGCGCAGCGATATCTTTTCCTTCGGCGCGGTGCTCTATGAGATGGTCGCCGGCAGTCGCGCTTTTCACGGCCAGTCGAGACTCTCCACGCTATCAGCCATTCTCAAGGACGATCCGAAACCATTGAAGAGCATCATGCCGGACGTGCCGCGAGATTTGGAAAGAATTATCTACCAGTGTCTGCGGAAAGATCCAGAACGGCGCTTCCAGCACATGGATGACCTGAAGCTCGCCCTCCTAGATCTGAAAGAAGAGTCGGAATCCGGCAAGCTATCCGCGGTATCGGATCGCGGCGTGGAGGTCAACCGAACGAGAAGCCGGCTCCTGCTGCGTGCGGGTATTGTCACGGTTTTACTGATTGCTGCTGTGGGGTTGTGGCTGCGGTTTTTTGGTCCGCCTCCTGCCGCGGCGCCGGCTCCCAGAATCGTTCCTTTGACCAGCTATCCGGGGTGGCAGCACGACCCTGCCTTTTCGCCCGACGCCAAGCAGGTAGCGTTTTCATGGGATGGGGAGAAGGGTGACAATTTCGATATCTACGTCAAATTGGTGGACGCCGGATCACCGCTGAGGCTCACGACAGACCCTGCAACAGAAACATTGCCGGCATGGTCCCCTGACGGACGGTATGTCGCTTTTTACCGAGTATTGGATGAGGAGCACGGCGCGATCATGATCACGCCGGCCCTCGGGGGAGCACAGCGAACTGTAGCTCACGCATCCGCACTCGGCTATTGTCAGGGGCTATCCTGGTCGCCCGATGGAGAGTCGATCGCCATGGTCGACAGACCGTCTTCGCAGGCACTGGACAGTGTGTTCCTGCTCTCAATCAGTTCTGGGGAGAAACGGAGGATCACGTCACCTCCAGAGGGATACGTCGGCGATTGCAGCCCAGTGTTCGCACCAGATGGCCGGGCGGTGGGATTCGTCAGAAGCAAAGCTTTGGCGGGCGGTGGTGAACTGAACATACTGCCGATCGACGGGCGTGCTCCGAAGGGAGAACCCCGCCCGATCAGCCCGGGCGAAAATTTCAAGGGTTGGGATTGGAGCACCGACGGCAGACAGATCGTGGGTTCGTCTTATCGCCTGGGCCAACTTGGACTTTGGACAATACCTGTGTCGGGCGGTGCGCCACGACGCCTGCAGGTAACCGGTGAAAACGCGTCCGCAGTTTCCGTGTCACGATCGGGGAACCGCCTGGCTTATGAACACATAGTGGGCGACAGCAATATTTGGCGTACGGCCGGCCCGCGCTCTGCTAACGACCGGAGCACGCCAATGAAGTGGATCGCATCCAGGCAGTCGGATCAAGCGCCGCAGTTTTCTCCAAACGGGAAGTTGATCGCGTTTTCATCGGCCCGCTCCGGTAACCCTGAGATTTGGGTTTGCGATGCGGATGGCCACAATCCTGTGCAGTTGACCTCCTTTGAGGGCCCTTCGCTGGGGAGCCCGCGATGGTCTCTCGACAGCGGCTGGATCGCGTTCGATTCGATAAAAGAAGGCAGTAACGATATTTATGTCATCCGTGCCGACGGAGATTCGCCGCGCCGGTTGACCACCGAAGCGTCCACGGACGTGCGGCCAAGCTGGTCGAGAAATGGACGCTGGATTTATTTCGGCTCGAATCGCAGCGGAAGCTGGCAGGTGTGGAAAGCGCCGGCAAAGGGCGGTGCTGCCGTCCAGGTGACAAAGCGAGGCGGACGAGAAGCGTTCGAATCCGCTGACGGAAAGTTTATCTACTACGCTAAATTGGCAACACCTGGAATCTGGAGGATGCCCGCCGGGGGCGGCGATGAGATTCAGATACTCCGGGAGGGAGGGATGGGCGCTTGGGCCCTTACGGACGATGGTATTTGCCTGATCGATAAGGGTTGGCCCAGGCTTGCGATTAAATTCTACGACTTTGAAACGCAACAATTGACGACAGTTAGAGAATTTGGCCGGGACGTGTTGTTCGATCCAAGCACCAGTACAGCGATCACGGTTTCACCAGATGACCTCTGGATTCTCTACACGCAGCTTGATCAATCCGGCAGCGATCTGATGCTGGTAGACAACTATCGTTGATTCGCGCTGCCCTTGCGTGCCGGATCGATCTTCTTATTCATCCAGATGCGCCAGGTGAGCGGCCCGGCTTCGTCATCGCTAAGCGGGCGGTCTGTCAACTTGAGAGCCAGTTTGATCTGACCGTGATGGTAGCCCTCATGCCAGAGCATATGCTGCAGCAGCAGGATCGGATGGTCGTAGTGAACCTGCATTTCCCTTCCTGTCTCGACTGTACCTTTCACCGCCTCCCGAACCGCCGTGGCGCTATCGTTCAGCATTTGCTCGATGCGGATAGGATCGCGCTCGATCTCCCATTCTTCATCCGGCAACTCTCTGGCGAACTCAGGAGCGTCCTCGATGAGGAAGACAAGCCGGACAAAGTGGATGTGGGTGAACAGTTGAGCGACAGATGGGCTGCTCGCCATGGGCCTGGCTTCCAACCCACTCGGCGGCAGGGCTCGGAGCAAGTTAATCAGAATCGTGTTATTTCGATCCCAGGAATCCAGCAGAACGTCGAGGAGGCGTTGGTCTGACGTGTTCGGCATTAGCTAACACTGTAAGGGTTGCGTTGCTGAACTGATGGGTGGCGCGTTGTGCGCCGAGACATCTTAGACTTTAGAAATGAAGAGCCGGCGAAATTTCTTTGGTTTTGCGACAGCTTTATTTCTTGGCATTCTTGGAAAGGCGCAACCGCCAGGACATGGCGAAGTGAAAGAACTTGCCAGGCATGCATTGACAGGTCCACAGGAAGGAATGGAGGCGATTCTGGTCGAGGTGGTGGCCAGGCCGGGCGCCGCTTCGACCGTGCATCGGCATCCCGGTTTTGTGTTGGGATACGTCCTGGCTGGAGAAATGCGATTTGCCATCAATGGCGCGAGCCCGGAAATTGTGAAAACGGGCGGCACGTTCTTTGAGCCGATTGGCGCCTTGCATACAACCGGCGGCAGCGCAAAGCCGGATGCTCCGGTCAGATTTCTTGCATTCATGGTTGCGCCGAAGGGAAGTCCCGTGGTGCTGCCGGCCTGAAGAAAAAGGCTCATGCACAATCAGGACCTGCAAACTTCTTTTTTACGTGTTGCTTTGGCTGCCGGCTTTTTGTCAGCCGTTGCGGACCGCCTGGGAATCTGGGGGCCTTATGGGAGACCAACTGTCGCATGGGGAGACATGCAGCATTTTCTGCCCTATGTCGCTAAATTAAACCCATGGTTTCCGGGCGCGATGATTCCCGCGGTGGGATGGCTCGTGACGATTGCAGAAGCCGTGCTTGGCATTCTCCTCTTAATCGGATTCCAGACGCGATGGGCGGCTCGATTGAGTGGTTGGCTGTTGTTGGCCTTCGCGCTTGGCATGACCGTGGGCACGGGCGTGAAGACCGCATTGGATGCATCGGTGTTTGCAGCATCGGCTGGCGCATTCGTGCTGGCGACAGCGCGCCGGTATACATGGAGCGTTGACGAAGTGATTCGGGCTGCCGATAAGGCATATAAATAGCGGCCTACTATTCAGGCCAGAACTATTTCCCCAACGCACAGCGTCAACCTGCATGTCATCCGTCCGCCGTCGAAAATATGGGTGTGCAGACGGGCATGTCGCAGATACAATCGCTTCCCGGCCAGCAAGAGGACCAGGGCAAGTCCGGCTCGATCTCTTCAGACATGTCTTGTTCCTTAGTACTATGGCTTGATTGAACCACCCCCCGCTATCTCATACAATCCAGATAAGCAGTGAAATATATATGAAGCGTCTAGCCGCCCTCGCGCCCCTGTTCGCCCTTTTGTTCCTGTCGGCCTGCACACAGAGTCCGGAAAAGCTGATTGCCACGGCGAACAAGTATCACGCCAAGAAGAGATACAAGGAAGCCTCCATCCTTTATCAAAAGGCCATCGCAAAGGACAAGACCAACGCTGAGGCCTATTACCGCGAGGGTCTGAACCTGATGGACGACCGCTCTCCAGGCGAAGCAGCGCGGTTCTTGCGCCGGGCGGTGGATTTGAAGCCCGACAATACCGATGCGGCGGCAAAGCTGGCCGAGATCTATCTTGCGGCTTACGCACAAGATCCGCAGCGAGCCAAGTCGCTCCTGCCCGAGATCCGCGACCTGGATGCCAAAATTCTGAAGTACCGGCCGAATTCGTTCGATGGAATCCGGCTGCAGGGCCTGCTGTACCTGACCGACAAAGATCTGGATAAGGCACTTGAGAGCTTTGCGCGCGCCAATCAGATCAAACCATACTCACGCAACCTGGTGGGCTGGTACGCCGAAGCGCTGGCCGCCAATAAACAGCCCGACCAGGCGCTCGCGCTGATTCAGGCCATGCTGGCGCACGACAAAACCTGGGGTCCGGGCTATGACTTTCTATTCCTCCAGTACACCCGGGCGAAAGACAAGGACAAGGCGGAAGGGGTGCTCCGGGATCGTGTGCGGAACGATCCGAAAAGCGCGGTTGCCACCGTCAATCTCGCCAACTATCTTCTGGCCTCAGACCGGTTTGGCGAAGCCGAGGCGGCCATGCGGCATGTCCTGGACGACAAGGACGCTTTCCCCAACGGACATCTTCTGATGGGCGATTTCTATGCCCGGGCGCACAAGTTCGACGATGCCGCGAAGCAATATCAGGCCGGCATTCAAGCCGACTCCAAACATCCTCTTCCGTACCAGGAACACCTGGTGGCCGCGTATCAGGCCAGCGGCAAGCACGATCAGGCGTTGCAACTGGCTAAGGAACTCGCGGAAAAGAATCCAAAGGAGACTTCGGCGAATGAACTCTATGCGTCCCTGCTACTCCAGACCGGCAATAAGGCCGACCTTTCAAAGGCGGTGGCCGAACTCAAGAAGCTGATCGGAAATAATCCGAATAACGCGGGTCTTCACCTTCATTTAGCGCAAGCCTATTTCGGCCTGACGGACCTGGACAAATCTCTCAGCGAAGCGAACGAAGCGCTGCGGCTGAATCCGAAGCTGCTGCCCGCCCGCCTGGTTTCCGCAAAGATCTACGAAGAGCGTGGACAGCACAGTAAAGCGATCGAGCAGACCAACCCGATATTGGATGCGCAACCGCAAAACGCCGAGGCCAGGCTGGTACGCGATCGCGCGCTCATCGGCTTGGGTCAAATCGATAAAGCCCAACCTGAATTGGAAGCGCTGGTCAAGCAGGCGCCCCAGTTGAACGATGCCCGGTTGCAGCTTGCCAATCTTTACCTGGCGGAACGGCAGTTCGATAAGGCCTCCGGTGAATTTGAGCAATTATGGAAAGCGAATCCGCCCGATGTGCGCGGATTCGTAGGGCTGCAAAGTATTAAGCTGGCGCAAGGTAAGGGGGATGAGGCCGTCAAGGCCATGCAGGACATGGTTGCGAAGAACCCGGCCGCCCTGCCGCTGCGTTACCAGCTCGCGGTGTTTCAGACCGCGTATGGCGCGCAGAAGCGCAAAACGGATCCGGACGCCGCGAAACAACTGTTTGGGCAGGCTGTGGACAATTACCGGGAAATTCTCAAAACCTCTGCAAACTCCGCCGAAATCTGGCTGCGCCTCGGGGCGCTGCAGCGCCAGCTCAACCAGAATGATGCGGCTCTCTCGTCCTTCGAACAGGCCGGCAATGCCAACCCGCGCGACGCCAACGCATTTCTAAACCGGGGAATGCTGCTCCAGGATATGGGCAAGAAGAAAGAAGCGGTAGATGCTTACAACCGGACGCTTGGTATAGATCCGCAGAACACGCTGGCTTTGAATAACCTCGCTTACATGAATGCCGAAGCAAAGACGAATTTAGATCAGGCCATGACGTTCGCCGAACGAGCCAAGAGCCAGGTGCCAAACAGCCCGGATATTTCCGACACGCTCGGTTTTGTGTATTACCAGAAGAATTTGAACAGCGAGGCGCTGCGCATCTTCAAACAGAACGTGGAGGAGTATCCCAAAAACCCGACGTTTCGCTTCCACCTCGCTATGGCGTTGCTGAAAGCAGGTGATAAGCAGGGAGCCCGGGACGAAGCCGAGAAGGCTCTTAAAATCACTTCTCAGCCTTCGGAGCAAGAGAAGATTCGCTCGTTTGTGAATGAAATCGGATAGCTGACCGGTGCCGGTACAATCGGAAATCGCAGTTAAGCGCGAGTCGGGCCAGTCGGCGCGGTATGTCGCACCGTTCTTAATCTTTCTTCTCTTCCTGGCAATTGGCCCCAGGCTGCCGATCCCGGCGCAATGGGAAGGGGCGCTGCGAGTGGGAGTCATGGCCGTGGTCTGCTGGGTCTGCTGGCCGCGCGAAATCGCTTTCCGCCCCCGGTATCCGGCCGCGGGTATTGCGATCGGTGTGGCCGTATTCGGGCTTTGGATCGCCCCGGATCTGCTGGTCCGGGGTTACCGCGAGAGCTTCTTGTTTTCCAATTCCGTCATTGGCCACCTCCATTCATCTCTTTCAACGGCGGCGCTGCGTGATCCTTGGGTGCTGGTCTGGAGGACCGCCCGGGCGGTGGTGATCGTCCCCATCGTAGAGGAACTGTTCTGGCGCGGATGGCTGATGCGCTGGCTGATTAACGCGGAGTTCCAGAATGTGCCGCTTGGAAGCTATTCGCCTCTTTCGTTCTGGGTTACCGCGGTACTTTTTGCATCGGAGCATGGCCCGTACTGGGACGTGGGCCTGTTAACCGGGATCATCTACAATCTCTGGATGATCCGGTCGAAATCTGTTTCGAGCTGCATTCTGATGCACGCCGTTACGAATGCGGCGTTGAGCGCATACGTCATCGCGGCTGCCCAGTGGCAGTACTGGCAGTAACTCGAATTCGCGCGATTCGATGATACAGTCTACAGTCAGGAGATTCCTGCATTTAAACTATGCCCTGCCTGTTTGCGCTGCTGGCCGTCGCTTTTCCACGCGTAGCTATCGTACTTCTCTGGTTCTTTACTAATTTCTTTGCCGGCTTGTATCACGGCATTATCATTCCCGTGCTCGGGTTCATCTTTCTGCCGCTGACCTTAATCGCGTATACATATATTCGCCGAATGTATCCAGGACCGCTCACAGCCGGGGAGCTGGTCGTGCTATTCATTGCCGTCATTATCGACCTGGGCCTGGTCAGTGGCGGCGCCTGGGGAAGGGGACGCTAAGAACGTGGCCGAAATCGATCCCTCAAATTCCACGCCCGAACAGGCGGCTCTCTCCAGGCTGGAAGATCAGATTCAGTGGTATAGCAGAAAGAGCGCTCACAATCAGCGCTGCTTCAAGTGGATCAAGGGAACCACCATCGCCGCCGCCGCGGTCATCCCGGTATTGACGACCTCTGGCGTACTGCACGGGGCGCAAATTGCGGCCGGACTTGGCATTTTGATCGCCGTCATCGAGGGCGTGCAGCAACTGAACCAGTACCAAACAAACTGGACGGATTATCGAGCAACGTCCGAAGCATTAAAACACGAAAAGTTTCTGTACCTGGCAAAAGCCGGTCAGTATCTGGAAGCGCCGCATCCCACCGCCTTGCTCGCCGAACGGGTAGAATCGCTGGTATCTCAGGAAAACGCAAAGTGGCTGACCACCCAAAGCACCACGGCCAAGGGCCAGGGTCAGCGAGTGGAACCACATTAAGTCTCATTCCTCGCGCAGCGCCGCTGTCGGCTCCAACCGCGCTGCCCGCCGGGCCGGCAGAAAGGTCGCAATGGCCGCCGTTATCGCCAGTAACAATCCGGCCAGAATCAAGCTGAGGGGATCCCACGCTTTCAGCTCGAACAGTTGCGACTCGGCATATCGCGCCAGGAAGCCCGATGCCGTGAAGCCCACAAGTAAGCCAATCCCCAACATCAGGGCAGCGTCTTTCAAGACGAGGACGTAAATGTTGCTTCCCACGGCTCCTAGCGCCATACGAATTCCTATTTCAATTCGCCGCCGCGCCACCATATAGGACATCACGCCGTATAATCCTAGCGCCGAAAGACAACCGGCCAGAATGCCGAAGGCGATACACAGGCTGGCCATCAGGCGTTCGCGCAAGA
>JAICXK010000088.1 GCA_025980435.1 Bryobacteraceae bacterium
GCTTTTGTGGAGGTGTTCCGCGTGCCATCGAATCTTCTTTCGCGTTTAGCGATCGCGCTGTGCGGATTCGCTATAAGCGCATCGGGTCAGTGGGCGACGGCGGTAATTGACGGAAACATTACGGCGGGAGAATACGGCACCGCTAACTCGCTGGCAACCAGCACCGCGCAGACCTGGTCCATGACGTGGGACCAGACAAACCTCTATGTCGGGATCACCAACGCGAATCTCGCGGAAGGCGCGGTGATGTACCTTAGTACCGATCCGAACGCGGCCAACGGAAGCACGGCCGGCTCCAATTACGACGGAACCGGCTTCTCTTCCCTGCCCTTTCACGCGCAATTCGTCACGTACTTTAAAAATGGCTACCGCGAGTACCGAACGCCCAATGGCGCAGGCGGTTGGAGCGGCCCCACTGCGAACTACGGCGCTTATGCGGATAACGCAAGCAATGGCAACACGCGCGAGGTCGCGATCCCCTGGAACGCGATTACGAACAACAACGGCCTGCCGGGCAGTTTCGTGTTCTTCGGCTATCTGACCTCCAGCGGCGGATATGTATACGGCCAGGCGCCGAACGACAATCCGGGCGCCTTTATCGGAACTTCCGCCGCCTACACCCAGTACTACGCCGTCGCCAACACCGGAAACGGAACCAGCACTCCGCCGTTTTCTGTCGAGCAGCCCAGCGGCTTCAGCGCGTCCGATAAGGCAGCGTTCCTTCACAACACCTTCGATCCGTTCTATCGAAGCTCTGAAGGCGCGGCGCCGGAGGGCACGCAAGTGACGCTGCGTTTCCGCACGGCCCATTTTGCAGTGGATGGCGTGACGGTGCGCGCCTACCGCTTCGATACGGGAAGCGGCTCAACCACCGGGCCAGTGGATACGTCCATGAGTTTCGATCAGAACATTACCGTGAATGGAACCGTGTACGACGCCTGGAAAGCCACCATCACGATGCCCTCTGCTCCAACGATCTATTACTACAAGTTCAAGATCAATAAAGGCGGCACTACGGGCTTTTACAGCGACGATTACATTGACGACTACGACAACGTACACAAGGACGGCGCCGGCGCCGCCTCCGACGGCGAGCCCTTCGATTCTTTCCAGATCACGGTTTACGACCCCAATTTTCAGACTCCGTCCTGGATGGCGACAGCGAACGTCTATTCCATCTTTCCGGATCGCTTCCGCAATGGCGATGGAAAAAATGATTACTGCGTGTTGAACAGCACCGCCGGATGTCCTTCGTTTTATGGCGCTCCATCGTCCAGCAACATCGCCGTCACGCCCTGGAACACATTGCTGTGCGATCCGCGCGACTCAAGCCGACCCTGCTACAACAACTTCGGAAGCATCTTCTACGGCGGCGACCTGAAAGGGATTCAGAACGAGCTGGATTACCTGCAGGGGCTTGGTTTCGACGCGCTCTATCTGACGCCAATCTTCGAAGCGAGCTCGAATCATCGCTACGATACCGACGATTACCTCACGATTGATCCGGCCCTGGGCGGCAACGCGGCGTTCACATCATTAGTTACCGAGATGAATCATCGCGGTATGCGAGTCATCTTGGATGGCGTGTTCAATCACGCTTCGTCCGACAGCACTTATTTCAATCGCTATAGCCGCTTCCCGGATGTAGGCGCGTGCCAGTCCTTGAGTTCACCGTATCGAACCTGGTTCCATTTCAACGACAACACCGTGCCCTGCACCTCGGCGGATTATCCGGGCTGGGACGGCTTCGACAGTTTACCGAGCTTCGATCACACCAACACCGCTGTCCAGAATTTCTTTTACAGCGGAAGCAACAGCGTTATGGCCACCTGGTATGGGGCGGGCGCAAACGGCTGGCGCTTCGACGTCGCGCCCGATCCGAACTTCCCTCACGCCTGGTGGGCCGCCACGCGGCAGTACGCGAAACAATACAAGAGCGACGGCCCCCTGATTGGTGAGATCTGGCCCAATGCGAGCCAGTGGCTGGCCGGGGACCAGCTCGATTCCACGATGAATTACCGCTTCCGGAGAAACGTGACCGGATTCGCGCGCGGCCAATATAACTGGATTGACGATAACGACAACGGAAACGATTCCATCCTGGCTTTGACGCCCAGCCAGTTCGATGCCGCAAACCGAGCGGTACGGGACGACTACCCGCCGCAAGCAAGCGCTGCCATGCTGAACCTGATCGATTCCCACGACACGAACCGCGCGCTCTATGTCTTGACCGAATCAGGCGACACCGGCCTGACCCAGGCGAAGCAGCGACTGGAACTCGCTGCTTTGTTCCAGTTCACTTATATCGGCGCGCCTATGGTGTTCTATGGCGATGAAGCCGCTATCAATGCCCCTTCGCGCGCGAATGGGAACAACGGCCCCATCGGCGATCCCTATGCGCGGGCGCCCTATCCCTGGACCGATCAGCCCGGCGATTCGTCCATTTATGGCCCGCCCGATCAGAGCGTCATTGCGTTTTACACCAGGCTTGCTCACCTGAGAAAGCAGCACGCGGCCTTGTCGAGCGGAAACTTCATCACGCTGCTGACAGGTGACACCCAGCAATCGGCAACAGCCGCGAACACGTACGCGTATGCGCGCGTGGGTGCGAGCGAGACGGCGATTGTCGCCTTGAACAACGGATCGGCCGCCAACACCGCGTCAATTGCGGTAGGGAATTATTATCAGGACGGCACAACGCTACAAGATGCCCTTAGCGGAAACACGTATGCCGTTTCCGGCGGAAATGTCTCCGTCATCCTACCCGCCATCAGCGGAGTGGTCTTGCTACCCTCGCCCGCGACAATAGACCTGACGGCCCCCGGCGCGGCCGTAGCCCTCACTCCATCTGCAAACGCAAACGGCTGGGTAAACACAAATCCCGTTTCCGCGAGCATCACGGCCTCCGATACCGGTGGCAGTGGAATCAGCCAGATACGCTTCTGGTTGGACAACGGCGCGACTAACAGCACGACGAATTCGCCGGCGCAAGTATCGATCGCAGCCGAGGGAGCCCACACGCTGGGCGTTCGAGTCCTGGACAACGCAGGCAACATCAGCGCCATGATCAGTACTTCAGTAAACATCGACCTGACGCCGCCGGTAGTGACCATCACGGGTGTGGCGGACGGCGCAACGTATCCATTCAACGCAGTTCCCGCGGCCGGATGTCAGACCACGGATGCGCTCTCCGGCGTAGATGCGAACGCGGTCATCGCTATTACCGGAGGCAACGGGCAAGGCTACGGAACATATACGGCTACGTGCTCCGGCGCGGCGGATAAGGCCGGCAACCAGGCGCAACCTGTGAGCGCGATGTACACTGTTCAGGCTCCGCCGTATAAGAACGTGACCAGCCAGGTTCGTATCGTCGGAACCGGAATTGACTATGACCGGCGCCATCACACAGCACGGCAAATGTTCCTGATCATGAACACCAGCGGGCAGTCCATCCCGGGTCCGCTGCAACTGGTCCTAACGAGTCTCCCGGCCGGCGTCAGCGTGGTAAACGCAAGCGGCTCGTTCCAGGGCAGTCCGTACGTGACTGTACCCGGTGCGGCCGCGCTTGGCCCGCACGAAGTGGTACATATGCCCGTTAAATTTACGTACCAGCTTCAGCCCCGAATTACCAGTACGCCGCAGCTATACTCCGGACATTTTTGAGAGCAGATAGGTGGCGCACAGTGCCGTCCCCTTGCGGCCCGCCACTTTGCGCCGCTCAAAGCTGATACGTTAATGCCTGGAGGAACAATGCTTCCCAAAATCAGCATCTACACGAAACTTGCGACCCTGTCCCTTTCCGCCTGCCTGCTTGCCTGCGCGCAGGGCAATATGGCCAGCCCGCCGGGCAAAGCCGAGGTCACGCTCAAAGGCCAGCCGGTTACCATCACATACGGCCGGCCGTCCATGCGCGGCAGAAAGATCATGGGAGGACTGGTTCCCTATGGGCACTGGTGGCGCACCGGGGCCAATGAGGCCACTACCCTGACTACCGGCACCGATCTGGATATTGGAGGCGCAAAAGTTCCGGCAGGCAAGTACACGCTGTACACGCTGCCGTCGGAAGGCACGTGGAAACTTATCATCAACAAGCAGACCGGCCAGTGGGGAACGGAATACAACGAAGGTCAGGACCTGGCGCGGGTGGATATGCAGAAATCGAAACTCTCCGAGCCGGTTGAACAATTCACCATCTCATTCGATAAGAAGGGCGATAACACCGCGGACCTGGTGCTGGAGTGGGAGACGACGCGCGTTTCGGTGCCTGTCCAGGCAAAGTGACGCGACTGGCAAATCACCGCCCCTGCCACTGAGGTGGCTTACACTTGTTGAGCAGGGATGCAGACGCTGGAAGCGCGGCGTGCCTGGCTGTTCGGCACATGATTTCTACTGAATCCACAAGCAACAATCTAAACTGGTCACGTCTTGAAGGAACCACTCTGGAGGGTGGTTACCAGCTCGCGGAACTGCTGCAGGCCGACGAGACAGCCGCGACATTTCGTGTCAGAGTACTCGGCGACTTCCGGCGGAAGGCGCTGGCCAACTTTTACGACACGACAGGTGCAGCCGCGGACGAACAGGTTGCCTTGTGGAAAAGCGCGCGAGCGATCCGGCATCCGAATCTCCGTGTGCCGCTCGCGGCCGGCCGCCTTCCCATCGAGGGTGCGGCGCCGGTCTATGTAGTTCTGGACAAGCCGGACGAGTCGCTCAGCGGAGTGCTGAGCAAGCGTGCGCTTGCGCATGAAGAAGCAGACGAGATTCTGGCCAGTTTGCGCAAAGCTCTCGAAGAATTACACCCCCGCGGTTTCGTACACGGATGCGTTTCGCCGGACGAACTCTTCGCTTTCGGTGAAACCATCAAACTATCGACTGACTGCATTCGTAAACTCGATTCCGCTCCTCCGGTCGAGCTCAGGCGTGCGAAGTACCTCGCGCCGGAGAGCGCCAAAGAGAACGTCACCCCGGCAGCCGACGTGTGGTGTACCGGCGCGACTCTGCTGGAAGCCTTGACCCAGAAGACATGCGCAGGATCCGATTGCCTGGAACAGGCTGAAAGCGTCGCCGAGCCGTTTAAGCAAGTGATTCGGAAGTTCCTGGAACCGAACCCGGCGCAGAGGGCGAAACTTGCGGATCTTGAGAGTCTGCGAACCGGGAAAGTAGTGCAAGAAGTAGCGGCAGCCGCAACCCCGGCGTTTGCGATGGCGCAGCCCCTGGCAGACAGCACGGCCGCCGAGCAGGAATTGAATCGTATCGACAGGCGGCGCTCGTTCGAGCCCGCGCAACGGTCCTTTCAGCGATCACGAACCTGGGTCTACGCGGCAGTAGTGCTGATCGTGGTTATCTGGCTGCTCTGGGCGGAACGGCCCAAACATCCGGTAAACGACACGCCCGCGGCCCAGCCGGTAACGACGGCCCGTGCGCACCGAGCAGGCCCGGCAGGATCGGGAACAGCATGGCCGACCAGGACCCTGTCTCCGGACGGAAGCGCTACTACGCCGCGGGCAGACGTGCATCCCGATGCCAGGATCGCCGCGCCTCCGAAAGCTGCGATCCCCCGATCCGGCGATCCGGCCGTATGGCGGGTGGTATTGTACACTTTCAGCCGCGAAGGAGATGCCCAGAAGAGGGCCCAGGCGATCAATGAAAAACATCCCGGTCTGGATGCCCAGACGTTCGCTCCCGCGCGGACGCACATGTACCTGGTTGTGGCGGGCGGCAAAATGACCCGTAGCGAAGCTGCAAGGCTGCGTCTGAAGGCGCTGCGGCAGGGAATGCCGCGGGATACCTATATTCAGAACTACAAAGAATAAGAACCGGCTGCTTTCTTATGGTCCTCAACTTGCGACTACAGATGGCATGCGACGCGCATTACCCCGCAACAGGCGTTCAGCCGGAATTGTGTTCTTGTTTTACTTCGGATTACCGGTCCTGGTCGCTATCTGCGGCCGGGTGATGGCCGGGTTGCAGCCATAGCCGGATAGTGAAGACGAGCCGAAAGGATAACGGGCCTCCGGCCGGGCCGGAGTGAACGCAGCAGCGCCGGTTTATCATCCTTTTATAGATGCCGGCCGGTATTTTCGGACAGCTCGACGGCGTAATAGACGGTGAGGCCTACGGCTGGGCCCTCGACCCGAATGCGCCGGATCGCCCGCTGAAGATCGTCGCGTACATTAATGGCCGCCTCGTGGCGGAAGCGCTTGCCGTTTACTACCGGCCCGATGTAGCGGAGCGGCTAAACTGCTCCGGGCGGCATGGCTTTTATCTGGATCTCAGCCACTTCTGCCAGCGCCCGTCGTCCGCCATCCTTGACGTGCGCCTTCCGGACGGTCAACCCGTCCAGGGTGCGCCCGCGCGCGCTCATCTGCCAGGGCCGCGCTCCTCGCCGTCTGCAACCTTGCTCTTTATGCATATTCCGAAGACTGGAGGAACCGCGCTTCGGGAAGCCGTGCTGAGCAACTACCGGCAGAGCGAGATCGCCTATGTCTATCCCGAAGCTCCCGGTTTTCCGATTCAGGATTTACGCGATCTCCCGCTGGAACAACGCGGCAGGCTTCGGCTGGTCGCCGGACACTTTCAATACGGTGTTCACACGCACATACCCGGTATTTCGTCTTACTTCACGGTTGTAAGAGAAACTCTGACGAGGGTCTGGTCGCATTACAATTATCTGGCCCGGCAAGGCGAACGGAGGTCGCTCGAAGAGATGATTGAAAGCAAAGCGACGGTCAACCTGGACAACATGACGGTACGCTGTTTTGCAGGAATCGATGAGCACGATTTCCCTCCCGGATCCATCACCCGGGATGTATTCGATCTTGCGGCCTACAATTTCGAGCACGCCTTCAGCTATGTCGGTTTGCAGGAGCAAATGGATGAGGCTTACCGCAGCTTACAGGAAACGTATGGATGGACCCGGAACGTGCCGGCGGTCATGAATCGCGGAACATATGGCTCGAAGCAGTGCAGCCAGGCGCAGGAGATGCTCATCAGGCATTTCAACCAATGGGATGTGAAGCTGTTCGAGCGAGCCGTTCAGTCTTCCAACCAGCGCCGCCGGACAGCCGTCGCGTAGCCGGCACTCTCATGACGCGGCATCGGAGCGGACTAGCGCGCGACAGGCGTTTGCAAGCCGCTCAGCTTCGCCGGCTCAACCGGAAGATCACGGAACTGGAAAACCAGATCGCGAGCTTGAGCTCTGAAATGACCGCCGCAACCGGTTACCTGCGCGATCATCAATCCCGTCTCGCCGCTCATGATTCGCGCTTCGCGAGGCACGAAAACCGGCTTAGCGGACATGAGGGGGAGCTTAAGTGGCTGCGAGGAGCGGTGGAAAACATTCTAAAGAGCCGCCTGTGGAGAGCGGCCGGGCGAATAGGACAGCTCGTCAGAAAAGTCGCAGGCCGCAAGTAGAGGTCTTGTTCAGGGTCTCGGGGCGACAGTTTCTACTTTTGCCCCAGCGCCGGCGGGCGGAGGATTGTGTTGCGAAGGCGCTTCCCCGCCTTCCGCCAGCGGCACCAGCATCTGCTCTTTGCGATAAATCAGCGTGGACGTGTTATAGCTGGCGAGCTCAAAACCATGGCCGTGCGTAATTGCATCGGTCGGGCATGCCTCCACGCAATAGCCGCAAAAGATGCAGCGGTTGTAATCGATGTTGTAAACCTTGGCATAGCGTTCGCCGCCGCTGAAGCGTTCCTGATCCGTGTTCTCCGCCGCTTCGATATAAATGCAATCGGCGGGGCAAGCGGCTGCGCACAGAAAGCAGGCGACACACTTCTCCAAGCCATTTTCGTCCCGCTGCAGGACGTGAGCGCCGCGATAACGTTCCTCCAGACGCGCCGGAGCATCCGGATACTCTTCGGTGATGGCCGGCTGCAGCATCTCTTTGAACGTGATGCCCATGCCTTTGGCAATCGCCGCCGCGGAACCGAATACTTCGCCAATCTTCGCCATTTCTATCTTCAGGTTAACTCGTGAATGAAAACAGATCCGGATGGGTGGCAAAATATGTATAGCCGGTTATGAGTATCGAGATCAAGCGCTGCTTCTTTTGAAACGACATCAAAACGGAGGCCGTGAGCCTCAAGAACGAAATGGAGCGTGAGTTCGGCGTTCCTATTCGGTTGCGTGCCGGCTTGCCCGGCTCGCTCGATATCTACCTCGACGGCGAGCAAATCTATTCGAAGAAGCGAACCGGGCGCTCCCCAACGGCTCCCGAACTGATCGAACTCATTCGCGGTAAACTTCCGGCTCGATAAACTTCCCTCTCGCTTACTCTCTTCACGGGCCCGACTCTCTCAAAATTCTGCAATATGATGAGGGCGTATCCGTATTGGATCGGAAAAGGAGAATCATGGCCACCGTTCTGACTGAACCCCAAACCAAACAAGCTCCCATCAAGCAAACCAAAATCCTGATCGATAACAAATGGGTCGATAGCATCTCTGGCAAGACCTTTGAGACGACGAACCCCGCAACCGGCGATGTGCTGGCGAAGGTTGCTGAAGCAGACGCCCCTGATGTCGATCTCGCCGTGAAGGCGGCCCGCAAGGCGTTTCATTCCAAGGCTGCATGGCGCAAGATGTCTGCATCCGAACGCGGCAAGCTGCTGAACCGGCTTGCCGACCTGATCGAAAAGAATATTGAAGAACTCGCTACGCTCGAATCGCTGGACAACGGCAAGCCGCGCCACGTAGCGCTTACGGCCGATCTTCCGCTGGTTATCGGCTGCTACCGCTATTACGCGGGCTGGGCGGATAAGATTCAGGGCAAGACCATCCCGATTAACGGAGATTATTTCTGTTACACCCGGCATGAACCGGTCGGCGTCGTCGGACAGATCATTCCGTGGAATTTTCCGCTGCTGATGCAGGCCTGGAAGCTGGCTCCCGCGCTCGCCTGCGGCAACACCGTCGTTTTGAAAGTCGCCGAACAAACGCCGCTTTCTGCACTGCGCGTCGGCGAACTGATCATCGAAGCCGGCTTCCCGGAAGGCGTGGTCAACATTCTTCCCGGCTACGGCCCAACCGCCGGAGGAGCGATCGCCCGCCACATGGATGTCGATAAGGTTGCCTTCACCGGATCGACCGAAGTCGGCCACCTGATCATGAAGGCGGCGGCGGAAACGAATCTAAAGCGCGTCACACTGGAACTGGGCGGTAAGAGCCCGAATATCGTTTTCGCCGATGCCGACATGCAGCAGGCTGTCGAGGGCTCGCACTTCGCGCTGTTCTTTAATCAGGGACAGTGCTGCTGCGCCGGTTCGCGCGTGTTCGTCGAAGAGAAGGCCTACGACGAGTTCGTGGCCCGCAGCACGGATCGCGCCAAACAGCGCCGTGTCGGGGACCCGCTGGATCGTAAGACGGAACAGGGGCCGCAAGTGGACAACGATCAGTTCAATAAAGTTCTGAGCTACGTCGAATCGGGCAAACAGGAAGGCGCGAAGCTGATGTGCGGCGGCGAACGCGTTGGCGAACGCGGTTATTTCGTCGCTCCAACGATATTTGCCGACGTTAAAGATGAGATGAAAATCGCCCAGGAAGAAATCTTCGGGCCCGTCATGAGCATCATGAAATTCAAAGATATGGACGAGTTGGTGGAGCGGGCTAACAAGACCATCTACGGTCTGGCCGCGGCGGTCTGGACCCGCGATATCGGGAAGGCGCATCACGTCGCCAATAACGTTCGCGCCGGAACCGTCTGGGTGAATTGCTTCGACGTATTCGACGCGGGCGCCCCGTTCGGCGGGTTCAAGCAATCGGGAATCGGCCGCGAACTGGGCGAGTATGGCCTGCAGCAGTATTCGGAGATTAAGACCGTTACGGTGAAACTGTAACGTCGCGATAGACGCTTTGCGCTAGCAGCATCAGGGAAGCGGCACATTGTCGATGAGCCGCACGCCCTCAAGAAACACGGCGGCAAATCGGCGGCCCCAGTGTTCTTCGACATAATCGATCGCGAAGCCCTCTGATTCCAGGATCGCCTTCGCATCATCGGCACTTGCGGACGCGGTCAAAGCACGAAAAAGAGATGCTGCTTTGAGCCGCCCCGCAGGCGTCAGGAGCATATTCCTGGAGCTTTCCGCCAATCCTGTGTCTTCGCGGACGGTTGGGCACGGGATGATTTCTGTCGGGATGAACAGGTCTTCAACCATTTCGGTAATGGTCCGGAGTTGCTGATAATCCTTTTCGCCAAAATAAGCCCGGCTAGGCCGAATGACGTTGAGCAGCTTCAGAACGATGGTCATTACCCCCGGAAGAAAACCTGGCCGGTGCGCTCCTTCCATCACATTTGCCGGACCGGTCTGATCCACACGGAAACGATACCCGTGCGGGTATAGTTCCAATACGTCTGGCGCGAAGACGTCGTCCGCTCCAAGGCTATCCAGCAGGGCCAGATCTCGTTCTAATACGCGCGGATATCGATCGAGATCTTTGGGATCGTTGAATTGCGACGGATTTACGAAGATGCTGACCACCACGGTTTCATTCTCGCGGCGGCATCGCTTTACCAGAGATGCGTGGCCCCTGTGAAGGGCTCCCATGGTGGGCACGAAACCGATGACGCTTCGGGAAAAGGCGTTGCGCCGGTCCCGCCAGGACGCGATCGTATGAGAAACGTGCATGCGTCAGTAACTCTCTTCAGGCGCCGGGAAAGCGCCGGACTTGACCGCATCATCGAAATTCGCCACTGCATCAAGGACGTTGCGCGCTCCGTCGGAAAAGGCGCGGGCAAACTTCGGATGAAAATCCGTATTCATGCCGAGCAGGTCCTGCAGTACCAGAATCTGCCCGTCGCATCCCGCGCCTGCACCAATTCCAATCGTGGGGATGCCGAGATCTCCGGTGATCTCATGGGCGAGGCTGGCCGGGATGCATTCGAGTACCACCGCGAAAGCGCCAAGCTCTTCGAGAGTTTTTGCCTGGCGGGCAATATCGCGGGCAGCCGCATCGCTTCGGCCCTGGACCCGAAAGCCGCCATAAGCGTGAACGGATTGCGGCTGGAGTCCCAGGTGGCCCATGACTGGGATTCCACTCTGAGCCATGCGTTGAATCACATCCTCATGACCGTCCACTCCCTCTACCTTCAGCGCATGCGCACCGGCGCTCATGAGAACCTGCGCTGAATCCAGAGCCGCGGATAAGCCTTTCCGAAAAGAGAGAAACGGCATGTCGGAAATGATGAATTTATCCTGAGCACCACGGACCACCGCCTCGGTGTGCAGCCGCATCAGTTCTACATTCACGGAGAGCGTGGAGCGATAGCCATGCATCACCATGCCGGCGCTGTCCCCGACAAGGATTCCGTCAACGGTCGTTTTCGATAACAGACGAGCGAAGGTGTAGTCGTAGCACGTCACAAGCGAGAGCTTGCGGCCGTCGGCTTTCGCGCGGAGAAAATGCCTTGCACACATCGTTCACCTCTGTCCCGATCATTTCAAATCGGATCGGGCATGCCCGATCCCCTACGGGATATCTGTGTCCCGTGTGTCACGCCGCAAGCGGCATTTCGATCAGTGCTGGCATGGCGATCACGTTATCGGTGGGCAGCTTCGTCATCAGCGCGTCCGTCGCAATCTTTAGTAACTGTTCGGCGCGCGGGCTCATATCGAACTCATCGGAGAAGCGGCGCAATTGGGTGTTGAACGCGCGGCGCAGGTGAACAATCGCCTGCTCCAGACCCATTTTCGGGATGTCGATGATCGCAAACTTCAAAATGCTGTCCATCAGCACCGTTTCCACGTTCAGCATCTTGTAAATGGCGCGGCGGTTACGGGCAACATACTTGACGACTTCCTTGCTGCGATAGGCGAAGTAATGCTCGCGGGTAAACCAGGTAAAGCGCTTCGTGTCGAGAGATTTCAATTCGCGGCCCAGCTTGTTTGCCGCGGAAGCAAATGCCCGGTCGAGCGCCTCCGTCTGCTGAATGTCGTAGGTGAACATGTTCGTCGGCTTACCTGAGAACGGATGCGTGCATTGATATACCAGGATGGGATAGGCGGTGTGGGGCCGCAGCAGAATTTCGGCGTTCGCCGAGAACCATTCGCGGACCCAACCGCGCATGGCGGTCTGCATGGCTTTCGATACGGTCGAATAAGTGGGGAAGTAAGCCGGCGTGCGTTCCCGCGGCGCGCGTTTCCAAACCGAAAAGTCGATTGCGCCGTTCTCGACAGGCTCCGGCGCCGGATTGCTCTCGACGGGTGCTTTCGCCGGTTCCGTGTCGCGTACCGGCATCATGATCAATTCGCCCATATTCAGCCTCCCAAAATGCTACGGCCGGGAACATGTCCCGGCCGGCGGTGTAATTTGCGCTCGCGAGTTTTCTCGCGAGCGACTCGAAAGTAGCATGAGCGGTCCGCGAAAATGGCAGCCGCGCGACCTCTCTCAACGATCAAATTCGCGCTAGGTTATTGAAAACAGCGGAGAAAAAATTTTTGAGATTTTTTTTCAACTTTTGTGACTACTGTTTCGGGACAGGTCGAAAATGACGTGTTTTCGTCCCGTTCGAGGTTTGCCCGGCTATTCGGCCCGAAGCGCCTCCAGTGGATTGACCGAGGCAGCGCGCCGCGCAGGGATGAAACTGGCGAGCAGGGCCGCCAGGCCGAGGACAACTGCTACTCCGGCCAAGGTCGGCACATCCCACGAGCGGACCCCAAACAGCAAGCTCCGCATCAATATCGCTGCCGCGATCGAACAGCCGAGACCGACGGCGATACCCGTAGCAGCCAACCACCCCGCCTCTTTCAGGATGAGCCGATACACCATTCCGCGCTCCGCCCCGAGCGCCATGCGAACTCCGATTTCGCGAGTCCGCCGGCTCACTGAATAAGCAATGGCACCGTACAACCCGATGACGCCTAACAACAAGGCGAAAGCGGCGAAACCTCCCACCAGCCAGGCTGCGGAACGGTGCAGATAGGCCGCCTGTGAGTTGTTGATCCTCTGACTCATCGTCATCGCGCCACCCGTGACGATGCCCGGATCGATGCGGCTGATGGCCGCGGCGAGGGCTGGGAGCACCGACTGCTCGGCTTGCGACGTGCGAACGATCACTCCGAAGTCATTATCCGGGCTCTGGTTAAAGGGAAGATATTCGGCCGGCCAGACTTCTGAATCGAGCGAACCTTCCCTAATATCATCCACAATCCCGATGATCTCTTTCATTGATTTCGGCGACAAATCATCATCGCCAAACTTCTGGCCGATGGGATCTTCGCCGGGGAAGTATTTTCTCGCCAGCGCCTGATTAATGATGACGACGCGAGGCCGGGACGCATCTTCCGCGTCAGTGAAATAGCGGCCACGCAAGAGCTTCGCCCCAAGGGTTTTGAAGTAGTCCGCGCTCACATCGCGTTCGTTCACTTCGTTGTGCTCGCCATGGTACGGCCGACCCAAAAATCGGATCCAATCCGTGTTGCCGTTACCGCTAAGTGGTACCCGGCTGGCGATGCCAACGGATTTTACTCCGGGCAGCGCCGCGATCCGGCCGGCGATCTGGCGTGCGAGCGCAACGGTCTGCTCATCCCTGGCGTAGCGGGAGTGCGGAGCGCCGACAAAGAGCATGGCCAGATGATCTGGTTGAAACCCAGTTTCCACATGGAGCAAGCGATAGAGACTCTTGCCGAGCAGACCGGCGCCCACCAGCAGCACCATCGCCGTCGCCAACTCCAGTACAACCAGTTTGGAACCGAGCCTTCGCCAGGTGTTACCGGAGGAACCGCGGCTGCCTTCGGCCAACCCCTCGCGCATCAGGGGAGAAGAGAGGTGGAAACTGGGAGTAAAGGCGAATAACACTGCAGCGAGCAGCGCGACTGCGGCTGCAAAGGCCAACACATGCACACTTAGACCGAGGCCGCGAAGATAGGGCATGTTGGCCATCATGTCTTCCGGTATGAGCTTGCTAAGGAGCCGCATCGCCCAAGCGGCGGATATCAGACCGAGCGCCGCGCCCGCTGCCACGAGCACTACCCCCTCCGTCACAAACTGGCCGATCAATCGGGCCCGAGATGCGCCCAGCGAGCTTCGGACCGCCATTTCGCGCCTCCGGCCCTCCGAACGGACCAGCAGCAGGCTCGCCACGTTCACGCAGGCGATCAATAGCAGCAGTCCCGCCCCGCCGAGCAACAGCAGGAGTATGGGACGAATATTGCCGAGAACTACTTCACTAAGTGGCACCACGGCGGCGCCTTGGCCACGGTTGGAGCCCGGGTACTGTTTTTCCAATTGCCGGGCAATAGACTTCATGTCCGCCAACGCGGTCTGGACGGAAACTCCATTCTTGAGACGCGCTATTCCGAGCAGCGCGTGGCAGCTTCTCCTCAGGTCGCATTCGCTCGAAGCATGAAAGGCTGTCCAAAACTCAGCAGCCCCGGCGGGAGCGAAATGAAATTGCGGCGGCAGCACCCCAATAATGGTGTTCGGAGCGCCACTCAAGATGACCGTTTTACCCAATACATCCGGTCTTCCGCCGTATCGCTTCTGCCAGGCAGCGTAGCTCAACAGCACCGTGCGTGACGCCCCTGGCAAATCTTCGCCGTTCAAGAAATCGCGTCCGAGCACAGGAGCGATCCCCAGCGTGCGAAAGAATCCGTCGGTTATTCGGACGCCTGCCACCGATTGCGCGCCTGCCGGGGTGCGCATTATGAAATACGACGGCTGGTACGCATCCAGCGAGCTAAAGACTTTGTTGAGTTTCTTCCAGTCGAGGTAGTCGGGATAGGAGAGATTGCAATACGGACACAACGGGATGCTTTCCGTCACGCCGACCAGCCGACCGGGATCGCGATAGGGCAACGGCTTGATGAGAGCCGCATCCACAAAGGCGAAAATGGCGATACTGGCGCACATGCCGAGCGCCAACACGAGCACAGCAACGGATGTAAACCCGGGATTCTTCCGCAACTGGCGGATCGCGTAGCGAACATCCTGCAGCAGGTTTTCAACGAACGGGACCGTGCTCCGGTCGCGGCAAGCTTCCTTCGTAGATTCCACGCCGCCTAATTTCAGAAGCGCCTCCCGCCTCGCCTGTTCCGGAGTCATGCCGGCGCGCAGGTTATCGTCGATATGCAGTTGAAGATGACTATCGAGCTCGGCCACAACTTCCCGGTCGCGCTGTTTGTGACGGAACAGACCGGCGAGCCTTAAGAGCCACGCTCGCGGCTTACTCGGCACGAAGGGCCTCCACGGGGTTAACCGAAGCGGCGCGGTGCGCTGGGATATAACTGGCCAGAAGCGCCGAAAGAGCGAGGGCAGCGGCGACGGTAATGAGCGTCGGCGGATCCCATGAGCGAATCCCAAAGAGCAGCCCGCGCATAAACGCCGCGGCGGCCAAGGAGCACACGAGGCCGATGGCAATGCCGGCCGCGGTCAAGCATCCCGCTTCTTTCAAAATGAGCCGGTACACAGCAGTCTGCTCGGCGCCGAGCGCCATACGAATCCCGATCTCACGCCGCCGCTGGCTGACCGAGTAAGCAATCACGCCATAGAGTCCGATGACGCCCAACAACAATGCCATGGCTGCGAAACCTCCCGCCAGCCATGCCGAAGAGCGGTGCAGATAGGCCGACGGCGAGTTATGTATCCGTTGCTTCATGGTTGCCGGGTTGTCGACAAGAATGCCGGAGTCGATCTGATGGATGGCCGCGGACAGCGCGGGGAGCACTGATTGCTCCGCCTGCGAGGTACGCACAACAACCGCGAAATCGGCCGTTGGATTCTGGTTAAAGGGGACATACATGGCTGCCCGCGGCGGCGCATCCAACTGACCTTCCTGAATCTCCTTCACGATTCCGATGATTTCCATCGCGGACTTCGCCGGCGCCCCGTTGTAGTTGATTCGCTTGCCGATGGGATCTTCGCCGGAAAAATACTGGCTTGCCAAAGCCTGATTGATAATCACGACGCGCGGTTTCGATGCGTCCTCGGCCTCAGTAAAATAACGGCCTCGCGACAATCGCGCCTGTAGCGTTGGGAAATAACCGGCACTCACCTGCCGGTACGTCACTTCGTTATGCTCGCCGTGGTACGGTCTGCCCAGCACCTGGAACCCTGTAGTGCCGTCACCGTCACCCAGCGGCAACGCGTTTGTGATGCCGACCGACTTCACACCAGGTAAAGTTGCAAGCCGGCTCACGACGCGGCGTTCCAGCGACAGCTTCTGTTCGTCCTTGGAATAACTTGCGCCTTCAGCGCCCACTCGCAGCGTGGCCACATGGTCGGGCTGTAATCCCGTATCGACGTTAAGGAGACGATAGAAACTCTTGCCGAGTAATCCAGCGCCCACCAATAGCACCATGGCGGTGGCGAGTTCAACGACCACGAATTTAGCTCCGAAGCGACGCCACATGGCGCTTGCAAAGCCGCGCCCGCCTTCGGTCAGATCTTGCTGCATCTCCGGGCGGGACAGGTTCAAAGCCGGTATAAGCGAGAACAGAATCCCGGCGGTCAATGAAATCGCGCATGCAAAGATCACAACTGTAAAATTCAAACCGATCCCGCGCAGATAGGGCATACTCGCCAGCGTGTCCTTTGGAATGAGACTGCTGAGCGACTGCATGGCCCAATAGGCGGCTATCAATCCCAATACGCTTCCGATACCGGCCAGCGCGAGCCCTTCGGTAACGAACTGGCGGCGCAGTCTGGCAGGCGATGCGCCGAGAGCCCCTCGAATTGCCGTTTCGCGCTTGCGGCTTTGAGCGCGGACCAGCAGCAGGCTTGCGACATTTACCGTCGCAATCAGCAGGAGCAGACCTGCGCCACTCAGCAGCATGATAAGAACGGGCCGAATGTCTCCCACAATCACGTCGGGCAGGGGCAGCAAGTACGCGCCCTGGTCGCGGTTCGAGTCCGGATACTGCTTCTCCAGTTGCGTTGCAATCGACTTCATGTCGGCAAGCGCGGTTTGAAACGCAACACCGGGTTTGAGCCGCGCTACGCCATAGAGGCCATGGCACCCCCGGCATTTATTGGCGTCGTGCAGTGTTGTCCAGAATTCGGCGGGCTCCGCTGGAGCGAAATGAAAATCCGGCGGTAGCACGCCGATGATCGTGTTCACCGCGCCATCCAAGATCACGGTCTTTCCCAGCACATCCGGTCTTCCGCCGTACCGTTTCTGCCAGGCAGCGTAACTCAGCAGCACGGTACGAGGCGCTGCCGGCAAATCTTCGCCGGGGCGGAAGTCTCTCCCGAGTACCGGGATCACACCGAGCGTGCGAAAGAAACCATCGCTTACACGAGCGCCATCCGCCTGTCGCGCGCCGGCGGGAGTGCTCATCGTAAAACCGTAAGGCGCGTAAACATCGAGTGAGGTAAAAACTTTGTTGAGCCTCTTCCAGTCCAGATAGTCGGGATAAGAGAGGTGGAACCGTGGACCCAGCGGGATGCTCTCGAACAGCGCGACCAACCGCGATGGCTCACGATACGGCAGCGGCTTGATGAGCGCCGCATCCACAAAGGCAAAGATCGCCACGCTGGAGGCGATGCCCAAAGTCAGGATGAGCACGGCGGTCGCGGTGA
>JAICXK010000017.1 GCA_025980435.1 Bryobacteraceae bacterium
CGCAGCACAACGACCGTCCGATAGTCCTCCGGCAACCTGTCGACTGCGCGTTCAAGGATGATCTTCAGCTCGTGATCATAGGTCTGGTGTTCCGGATTCTCGCTCTGCCCCGTGTTCCTCGCGGTCATATGTAGCTCTGCATTCGGAAATGAGTCCAGTTCTTCAGTCCTTGCGCGTTTCCGAACTCGCGCCAGTGCTTCGTGAATCGCAATCCGGGTCAGCCAGGTCGAAAACTGTGCCGTGCCCCTGAAATCTGCAAGATGCTCGTAGGCCCGAACGTAGGTCTCCTGCATCACATCTTCCGCATCGGCCTCATTCCGCAGAATGGAGCGACCCACCCGAAACAGCCGTTGGTTGTAGCGGCGCATCAGGATTTCATAAAGCGCCGTCTCGCCCGCGCGAACCCGCCGGACAACCTCCGTATCGGGGATCGCATCCCACGTAGCGCGATCCGCCTCCGCCATTACTTCCAAAGTGCCCAAAACACAATCTCCTACTAAACAGAGTTTGCAACTGTCGAAAGGTTCCCACTTTGTTGCGCATTCTTTCCTGCAACCTGATCGAGGCCCGGCACTCTGTACTTACGCAAGGGGTTGAGAAAGGAACCTTTAAAGATTATGAACTGGAATAAAAAGCTGAACTCCTGTTGGTGGGCTCTCCGGGTCGGCATTGGCCTGGCCGCCTGTCTGGCGGGTTTGGATAAGAACTTTGACCTGCTAACGAACTGGGATATGTATCTGAGCCCTGCCGTAGCCGGCATGCTGCCGGTCAGTGGAAGGGCATTTATGCTCATCATTGGCCCGGTTGAAATCCTTGTGGGACTAGCCATTCTTACACGATGGACCCGAATCGGGGCTTACGCGGCAGCGGCTTGGCTGGCCCTAATTGCTCTTCAGTTGATAATGACTGGTACGTTTTATGATCTTGCGGTCCGGGATATCGAAATTGCCATTGCCGCATACGTGCTTGCCAATTTGACCGAGCTCCGTTCCGCCGCTGATCCAACCCGGGTGGTAGAAGAAGGCCGATTGAGACGTCAGGTCTCCGTGAGGTAACCGGGAGGAAGTTTTTATTAAGGAGGAAAATCGATGAAAGCTACTAAACGGTTTGCCATTGTTCTGTTTCTTGTGCTGCCGGGACTGTGCGCGGCAGAGACTTGGAAAGACGTTTCCCTCGTGGACGTGAACTGCTCGACGAAGGCAAAAGCCAATGCGGATGCCCACACGCGCCAGTGCGCTTTGCAATGCTCCAGGAGCGGTTACGGTATCGTAACTGCCGATGGAGATTTTTTGAAGCTGGATGCAAAGGGGAATGCCGAAGCAGTCAACCTCTTGAAGAACTCCAAAAAAGAGAACCATCTGAGAGTTACAGTTAACGGCGAGCGCGAAGGAGACGCCATCAAAGTTCAATCGCTCCAGATGTGATGCTTCTCGTCGGCGCCCGCGCCTGGGGTGAGATCATCGTCCAAGGGCTTGCGATGGCGCTTCAGACACTGGAAACGACTTGCTGTATCGTTGGCGGCGGCCCGGCCGGCATGATGCTGGGCTATCTGTTGGCTCGCGCGGGAGTGCCGGTGACGGTGCTCGAGAAGCATAACGATTTCTTTCGCGATTTTCGCGGCGACACAGTGCATCCCTCCACTCTGGAGCTGATGTATGAACTGGGGCTGCTCGAAGATTTCTTGAAAGTGCCGCATCAGCAGTTAACGTCCGTAGGTGGCGTGTTCGGCGGCTTTCCATTTCAGGCGGCAAACTTCCGCCACGTGCCCACGCATTGTAAGTTCGTCGCGCTGATGCCGCAATGGGATTTCCTAAGCTTTATTTCTAAACGCGCGAAGACTTTCCCGGCTTTTCGGCTTCGAATGCACTACGAAGCCGTCGACCTGCTTCGCGAAAACGGGCGCGTGCTTGGAGTGAAAGCCAGGACTCCCGAAGGCGATGTGCATATCCGGGCTGACTTGGTGGCCGGCTGCGATGGGCGCCATTCCACAACGCGGAAAGCCGCACGGTTGGAAGTGCAGGAATTTGGGGTCCCGATCGATGTGCTCTGGTTTCGTATCAGCCGGGTTGGCAACGACCCAGAACAGCTTTTCGGAAACATCAATTTCGGCAAAGTCCTGATCCTGATCAACCGGGGCGATTATTTTCAGGCGGGATTCATCATCCGGAAGGGCTCTTTCGAGGAAATGCAGCGGAAGGGTCTCGAAGCGTTCCGGCAAAGTGTCCACCAGATCGCGCCTTATCTGGGGGACCGGATAGAGGAGTTGAAGGACTGGGCTCAGATCAAGCTGTTATCGGTTCAAATTAACCGCCTTACACGCTGGCACAGGCCGGGGCTTTTGTGCATCGGCGATGCCGCGCATGCAATGTCGCCGGCGGGCGGGGTCGGTATCAATCTCGCGATTCAGGATGCCGTAGCCGCAGCGAATCTGCTGGCGCAACCGCTCCTGCACGGGTGTATCACTGAAGCTCTCCTGGCCCGGGTACAACGGCGGCGAGAGCTTCCTACGCGCATTACGCAACGGATGCAGGTGAATGCTCATAAAGTATTCGAACATGTTTTTCAGAATCCCGGTCCGCTCAAAGTACCGTGGCAACTGAAAATGGGATCACGCATTCCGGGTGTGCAGCGCGTGCTTGCACGTGTAGTAGGGGTTGGCATTCGTCCGGAGCACATTTCAGGCGTGAGGAATCGGCCGGTTTTTGGTGGCCGCCTGGTAAGGGGTATTGCTGTGTGTGCCGGTGCGATCACGGCAGTTACTGTTGCTTATCGCTTATGGCGCGTCCAAAACTAAGCTCTTGTCCCCAATGCCGCCGGCAACTTACCACGACAGCACATTCATCCCACGAACCCGTCGGAAATGAGTGTCTCGGGTCGCCAGTCGGTAGCCGTGTTCCCGTACTGTGGCAGCAATCCAGATATCGTTCGTCGGTATCGGTTGCCCCACCGCCTTTAATTCATACCGGATCTCGGCGTAATGACGCGCAGTGTTTGGACCGACTGAAAAGAGCACAAAAGTGCTCAGGTGCCGGCTCAGCCAACTCTCCTACCGGGGTCTATAACGCGATTGGCGAATTCCAAACAAATACTCGCCAAGCACTACTGACGGCAGAGCCAATTCGTTCTCTACTGCGATGGCGCTTCGCAAATCAGGGTCGCCATCGGCAAAGGCCGAGAGCGTGTTGGTGTCAAAGATCAGCGCCATTCTTCTTCACCAATCGATTCAAATTCCGCCGCGATGATTCGATCGATTCGCAGATTCTCGCGATGCAAGGTTCGCAGACCGCCGAAGGCAGCTTCCCACGGCTTGCTCCTGTTCTGTTCCGGAGCTAGTCGCCGGAGGCGGTCGTTCACCGCTTCCGCGAAGAAGTCTTTCAGACTTTTGCCCTGTTCGGCGGCTGCGGCTTTGGCCTTCCGGAAAAGCGTATCGGGGAGTTCCACGGTGGTCTTCACTGCCCCATTTCCAATAAAAATGGGTCGTCGGTACCAACGGTCAATCCGCAGATACTAGTCGGAGCGCCCCTTAACCAACTTCGATGAGCGCCGGCGGCTGTTGCACGGATTCCATCCCAGCCAATCCGCTTGGGGCGCCGGCTTGCCCGACTGATACTCTCGCCGAGAGACCCGCATGATCGGATGGCCACATCCCATCGGCAGTACGGTCGGATAGCCCGGTACCAACCAGGGAAGCGTGCATAACCTCTACCGGACCGCGGCACATAATCCAGTCGATCCGCTCCCTAAGTGCCGCTTGCGGGCTGCGAAGCTCTTCATCGCGCCCGGAGGTCTGGCCGGGGCCTGTGCCGGCAGATTCCCATGAATCCATATACCCGGCATTTTTCAGGGTTTGCCACGCAGGGGATCCCGGCTGGCTGTTGAAATCTCCGGTCAGAATAACCGCCTTGCTGGTCTTCCCGGGCCCGTCGAGGATCTCGGCAAGTTGCGCGGGCTGTACTGCGGGGCTGAAATATTCCAGATGAGTTGTGATGATTCGCACTTCCTGACCATTCGCTAGCAGGTCCACGGAAGCCCAGTTCCGCTTGATCTCGAAGGGCTCGCCATCCAGGGTTGTTCGCAGATTTGCCGCAAAGTGCCCCGTTTGGGGCTTCGCCCACTCGAATCCGTTTGCTTGGCGGCCCGCACGAAGCAGAAGCGCAAGGGAATCCTCCAACCGGATGTCAGGTCCCTGTGAGGCAGGCAGTAACACGTCGATGCCCCGGGAGCGTGCTGCTGCAAAATACGTTTCGCCCCTCGCGGCCAGGGCTTCGAGCAAAATACTGAGAAAGTCATATTCCACGCTCTCCGGACTGGGATACTGACGGAGGGGGCGTCGGTAAAGCGAAGACCACCGGCAAAGCTCCTGCAACGCAACTACATCGGGCCGCTCGCGGCAGATGGCCGCGGCTATCTTTTTCGCTCTGGCTCGAAAATCTGTTCGATTCACCGTATCCCAAACCGCAGCTACCCTTGCGGGCAGCAGGGCAGAATCCACCGCTAGAACACGGCTAACGTCGGCCCCCAGGTAGAGGTTCCAACTCATGATCGAAAGGGCGAATTTCGGCATCTTCTGAAGAAGAGAGCCGCGGTTGGAAAAATTCTTATCGGTTACGCCCTCATGAGGCGGTCACGGCAGATTGCCTCTGCGGCTGGCCGTGTTATGCTTGACGCACATGCGCGTCCGGCGCGTGAATCTCGCCTCCCGATTCATCGAAAACATGAGCGTTGACGAGACACTGGAAAATCCAAAGACCGCCGCGTCACTGATTGATCATACGGTTCTGAGACCAGAAGCCACGCAGGAAGACATCGCAAGCGCTTGCGCGGAAGCTCGTCAGTTTGGGTTCGCATCGGTTTGCGTCAACCCGTACTGGGTTCGTTTCGCTGCTGCCGCCTTGGACGGTTCAGATGTTAAAGTTTGTGCGACGGTAGGCTTCCCATTGGGTGCAAATGAATCCACTACAAAATTGGCGGAGGCCGATCTGGCCTTGTTGGAAGGTGCGAAAGAACTGGATATGGTTCAGAATATCGGCGCGCTCCGGTCCGGCCATTTGGAAGTCCTTCGGAAGGAAATCCGACAACTCGTGGAGCGAGCACATGCCCAGGGCGCCATTCTTAAAGTGATACTGGAAACTTGCCTCCTTTCCGATCAAGAGAAGAAGTCGGCGTGTCATATTGCGGTCGAATCTGGCGCGGATTTTATCAAAACTTCAACCGGATTCTCAAAATCGGGCGCAACGCTGGAAGATGTGCGGCTCATGCGTCAAATTGCGGGCAACTCCGCAGGTGTGAAGGCGGCCGGCGGCATCCGGACATTCGAAATGCTCAGGACCATGGTGCTCGCCGGAGCCAATCGCATCGGTACCAGCGGGGGAGTGCAAATCATACGGGAGCTTGAAGGCGGCGCGCCTGCCAAAACTCAACCTTTGCCCGCTACCCACGTGCCAGGCGGTCATCCAAATACATATTGATGGCTACGACACGTAAATCTCAGGTGCGCTTCCGCGAGCGGGTGGAATTGCTCGACTTTCTTCTGGAAGTCAGTACCGTTACTGCCGAGACTCTGGATCTGGACCGGCTGCTGTCGAACGTCGCGGAGATTGTCAAGGAGGTGGTGCCCTACGAGCTTTTCGCCATTCTCCTGTACAACGAACGGAGCCGCGCCTTACGCATGCGGTACTCGATCGGCCATCGCGATGAGGTGGCGAAAAGCCTGTCCATTCATCTGGGTGAAGGCATAACAGGTTGGGCGGCTCAATCCCGTCAGCCGACCCTTCTCGGCGATGTACGCACCGATTCGCGATACCTGAACGCGTTGGATGCCGTGCGCGCCGAGTTGGCTGTTCCCATGCTCGTGCGCGGCAAACTCGTCGGGATCATCGATCTGCAATCCACCCGTGTCAACGCTTTCTCCGAACAAGACAAAGCTTTGCTCGCGCTCATCGCCAGCCGCGTCGGAACAGCGATAGACAACGCCCGTCTGTACCGGCGGGTAAACGGCCAGAACCGGACTTTGCGGGTTCTCGCCCATCTATCCCAGGAGTTCAGCTCCATTCTGGAAATCGATGAGCTGCTGACCAAAATCACGGTTACGATACGAGCGTTAATCAACTTTGATGCATTCAGCGTCTACCTCGTCGATCTGGAGAGAAATCTACTCCGCTGCCGGTTCAGCCAGCGCTACGACGAAAAGGCGACTATCGAAACTATTGAAATCGGGAAGGGAATCACCGGCGCGGCGGCCGAATCGCGACAGGTGATACGCGTTGCGGATGTAACTCAGGACCCGCGTTACATCGCCGCACACAGCGATATCCGTTCGGAAGTCGCGGTTCCGCTCATTCTGCGCGACCGCGTGATCGGGGTTCTGGACCTGGAGAGCGTGCGCCTGGCGTTCTTCACCGATGATCATGTCCGCGCTCTTACGCTCCTTGCGCCCCAGATTGCGACCTCGGTTGAAAACGCCAGGCTGTATCAGGAACTTGCGCAGCGTGAACAGCGCATGGAGCAGGATCTGCAGGCCGCTTACAAACTTCAATCCCTGCTGATGCCGCGAGCGATTTCGGGAGTTGCCGGAGTCGAAATCGGCCTGAATTCGCGGCCCGCCCGCGAGATCAGCGGCGACCTCTACAACTTTTTCGAGCCCGGAGACGAGTACACTCTGATTGCATTCGGCGATGTGAGCGGGAAGGGAGCAGCCGCGGCGCTCTATGGCGCGCTTATCACCGGGCTTTTGCGCATGCTTGCTCCCAGGCGGCACAGCCCATCGGAGCTTATGAAATCTCTGAACGAGGCGCTTCTAGAGCGAAGAGTGGACGCCCAGTATGCAACGTTATCTCTGATTACCTGGACGGCGCGGACCCGAACGTTCACGGTAGTCAGTGCCGGAACTCTTCCGCCTATGCTCTGCCGGGCTGGAAAGATTATCGACTCCCGCGCCGAGGGCATGCCCATCGGGCTCCTCGAAGACCAACAGTACGATCAGGTCGAAATCACCGCTGAAGCTGACGATCTGCTGATCTTGTATTCCGATGGCGTTGAAGACCAACTGGGCGATCATAGCTCGCCCGATTCCATCGCCGTTGATGACGATCCCGAGACGTACGGACGGGGCCGGTTGAAAAAGGTAGTCACTACTCATTACAAACTTCCGCCTCAGCAGATTGTGAAGAAGATATTCAATGACATCGACGTTTTCCGCGGCGCAACTCCGCTAACGGACGACCAGACCGTCATTGCGCTTAGGGTGCTTTGACCGGCGCGATGCTCGACAAGACCTTCACCTATCGGAACGGTTTCCTGTTCTGCGAAGATGTTGCGCTATCCGATATTGCCGCTTTACATGGAACTCCGGCGTATATTTATTCCAAATCGGCGATCATTGACAGGTTCCGAGCCTATAAGGCTGCTCTGAAAGGGCTGTCACACCGTATCTGTTATTCGGTTAAGGCGAACTCCAATCTCGCGATTCTGGCTGCGCTCAAAGCCGAGGGCGCGGGTTTTGACATCGTGTCCGGAGGCGAACTATATCGAGTACTGGCCTGCGGCGGCGATCCGCGTTCCGTCGTGTTTTCCGGAGTCGGAAAAACGGAAGCGGAAATTCGCTTTGCCCTCGAGCGAGAGATACACAGCTTCAATTGCGAATCGGAAGCGGAAGTTTATTTGATCTCGCGAATTGCCGTGGAACTGGGGCGAACGGCAGTCATTGCCATCCGAGTGAACCCCGATGTCAACGCGATTACCCATCCTTACATCTCAACGGGTCTCAGGGAGCATAAGTTTGGCGTGGATATCGGAGCGGCCGAACGCATCTATGCGGCGGCGGCTCACCTGCCCGGCATCTCTGTCCAAGGGGTGAGCTGCCATATAGGCTCGCAACTACTCGACGTCGAGCCCCTGCTCGAAGCTGCTGGTAAGGCGCTGGAACTGGTTTCACGATTGCGCGCACAAGGTATTCCCATTCGGAACCTTGACCTTGGGGGCGGCCTTGGCGTACCCTACCGGGCGTCTGAGCGAGCGGCTGATATTGAAACTTTTATAAACCGGCTGCGGCCAAACGTGGAAGGCGCGGGCTTGACGCTCACACTCGAACCCGGCCGGTCGATTGTAGCCGAGGCGGGTCTCCTGTTGACGCGTGTACTTCTTAACAAGTGTAACGGTCAGAAAACGTTCGTGATCGTCGATGCCGCCATGAACGATCTGATCCGGCCTTCGCTGTACCAGGCTCATCATGAGATCGTTCCGGTGTGCCAGGATCCAAGGGCGGACAGAATCCGGGCGGACGTAGTAGGGCCTGTGTGCGAAACAGGCGACTTCTTTGCGCGCGGACGCGAACTGCCTTCCGTTCACCCCGGTGATTTGCTGGCCATCCAGACCACCGGCGCGTACGGGTTTGTTCTCGCCTCGAACTACAATTCACGCCTGCGACCCTGTGAACTTTTAGTAGATGGGACACGTATTATCCTCGCGAGGAGACGTGAGACCTACGAAGACCTCATTCGCGGCGAATTATCTAACATCGGAACTGAACCGGGAGCATAAGCGGCCGGTTTAGGCGAAATGAGCGATCCTCCCATTCTGGTTCGAAATCTTTACAAGTCGTACGGCAACGTTGAAGCCGTACGAGGGATTGATCTCGAGATCGCTTCGGGAGAGGTTTTCGGCTTGCTCGGACCGAATGGGGCGGGGAAGACGACGACGATCGAAATCCTGGAGGGTTTGCGGCCCCGTACGAGCGGGCAGGTCTCGGTACTTGGTTTTGATCCAGCCCTGCAGAGTAAGGAGATCAAAAACCATATCGGCGTTTGCCTGCAGGCGACGAACCTGCCTGACAAAATCAAAGTTCATGAAGCGCTCGACCTGTTTGCGGCATTTTACGACCGTCAGGCGGATCGCGACAAAATTCTACAGCGCCTTCAGCTTTGGGAGAAGCGTGAAGCCTTCTATAAATCTCTTTCCGGAGGGCAGAAGCAGCGCGTCGCTCTTGCCTTAGCTCTATTGAACGAGCCCACGCTTCTCTTTCTGGACGAGCCTACAACCGGCCTGGACCCGCAGGTTCGCCACGAGATTCATGGAGTAATTCACGAACTGAAGGAGAATCACCGCTCGATCCTGATTACGACGCATTACATCGAAGAGGCGGAACGTCTTTGCGACCGGGTCGCCATCATCGATGGCGGGAAGATCATCGAACTTGGAACGCCGCGGGAGATACAACAGCGAGTTCTGGGCGAATCGCTGGTTGAAGTGACCACGAACGGCGTAATGCCATTCGACAAACTCCCGGATGCTTTACGCGACATGAAGCACACGACGCACGATGAGGGCCGTACACTTTCCATTCAGACGGACTCTCCGCCGGCAACTATTGTTGAGCTGGTCAAATGGATCGACCAGCACGGCTTAACATTGACCGACATCCATCTGAAGCGGCCTACGTTGGAGGACGTGTTTATTGAGCTCACCGGACGGAAACTGCGGGAATAAATGAGACCGTATCTCGCGCAGATCAAGAGCAGCCTGCAGCTGATGGGCCGTGACCGCTCGATGTTGTTCTTCAGCTACGTTTTTCCGCTGGTCTTCTTTTTTCTGTTCGCGCAATTGTTCGATGGCCGCCAGAGCGCAGCTGCAATGGCCCAGGTCATCTCGATGGTCCTGATTATCGGCATATTGGGAAACGGTTTTTTCGGCGCGGGCATGCGAGCCATTCAGGACCGTGAGACTAACGTGCTGCGGCGATTCAAGGTGGCTCCCATCAGTGCGGCGCCCATCATCGTCGCCTCACTGGTATCGGGCCTGGTGGCCTTTTTGCCCTCTGTTTTCCTGTTCTTCTTTTTTGCTGCGACCATCTATCGCATGCCGCTGCCCCACAATCTGTTTTCAATTGTTGTGTTTGTCTCTATCGGCGTGATTGCCTTTCGCGCCATGGGCATGATTATCGCGGCGGTGGTGAACTCGGCGCAGGAAGGGAGCGTTCTCACACAGATTCTGTACCTTCCCATGCTGTTTCTGAGCGGTGCGACATTCCCTCTCAGCATCATGCCTATTTGGGTGCAGACCATCGCCCAGTTCATGCCCGCGACGTATTTGTATCAAGGTACGCAAGCGATCATGATAGGCGGTCAGGGAGTGCTGGCCAATCTCGTCGCCGTCTTCGCGCTGCTGATCACTCTGGCTGTTGCTCTGATTGTCGGCACGAAGCTGTTCCGCTGGGAGAAGGAAGAGAAAATCTCCGGAACCGCTAAGCTTTGGATTCTTGCGGTTCTGGCTCCGTTCTTTATTATGGGCGTCTACCAGGCGCGAACGAAGCAGAACATCGAGCAGGCGAAGATCCTGGCGCGCGCCGCCGCCCGCAATCGCTCTGTACTGTTTCAGAACGCGCGAATATTCGTCGGTAATGGAACGGTCATCCCGGATGGCGCGGTGCTGGTCCGTAACGGAAAAGTCGCGCAGGTCTTTACGGCTCCAGCCAACACAAAATCGCTTGATGCCGATGTGGTTGACGCCGCAGGCAAGACTCTGATTCCCGGGCTGATCGACTTGCACGTCCACATTGGCGCCCCGGGAGGCGTTTACCGGGATATTGCAAAGTATGCCGATCCGAACGCGCCAAAGCGAAGGTTGGCAGCCTATCTCTATAGCGGGATCACCGCCGTCCGAAGCACCGGCGATTGGCTTAACCAATCTCTCAATCTGCGCGCGGAGATCGAATCCGGCAAGTATCTCGGTGCGCAATTCTTCGCCTGCGGGCCCCTGTTCACCGCCGAAGGCGGACACCCGACGGAGCTCCTGAAGGTCCTTCCGGAGAGCCTGCGCAAGGAGGGCGAAGAGCAGTTCCTCCGGGTGCCGAAATCGCCGGAGCAAGCTCGAAGAATGGTCGACGATCTGAAGCACGCCGGAGTTGATTGCATTAAGGGCGTCCTGGATGCCGGAAACGAAAATTGGGGCCGCTTCAATCGCCTGGATACGAAAATATATGATGCCGTGATCGCGGAGGCCATTCGCGACGGACTGCCTTCGGTAACCCACACCGGAAGCGCCGCCGACGTGAAAGACGCAGCCGATGCGGACACGAGCAGCGTCGAGCACGGTTCGATGGTTGATTTGATTCCGGATTCAACCTTCTCGGAAATGAAGAGGAAAGGCATCGCCTATGATCCGACGGTCAGCGTATTTGAAGCGATGGTGGACATGCGAACAGGCAACCCCGAACTGCTGAATCGCTCGTTGCTACAGCAGGCCGCTCCGGCGGATTTGCTCGAATCTACTCGCGCTGTAGTTCAGAAAGAGAATAAGACAGATCCCGAACGCTTCAATGGCCTCATGAATCGGGTCAACAAAAATCTACTGAACGCATATAAATCCGACGTGATGCTGATCGCTGGCTCCGACGCCGGAAATATGCTGGTGATTCACGGCCCAACCGTGCAACACGAGATGGAACTCTGGGTGAAGGCCGGCATTCCAGCGGCCGTAGCCCTGCAGGCGGCCACCTACAATGCCGCGAAGATCTTACGCGCTGATGATCGGATCGGCAGCATTCAGCCCGGCCGCGATGCGAATCTCGTTCTCCTGGATGGCGATCCTGTTAAAGATATTTCGAACACGGAGCACATCTACTCGGTGATGTTCCGCGGGGAACGCATCGACCGTTCGGAATTGCTGAAACAAGATCAGTGATGCGAACTGAACCGGGCGCGAAAGCAAGCGGCCTACAAAAACGTCTTAAACTCGATCACATCGCCATCCTGTACGACGTACTCCTTTCCTTCCGTGCGAAGTTTGCCCAGTTCGCGAGCGCGCGCGAAGGAGCCCGCTGCGACTAGATCGCCGTAGGAAATACACTCCGCCGAAATGAAGCTCTTTTCGAAATCGGAGTGAATCACGCCCGCCGCCTGCGGAGCCTTGTCGCCCGCCCGGATGGTCCAGGCGCGGCTTTCTTTCTCACCGGTGGTGAGAAAGGTTCGAAGGCCCAGCAGATGATATGCTTCGCGGATCAAGTTGGTTGCGCCGGTGTCGGATACCCCCAGGCCCGCCAGGTACTCTTGCCGCTCCTCCTGCGATAAGGTCACCAGTTCGGATTCAATTTCCGCCGACACGACCACCGCCCCCGTATCGTGGTGCTTTTGTACGTATTCCCTCACTTGCCGCACGAACCCGTTGGTTTCAGCGGTCGCGAGGTCGCCTTCCGCGACGTTGCAGGCGAACAGTGTCGGTTTCGATGTCAGAAGAAAGAATGTCCGCACAAGCGACCTCTCCTCGGGGGTCAAATCAAGTGTCACGACTGTTTTCCCTGTATTCAGGTGCCGCTCCAGTGTCTCGAGTAGATCCACTTCCGCGAGCGCTTTCTTATCTCCACTTTTGGCAGCCTTCTGCTGTTTGGCCCTGCGCTTCTCAACGGATTCCAGATCTGCAAGCACTAGCTCCGTATTAATGATTTCGATATCGCGAACCGGGTCCACGGTATCCATCACGTGTTCAATATTCGAATCTTCAAAGCAGCGCACAACCTGAACGATTGCATCCACTTCGCGAATGTGGCCCAGAAACTGATTGCCCAGACCTTCCCCCTTGCTGGCCCCTTTCACCAGTCCGGCAATGTCGACGAACTCAAATACCGCAGGTATGACCTTCTGGGATGCGCTCATTTTAGCGAGCACTTCCAGGCGGTCGTCGGGAACCGTTACGATTCCGGTGTTCGGTTCGATGGTGCAAAACCGATAATTCGCTGCCAGCGCCTTTCTGGTTTGCGTGACCGCGTTGAACAGGGTGCTTTTTCCTACATTGGGAAGCCCCACGATTCCAGCCGTTAACATTCAATCCATTTTCGCGGATGCCATGATGAAAACGTGCAGTTTGAGGAGGAGCTTGCCCGCGTATTGCCGGCCGATGTGCCATATCGGGAGCAACTCATCGTCAAAGCGGGGCGGCACCTCCACTTGATACTCGCCGCAAATCAGCACATGAACCTCACTCGCATCACGAGCCCGGAGGAGGCGGCGGTTAAACACGTGTATGATTCGGTCGCACCCTGGAAACACTTCTCCCGCGCAAAACGCGTCCTGGATGCCGGAACCGGCGCCGGATTCCCCGGGCTTCCTCTTTCAATCGTGCTGCCCGGAACGCGCTTCACTCTTGCGGAATCGACTCAAAAGAAAGCCCGGTTCGTCGATTCGGCGGTTGAAGCGCTGGAACTGTGTAACGTGCATGTATCGGCCGAGCGAGCCGAAGACAAGGCGTTGTCACAGCACCCGGAAATCATCATCGCTCGGGCGGTTGCTCCCATGCACCGGTTGCTTGATCTGTTTGCGAAATCTCTGAAACGCGGTTCGCGCCTTATGCTCTACAAGGGGCCGGAGGTGGAAACGGAACTTCAGGACGTTAACTCCCACCGGGTAAGAGCCGAAATCATCTTCCGGTATGAATTGCCGAATGGCATGGGCGCCCGCACCCTCGTGCAGGTGCAGGCTCAGCCGCGCTGAGCTCTCAAAACTTCATACGCCAGCACCAGCCATCCGGCGATGAACGCGATCCCTCCAATTGGCGTAATCGCTCCAAGAATACGGATTCCGGAGATCGCCAGAGCGTACAGGCTGCCTGAGAACAGGACGATGCCGATCAGCAGCAGCCAGCCCACGCGCGCCTGCCCCGCCGGGGAAATAGCGCTGGTACGTGCTAAAAGGGCAACCACCAATATGCCTAAGGCGTGTATGAAATGATAGAACACGGCTTTCTCATATACCGACATCGAATATGCGTCCAACCGGTTTCTAAGGCCGTGGGCTCCAAACGCGCCGAAGCCCACCGCAAACGCCATCAGGAATGCTCCAACCGCTGACCAGTTCATTACAACCGTTGTAACAGGGTGAGTGCGGACCCATCCGCAATTCTCCTGATCATGTCAAGGTTCAATTAGGTCTAGAGTATGTGGTATGGACCGAAGACAAGTCCTGAACATCATTGCCAGCGCCGGAATAGCGGCTGTGGCTTCCGCGCAGTCGAATGAAACGGCGCACTCAAACGGAATGATCTACCGGAAGTTGGGCAGTACGGGTGAGCGCGTTTCGGCCATCGGGCTGGGCGGCTATCACATCTCAGTGCCAAGTGAAGAGGATGGTATCCGGATCGTTCGCTCCGCCCTGGACCGCGGGATCACGTTTCTGGACAACTGCTGGGACTACGCCGATGGCGTGTCCGAAGTTCGCATGGGGAAAGCGTTGCGCGATGGTTATCGCCGGAAGGCATTTCTCATGACGAAGTTCGATGGGCGCACAAAAAAGGCCGCGGCACAGCAGATCGACCAATCGCTGCAGCGGCTCCAGACGGATCATATCGACCTCATCCAATACCACGAAAACATCAGGCTCGACGATCCGGACAGATTCTTCGCAAATGGCGGTGCTCTGGAGGCCGTTATGGCGGCCAAACAGGCCGGCAAAATTCGCTATATCGGATTCACCGGGCACAAAGACCCGCTCGTTCATGAACGCATGCTCGAGGTCGCCAAGCAGCGCCATTTCCATTTTGATGCCTGCCAAATGCCCCTGAACCCGATGGATGCTCATTTCCGCAGCTTCGCGAATAACGTCGTTCCGAAACTCGTGGAGGAGGGGATTGCGGTGCTCGGGATGAAGCCGATGGGGAGCGGCCTGATTCTGAAGAGCAATACCGTCACACCTCTCGAATGTTTGCACTACGCCCTCAATCTTCCTACTTCAGTCGTCATTACCGGCTGCGAGAGCACGAAAGATCTCGATCAGGCGTTTGGAGCCGCACGGAGCTTCAAGCCGATGACCGAGGCGCAGGTGATTGCGATTCTCGACAAAACGCGAACGGCCGCTCAGCACGGCCAATACGAGCAGTTCAAGATCAGCACCATGTTTGACGGCACAATCCAAAATCCGCAATGGATGGGATAAGGCTTAGCCAGTCACCGCGCCACGAGCGCGTGCTTTGCCTTGCAGTCTTCCGAACAATAATAGAAAGTTTGTCCGCCAGCCTGGCGCCGGAACTGAGTCGATTCCGCCACGTACGTTCCGCAAACCGGATCTTTGTGTAGCTCGCTCCCTTTGGGCGGAGTGTTGGAGGGTGCGTTCTGGCTTGCGCCACTTGCGCTCGGTTGATCCTGCGGCCCGCGCTGGAAAGCCGTGGCGGAGCTGTTTGCGACGCCCTTCAGAAAACTGGTTAGGATCGCTCGTGCCGCGATCACAAGGATGATCGTGACCAGAAGTTCAATAGCTGCGCGGAGCATTCCAGTAAAGCACGGAGGCCAGGAGTTGTTGCCTCCTGGCCCTTGATGCAATCAATTCGATTATTTCTTCTTCTTAGCGCCGGGGACGGTAATCTTTGTTTGGACCTTTTCACCCATGGCTTGCAGCATGGCCGTAGCCTCCTGCGCATGTTTGCCGCTGGGCTCCAGTTCCAGGTACTTCTTCAGCGCGGTGGCCGTATCGGGCGGATAGGTCTGCTGTCCCGTTTTCGGATCCACCGAGCCTTTCATCATCAGAAGACTGCCGTACTGATACCAGGCGTCCGCGTAGTTGGGGTCCGCATCCGCTGCTTTCTTAAAGAAGTCTGCCGCTTCAGCCGGATGTCCGCTGTTCACCATGTTGGCGCCCATGTTGAAATACGCCTTCGCGGCCATGGCGGGATCCAGTTGCGCCGCCTTCGTCAACGCTTCAGTGGCCTCCGGCATCTTTTTCTCTGCGCCATAAATGTTCCCAATCTGGTTATAGATGGCTGCGTTACCCGGGTCATTCGGTTTCAGCGCCAGGCTTTTTTTATATGCTTCAATCGCCTGATCGTAAGATTTTGTCTTCGCATCTCCGGTCTGCGTTGCGGCCAATCCGGTGTAAGCTTCACCAAGGCTGTCCCAGATTGCTACCTGATTGGCATCCATCTGGGCCGCTTTATTCAAATTATCGATGGCGCTGTTATAATCGGCTGCCTTCTTTGCCGGGTCTGTTTCGGCCGGCGCGGCCTTCAAGGCGGTCTGAGCCAGGTTGTACGTATCGTTCAGCGCCTTGTTCTTCTTAATAGCCTCGGCGTTCTTCTTCAGTTGTTGCTCGTACTGTTCCTTTTGCTCCTTGCTCATTCCGCGAGCTTGTTCTTTTGTCAATTCGCCGCTCTGGTTGGCTGCGGCGGCGGCCGCTTGCGCCTGCTTCGCTTTCTCCGCATTGAAATCCACCGTCACCGATTCGCCGTACTTCGATTGAACATTGTTCACCTTGTCTACAACTTGCCCGTTAATGGAACACGTGATGTCGTACGTTCCGTAAGGCAAGCCAGTGTACAGCCAGTGGCCTTTCTTGTCGGATTTAACCGTGTAGTGGCCCTTGATATCGGTGCGAGTGAGGTTGATGACCGCGCCTTTATACGGCTGCCCGTCTGGACCCTTCACTTGGCCTTCAAGCGTCGTCGTTTGAGCGAAGGCGCTGCCGGCCAAGAGGAGAAAGAAACCGCTTGAGACTATCAAACGTCGCAACTGGGCGAGCATCATTCGTTGTACCTTCCCTTCCGTGAACTTCAATCTAGAACTACTATACCGTTCGTGCTCAGCCGAAAGTGATCTGAAATATGGACGCACTGTGCCCGGATCAGTGAGGGACCGGCTGAGGCCAACCACATCTCTCAAGAGACACACGCAACTTCGCTCATCTGAGCAGCATCTTGTTGATTGGGTTCGGGATAAGACGTACAATGCGAGGTAACGAGTTGCCAGGGGTGTGGATTTGGAAAGCCGGGTTGATTTGCGCGGGCGCAATGCTCTGCAGTATGCCTCTGTTTGCGCAGACGCTAACCAAAGCGGAAGACTTGTACCAACATACCGACTATCAGGCTTCTCTCGACTTACTGGATAAGAACAGCGCGGATCCGGCGACAAATTTCCTGATCGGCCGCGACTATTTCATGCTTGGTGATTTCAAGCAATCCACAGACTACCTTCAAAGGGCAAGTGATGGCCGGCCTGACAACGCCGAGTATACGGATTGGCTGGGCCGCGCGTTCGGCAAAAGAGCTGAAACCTCCAACCCGCTTTTAGCGCCTGGTTTTGCCTCAAAAGCCCGCCAGGCCTTTGAGCGATCCGTGCAGTTGAATCCGAAGAACAGCGATGCGCTTAGCGATCTTTTCGACTACTATTTGGAGGCGCCCGGCTTTCTAGGGGGCGGCCACGATAAAGCCATGAAAGTGGCCGACCAAATCGCCGCGGTGGACCCCGCCGAAGGCCATTACGAGAAAGCCAAGCTTGCCCAAAAGCGGAAGGAGTACCAGAGCGCGGAGGACCAGCTTCGGCAGGCCGTAGCAGTGTCCCCGCACAGCGTCGGGCAGTTGATTGAACTGGCTAAGTTCCTTGCCCGGCAGGGCCGCACGAGCGAAAGCGATGCGGTGTTCCAACAAGCCCAGGAAGTAGCTCCGGAATCTCCGCGCGTGTGGTTTGCGCGCGCGGACCTATATATTAAGCAGAAGAGAAATCTGGATGAGGCAAAGAATTTGCTTCGGAAATACATGCGCGCCCCCGTTACGGTCGACGATCCGCCTAAAGAGGAAGCTCTTCGTTTGCTGAAACAGGCCGGCGGCGTCTGATCTCTAGCGATGAACATCACAGAGGCGGTTAGTTTCAGCCTGCAGGCCTTGCGGGCGAATCGCCTCCGCACATTCCTGACCGCTCTCGGTCTCATTATCGGTAATGCCTCCGTCATTCTCGTCGTAACCATCTCATTGGCGGGTAAGAACCTGATTCTCGATCAGATTCGTGGAATCGGTTCGAATCTCGTTTATGCCGATTACGAAGCGGGAGGAGAGAATCTGGCCCAGGTGGAGGCCGATTTCGTCAAGCTCTCCGATGTTCAGGCCATCCGTGAAGACTTGGGGAACACAATTGTGGCCGCGTCCGCCGTCATGAACACGCACGAACACATCGTCGTGAACGGCAAAGTGCGAATCGTTACGGTCGATGGTGTGGACGATCAGTACGCACGCGTTCGCAATCTGGTTCTCCTGGCGGGCCGTATCTTCGATCAAAGCGATATGACGCTGCGGGAGCATGTGGCGATGCTCATCGATAAGCTGGCAATCCGCATGTTCGGAAGCCAACAGGCGGCGTTGGGGCAGACCATTAAAATCAGTCAGCTTCAATTCACCGTGATCGGCACATTCCGGGAAAAGACCAGCACCATGAATCAGGGCGAAATCACAGATGACACGATCCTGATTCCGATCACAGTGATGAAGTACTTCATGGAATACGAGCGGATCAACCCGGTTTATATCGAAGTTCGCAATGCCGCCGACGTGCCGATGGTCACACAGCGGGTCAACGATATCCTGGAGCGCCGCCACCGTCCAGGCGCAAAATACAATGTCCAGAACCTCAGCGCCATTCTGGAGACTGCCGACAAAATCGCCTCCGTTCTCACTATCGTTCTGATCATTGTCTCGGCTATTGCTCTCATCATTTCCGGTATCGGCATTATGAACATCATGCTTGTAACGGTGACCGAGCGAACGCGCGAGATCGGTTTGCGCATGGCGGTGGGAGCATCGCGCCGCGACGTTATGCTTCAGTTCCTCATCGAGTCCGTGTTGATCAGCCTCGCCGGCGGAAGTGTCGGTATCGTGCTCGGACTCGCTCTGCCGATAAGTGTCCGGCTACTTTTCGAGCAGGTTCGGGTCCCCATCTCGGCGCTTTCCGTGCTGGTCGCGTTCGGCGTCTCCTTTGCGGTCGGGGTTGGCTTCGGCCTGCTTCCCGCGCGCCGCGCTTCGCAGTTGAATCCTACCGAAGCGCTGCGTTACGAGTAGCTGTGAGTTGCCACTCTTTCTCCGCGCGCTGACGCAAGGCGGCCAAATCGTCTACAAGCACAAAGCCACGTCGCACGAGATCCCGTCCCGCGGCATCGATCCGATTCAGGTAATCCTGCTCGTTCGCATAGCGCTTCGCAATGGTACCCTTCGAAAACGGAATCCAGGAGCCGATCATGCTGAGCAGTTCGGTAGGCGCACCGATCGAAGGGCTTCTCAGGTTCCACCCCGTGTTGGACGCCAAAGGGACCGCAATCTCCGGCATGCGAATGCCTCCGAGTTCGTTGCCGTCGGGATCTACCTGGGGCACAAAGGTCGGGAACGGAGGGCCAAGGCGGGGTGGCTCGGTTGAAAAATCGAGCCGATAGGCTTCGCGCTTATGCTGCGGGATTTCCACGCCCGGGATGCGCGGGAAGTGTAGCCCCGCAATCGTGGTGAGTTCGCCATTTTTTAAACGCGGGAATTGAGAAGGCGGAGGTTCGGTCCCGTCTTTTACCCATTTCTGCATCGCTAATAACAGCGCACGCAAGCCATACCGGTAATCGTTTATATTGGCCAGATTTTGGGCGGGGACGGGCTGAGGTGGAATCATTCCTACCCCGTGCTGCGAACCGGCGAAAAAGTAGATGCGTGCGTCAGGGGAAGGCATCTCATCCGCCCTGCCATCGATGGTCGTGTGAATGAGCGACGCGCAGCGGCCCCAGTACTCATACGATCCGTTCGTCAGAAAGAGCTTCGGAACGACATGCGCCTGGCGCGCCCTGGCCAGCAGATGCTCTTCATCAAACGGAGGAACATCAACCGGGTACAGAACGTTCATGAACGGATGTCCATCGCGCGAGGGTTGCGCGAAGCGCAGATTGAAGCTTCCGCGGCCCGCCCCTGCCACGTGCGCCCAAATGCCGTCAAAGACTTTGCGATGGGCTTCATCTTCATTGAAGCCGTCGTACAGAAACTCGCGGAGAAACCGCCCGCTCTGCGATACTCCGAAACCAATCGCTCGCCGGATGTGGTCGTGTTCCTCGCTGAGCGGCGTTTGGGATCCGCCGTACTTCAGAAACGAGACAAAATCGCGTACGCCCGCCAGGCCGAGGCCTGCCACGACGGGATCTTTCGTCTCGTAGACCACCTCGTAAATTCGGCCCGGAGTAAATCCGCCGTTCAGCGTCACGTGGGTCGGATCGCTGAATCGCCACTCGGAGCGGGGAACCCATGTGCGCGTCGCTGTCACGGCATCGCGAACGAACAACTTGTCTTTTGGCGAATTCGAATCCAGTACTGCATATCCGATCTGGTCTCGATCGCCTAACGGAATACTGCGTTGCCGCTTCTCTCCGGTCCATTCGGATCGAACCATGCCGGTGATCGTTTTCCTGTGATCGGTAGCGATTGGAAGCTCCGCGCGAAGGATTCCTGGGCGCTCTGGGACGTCGAATTCCCATCCGATCCAGACCAGGGTGAATCCCTGGCGCAACAAGAAACCATCGCCCAACGTTTTGGTGGACCCGGCGTTCAGGCGTCCTTTGGCGAAGTCGAATACAAATGGCAATCCCTTACCGCCGCGATTCGATATTTCTACCAGAGCCGTTCCGTTTCCCTTTGACGGATCAGCAGGCCGCAGGATATAGAAGTCCGCGGAAAACTCCACCCGTCCCGCCGAACTGGGTGGAGCAAGGTCTATATCGGTCACAATGCGATTCGGCCCCAGGCGCGGATCGACAGCGAAATGAACCTTGCCGCCTACACATTCGTACGGTCCGGTGTTGCCGAATGGAATGCCGCCGGCAACCGGCTGTTGTGCGGAAATCTCGATGTGAGTGACTGCGGCTCTGCCGTGAATACAGGCAACCGCGGCTGTGATCGCGAGAAGAAATGCGCCTTTATACATTCGCCCTGCGCAGTGCCAGGGACGTCTATGCAGCAGCCGAAGTCCTATTTGATCGGTACAGCTTGCGACTGAGGAATGCGTGTGCGCTGAACAATGCGCCGGAGTAGAACAAGTCACCCAGAAGGGTACGGCCGAAGAAGGGCAGTCCGGCAATGTAGCAGGCGGCGAGTCCGCCAACCGTGTGTGGGTACTCGGGAACTCCAGTCCACCATGCCGCAAGATTGGTGATCAGGTAAAACTGAATGCTGCCCGCGGCGACCACGGACGCGATGCGTGCCGGGCTCGTCGAATGACGAAGAAAAACGCGTCCCAGCGTGACGTTAATCAGGAAGCAGCCGTAAATCAGCAGTGTGGCCCAGGAGTACGCCGAATACCCAGCCATGTGACTCAGAATAGGATCGGTCACGACCATGGCGAGTATAGGGATCAGGTAGGCCTGCCAGCCGCGCAGCCTTGCGCCTCCAAATAGCGCGACGCTCCCGACTGGCGCAAAGTTCGGCGGGTGCGGTGCCAGGCGTAACAGCGCGGCCGCGACGGTTAGGGATAATGCAATTGGTTGAAAAGAAGAGTTCTTCTCGCGCATGGTCAGGCTTTAGTATAGCGGAAAGCCGGCGCGAATAAAGTCACCAGTTTGCGGGTGGATCGCTGGCCGGAAAACTGTCTTCTACCGCGATTTCCTGCAATCGTTCCTGTTCCCTTTTCTTGCGGCACGCTTGCATTCCGCCGCTCTTGCACCATAAAAAGTACCCGCCCAACGGCACGGCGATCCCGAGCAAAAAATAGGTAAGTTTGTGACTGCGGTGCTGGCTGGTTGACATGGAGGCTCCCGTGTCTATGGATGCGACTCAACCACTAACCGCTACTGCGGAATCGCTTCATTTCATGGCCGCGGTTCGGGTGTTCCGGAGCGTGGATTCCAAGGATTCCCGCGGCACGTTCTGTATCAGCGGCTTGATCGCCCAAGCCAGTCCCAGCGGAATGTCTCGGGAGAGAGAAAGACTGCGGCATTCCGCCAGAACACCGCCGTTCATCGCTTCCAGGCTCCAATATCCGTACAGCCGCCAGAGAAGTCCATACCCTTTACCGGAGGGTAGCTTCTTCTCCTTTGATGTTCCTGGGTTGTCCACTTCTGAGATGTCGTTTGCGTAAGCGCGGCAAATCCACTTACCGGGCCCGATCTGTTTGTAATGCGCCTCCTCTATGACATCCAGTGCGATCGGTATCATCGGGCCTTTTTGTTTCAACCTCCATGACCCTGTGAAATCTTCGCCGTTCCGCCGAATCAATTTCGATTGAATAATCTCCGGGTAAATTTCGTGATGCCGGTCGAAATCCTGCAAAACAGCCAGAACTTTGCCGATCGCCGTATTCGGAATGAATACGTCGCCCAGCCAATCGTGAATCAAGCCGTGTGGAGCACTGATAGGGTTATCCGCAGAGCCGGGCCGGATTAGCAATTCGCCTGCCAGAACTTTCGTTCGGTCAGACGGTGTTTCGCTAACGGATAGAAACGCCCGCTTCCCGTCCCAACGGCTCTGCAACTGCCGTTCGATCTTGGTCGCATAAACTGAAAAATCCTTGACCGTGCCAGGCTGCAGCGTCGTCTGGAACTGGCCGAAAGCGGGACCGGCCGTAAGCACGAAAGCGGCGGAAAAGGCAAAGGAGATATGCATGAGCGACTTCCCCCAGTTTGACTTGCCCGGGCAAGTGGCCCTCGTTACAGGCGCTGCTCGCGGCTTGGGCCGTGCGATCGCGCTCGCCTTGGCGAACGCCGGCGCGAACGTGGCAATCGGCCTCCGTGACCTGCATGCAGACGCCGGATTGGCGGCGGAAATCGAGCGCCTGGGCCGGCGCGTTTTGCCTCTACAGATGGACGTTGCGCGCATGGATCAGATCGCCGCCTCCGTGAACTGCGTCGTGCGGCACTTTGGACGCATCGACATTCTCGTCAATAACGCCGGCATTGCGCCAGAGAATCTCGCCGAAAACGTGCGCGAGGAAGATTTTGACAACACGCTCGCCGTCAATCTGAAGGGTACGTTCTTTACGAGTCAGGCGGTTGGACGCGTGATGATCGAGCAGCAGAGCGGGCGCATTATCAATATGAGCTCTCAGGCAGGTTTTGCCGCGCTTCCGACAGAATCTGTCTACTGTATGACCAAAGCAGGCATCGCGCACCTCACGAAATGCCTGGCAATCGAATGGGGAAGATACAACATTACGGTGAATGCTGTCGCTCCGACCTTCATCCGCACTCCGGGCACGGAGCAAGCGCTGGCCGATCCTGAATTCCGTACCGATGTGATTACGCGGGTTGCGGCTCTTCACCGTATTGGCGAACCCATGGATGTCGCCGGGGCGGTCGTGTTTCTGGCATCCCCGGCCGCATCGCTCATCACCGGCCACACGCTCCTGATCGACGGCGGTTGGACGGCGCGTTAAGTTCCCGTAGCTGAAACGCTTTACGCTCCCTCGCAATCCCACTAGTAGAGGAATAAATGGCTTCCACAGTCTGGCGCGGTTATCTTGCCTTCGGGCTGATCTCTATTCCGGTACGCTTGTTTCGTGCGGCGCGCGCCGAGCGCGTCAGCCTGCACCGCGTCTATCGCACAGAAGCATCGTCCTCGGAACGGCCAAGCCGAGGGCCTGCTCACGATGGACCCGCAGAAGCGGCGGTTCAGCCCGTGCAGCAGATCTCAGTCCGCAAGGGTACCGACGAGGTTGTTCCTCAAGGAGCCGTAGTAAAGGGCTACGAGTATGAAAAGAACCGCTTCGTCGCCGTCGATCCGGAGGAACTGAAGAGCCTGGCGCCGAAGACGTCGACCGCCATGGAAATCCAGGAGTTCGTCAAACTGACCGAGATCGATCCCGTTTACTACGAAACCTCCTATTACGTAAATCCGGAGGAAGCGGGCGAAAAAGCGTACGGTCTCCTCTACCGCGCGATGTCGTCCACCGGCCTTGCCGCCATTGCCCAGTTCGCGATGCACACCCGCGAGCACGTGATTGTTTTGCGGCCCGGAAGGAAAGGTATACTCGGGCACACCATGTTTTACGAGAACGAGGTCCGGGCGGATGAAGAGTTTCGCGCCGACACAAAGGCTGTTTCAGAAAAGGAACTCAAGCTGGCCGAAACCCTCATTCACTCGCTCGCCGGACCATTCGAGCCATCCCGCTACCGCGATACCTACCGCGAGCGCGTGGAAGCGATGCTTACTAAGAAAATGCAAGGCCAGCCAATCGAAATGCCGCAGAAGGTTCAAAAGACGGCCGAGGTCGTCGACATCGCGGACGCGCTTCGCAAGAGCCTTGCGAATTTGAAGAAGCCCGCCGCTTCCGAGGAGCACGCTCGCAAACCGGCCAAAAAATCGCGAGCCGCGGGAAAGTAGCAGCTAGGTGCTAAGCCGGCTTCGACGAGAGCCATGCCGCAACAATTAAGCACACCGAAATTACGGCCGAGAAGACGACAGGCGCCAAAAAGAAGTACCTCCAGCAAAGGATTGTTACGATCACAAAGCAAATGGCGAGCGCCCATGCCGGAACCCGCATAAGGCCCAGCATACTTGTGGGAAGACCTCCCAAATACCAAGCCAGGACTGCCGCGAATACGAAAAACACAGACACCAACAGTCCGAACCCGGTATAGAATTCCCAGTAAGTCCGGGTGAAGCCCTGTGCCTCGAAGTGAATCGACTGCATGGATGCGAGGAGCGAATCCACGCCCCATTTGGGCTCACTTTTGCGGAACCCTGCGCTGTGGCCCACAGCAAACAGAAAAATAAGAACCGAAGCGATTCGATAGAAGATAGAGGCTTTCATATAGCGTTGTGAGTTGCTCCAAGCTCGTTCATTCGCCGCCGCAGATACCGCCGCTCTACCGCGTTAGCCGTCAGCGAAAGAGCACGCCGGTATGCGATAAGGGCTTCTTCACGTCGCGATAGACGGCGGAGCAAATCGGCACGGGCAGCGTAGTAGAGATGATAAGAGTCGAGCGCGCCCGACGCACCGAGGCCATCGACCAAATCGAGGCCTTGCTCCACACCTCCAGACATCGCCACCGCAACAGCATGATTCAGGAAGACCGTCGCGGAGGGTTGCCGAATCATCAGCTCTTTGTATAGTGCGGCAACCTGCCTCCAGTCTGTCTGCCCGGATGTAGCGGATTCGGCGTGCACCGCCGCGATCGCGGCTTGCAACTGATAAGGCCCGGGATCGTGTCGGCTGAGAGCGCGTTTTGTTAAGTCCAGGCCCTCCTCGATTTCGGCTTTATCCCAGCGAGTGCGGTCCTGCTCTTCCAATATCACGAGCTCGCCATTATTGTTTACCCGCGTTTCGCGGCGGGAATCGTGCAGGAGCATGAGCGCCAGCAAACCCTCGTTTTCGGGCACGGCCGGTACGAGTTCGCATAGCGTGCGAGCCAGCCGAATGGCCTCGATACACAGCTCGCGGCGGATCAGGTTGTCGCCCGAGCTCGCACTATAGCCCTCATTGAAGATTAAGTATAGAACCGCTTGGACGGCACAGAGCCGCTCTGGAAGGGCGCCGGACGCGGGCACCACGTAGGGGATTCGGGCTTGCTGTATCTTGCGTTTTGCGCGGACCAGACGCTGCGCAAGCGTCGATTCGGGAAGCAAGAAGGCCCGCGCTATTTCCGTTGTAGTGAGCCCGCCAAGAGTGCGCAACGTGAGTGCAATCTGGGCATCCTCATTCAGAGCAGGGTGGCAACAGGTAAAGATCAGACGCAGACGGTCGTCTTCACAGCTCATCTCCGATTCAGCCTGTGCATCCAACGTTGCGTCCTTTGTTTCGTAGCGCAGCTGGTCTTGATGGTTGCGGCGCGTCTGCTCCCGCCGTGCATAATCGATGAGTTTGTGCTGCGCGACCGCAGTGATCCAGGCTGAAGGATTAGCCGGTACGCCGGTCGTCGACCAATGGGCGAGAGCGGCCGCGAAGGCGTCCTGCATCGCCTCTTCCGCCAGATCGAACGAGCGCGAAAGCCGGATAAGGCTCGCAATAATGCGTCCCGATTCTTGACGGAAGATGGTGTCTACAGTCGCCCGAAGCTCATCCATTTGCGGAAGGTCCGCGCATCTCGCGAATCGGGCGGACCTCAACGCAGCCCGGTTCCCCTTGACACCCGGTTGGGATCCTTGCGGCCCATTCGAGCGCTTCATCAAGATCTTTGCAGTCGAGAATGTAGTACCCGGCCAATTGCTCTTTCGTTTCCGCAAACGGTCCGTCGGTTAACCGAACCTTCCCATTTTGCGCGCGGACCGTGGTGGCGGTTGCGACCGGTTCAAGCGGCTCGGCAGCGCGGAACACTCCGCGCCGTGCTGCATCCTCCATCACAGTACGATGGGCCGCCGCAATTTGCTCCAATTCGTCAGCCGTAACATTTTCGCTCTCACGACTGTAGATCAACATCATGTAACGCATTCGCACCTCAGTGTATCCCGGCAATTGCAGCAGCATCTGTACACGCAATGTTATCCACCGGGAAGAGATATTGCGTCTTTTCTTCCTTCTGTTAGAACGACGGATGAGCAATCCGAAATCGACAAGCCGTATGCAGATTTTTTAAGGGCCACCGATCCAAGCTCCGATTCCGGATCGACGCGCTGCTGACCAGTTCGCGTGCGGGCGAATTTCGTTTACCCGCCGTTTTTCTCGCCAAACAGAATTCGCTCCGCCTTTCTCGATGCGTTCTCGTAGAAAGGCTCCAGAGCTTTCAAAAACGGTACTTCGCCACGCCAGAATTGGAGGCTCCCCAAGCGGCGCGGCAAGGCGGCTGCAATTCGCGGCAAGTTCACATCTCCTAAGAAGCCGGCCGGCAACGGCTTTGCCTTCCAAAACTCGTCCGGTATGCAGGCCAGAGGCTCCGGGGGAAGGATTGCCTCCCCTGCTTGTGCTTCCGCAATTCGTCCTTCGCCGAGCATCGCGGTAAACTCCTGCCGATCCGCGCCGCGCATGCGGAAAATCAAGAACGGATCTCGGTCAAATGCCTCCCCTAACAGGTAGTAAACGGCTGCGACGTGCTTGCAGGGATTAGACCAATCCGGACACGAGCAGCCGGTTGAAATCTCGTTCGACTTCTCGGGGAACAACGACAACCCAGCCTGCCTGAAGGCCTGCTCAATTTCCGGCGGCATCTCGCCGGCCAGCAGTTTGGCGGCAAAGATGGCCTGTGTCGATAGCTGACCCGCGAGGCGCTTCCACTCCGAAGGCATCAACGGACGCACTTTGATGCTTACTTGGTATGGCTCAGGTCGCGACCCCTGTACTTGTGCTTCGACTAGGCTCTTCTTGACCTCGATCGAGAGCACTTGCCCTTTGCGCGCATAAGAGCGCCCACGCTGCAGCCGCGCGCCAATATTGAAACTTTCCAGAACCTCAATCCAACGCCGGCCCCACCAGCTCTCCCCAAATTTGCCGTGTTGTGTAGCGGCTTTGATCCCACCTTTCGCCTCGCGCGGCCGGGATGGCGGAGGGAATCGTCCAAAACGGTCCCAATCGTTGAATCGCAAGTTATTCCGCCACCGCCGTCTTTTGCAGCGCAAACAGATTTCGGAGCTGAGCCGTTGAGAGTTGCGTCAGCCACGCTTCTCCGCTCCCCACCACCCCGGCTGCGACTTCCTTCTTCTGCTCAATCATCTCGTCGATTCTCTCCTCTAGCGTTCCCGCACAGACAAACTTGTGTACTTGAACGTTCTTCTCTTGTCCCAGGCGGAATGCACGGTCAGTCGCCTGATTCTCAACTGCCGGGTTCCACCACCGGTCGAAATGAAAGACGTGATTCGCTCGCGTCAAATTCAATCCAGTACCGCCGGCCTTCAGGGAAAGGATGAACAGCGGCGGCCCGTCTGCTTCCTCCTGAAAGCGCTCCACCATCCGGTCGCGCTCCTTCTTTGGAACGCCCCCATGCAGGAACAGCGCTTCGCGTCCGAACGTCTCCTGTAAGTGTTTCCGAATCATCGCTCCCATTTCCGCAAACTGCGAAAAGATCAAGGCCCGATCTCCCACCGAGAGTGCCTCTTCAATCATTTCGGTCAATCTGGAAAGCTTTCCTGAACGCCCTGGCAGAGGCGAGTTGTCGCCCAGAAACTGAGTCGGATGATTACAGACCTGCTTGAGACGCGAGAGCGTTGCCAGTACCACGCCCTTCCGCTTAATGCCGTCTGCCGACTCAATCGCATCCATTGACTCCTTGACCACGGCTGCGTATAGAGAAGCCTGCTCTTTCGTCAACGTGCAGAAGACTTTCATCTCCAGCTTCCTCGGCAGGTCGCTGATGATCGACTTATCGGTTTTCAGCCGCCGCAGGATGAACGGTTCAGTGAGTCGCTTCAGTTTTGCGGAAGCCTGCGGATCACGGACGCTTTGAATGGGCAGATAGAAGTTTCGCTTGAAATCTGCGCGTGTGCCCAGCAAGCCTGGATTGAGAAATTCCATGATGGACCATAGATCGCCAACGTTATTTTCCACCGGAGTGCCCGTCAGAGCAACGCGATAATCGGCGCCCAAAGCGCGGGCCGCCGTGGCCTGCTTTGTCTCCGGATTCTTGATGTTCTGCGCTTCATCCAGGACAATGCCCGCCCAGGGAATCTCTTTCAGGTGCTCGAAGTCGCGATGCAAAAGCGCATAGCTCGAAACCACGATGGCATGTTCTGACGCGCTCCGGACGAATAATTCGCCCTTCACGCGTCCGAGCCCGTGATGCACCAGGATGGGAAGTTCCGGCGTAAAGCGCGCTGCTTCTTTTTGCCAGTTGCCGATTACGGATGTTGGACACAGCAGCAATATCGGGCGATTCGTGCCCGCGCTCCGGTCTCGGAGTATGAGGCTTAGGGTTTGAATCGTTTTCCCAAGCCCCATGTCGTCGGCCAGGCATGCGCCGAGGCCCCAGTTTCGAAGAAACGACAACCACGAATATCCGCGGACCTGATAAGGCCGGAGCGTCGCCTTCAAGCCCTCCGGCTGCGGCGCTTCCTCAAAGGGCGTGTGGCCTTCCAGTCTCTGGATCAGATCGGCAATCCAGCCCTCCGCCGAAATACCCGAAAATTCCAATGGGCCCGCCGCTTTCGTTGCTCCGAGCGCCATCTGGAGCACTTCCCTCGCGGTCGTCCGGCCCTCCTTTTTCTTCCAGAAATCGATTGCGGCTTGTATCTCTTCCGCGCTCATCTGCACCCATTGGCCGCGAAATTTCACGAGTGGAGCTTTCAGTGCCGCCAATTCGCGCAGTTCAGCGAGTGTGAGCTTCTCGCCTCCAATCGAGATCTGCCACTGGAATTCAAAGAGCGTGTTCAGGCCGAGCCCCGCTCCCTTTTGAAAGGGACTCTTCACGTGCGCCCGGGCGGCGAGGCGTGCCTTTGTCCCTTTCCGTGTCCACCAAGCCGGCAGCATGACTCCAAATCCTGCTTCTTCCAGAGCGCCCGCTTTGGTGTTCAGGAAATCGTATGCGGCCGTCGTATCTAGCGGGTAGCCGCCCGGAACGGGCGATTGAAGGCTCTGCGCAATCTCCGGGCTAATAGACGAAGCCTGGCCAAGTGAAAAGAGCAGGTGCTCCCGCGGTTCGAAGCCCGCGTGATTCCAAATCGGTGAACGCGCCCGTTTGGATGCCTTCCCGTTCCATACGCCGGAAGCTGGAATCAGCAAGCTCGGATCATTGCGCGCCTGGAGCAAATATCGTACCTGCCACGTGCCGGCTCCGTTATCCGATTCCGGCTCTTCCAATCGAAAGCACAGGCGGTACGGAGCGTTGCTCGCGATCGACAGAGGCCGGCGCCATTCGCGAATCTTGTGTTCCAGCACCTGCAATTCGCCGGATGTGCCCGCAATGTGACCGTCCGAAGAATGCAAAGCGCTGATCCAGCGATCGTGCAGGCTATTGCCGGAGGATCGTCCTGCCGAACATGCGCTGCGGACCAGGTCGTCAACAATCGTGTCGAGAAACTGGCGCAACAACGTGTCGGCAGCAATTTCGGGAGTAAGCGCCCGGGCGGCCGAAGGCATTGCTCCAGCTAACGTGCGCCGCCGATCATCATCGCGGCCGGCATACGCGGCGCACCACCGAGCGTGGAACCCGCTATTCTCTTGAACCAGATCCGGCAAAAACTGTTGCCGGGCCACCAGCCCTCCTGCAAATCGCATGGCAGCGGCCCAGTAAATGAGATCTGCACCGGCAATGATCCCGGGCATCAGGAGTTCTTTGTCCACGCACCTGCAAAGTAGCTCGATCGCACTTGCCGGTTCGAGGAGCACGGTGGTCACGCGCCATCTCGCAAGCTTCGCGGCGGGACCGGTGGCGATTTCACCGATTACCGGATTCGATGGCGACGGTCGTTTACCGAGGGTGGGTAGCCATACGTCCGTGGCCTCTAAATTCCCGCTGGAGACCCGCACGCCAAGCGCGGCGAGGGCATCGCGAAGCGTCTTTGCGGCCGCTTCGAATGGATGCACGCCGCTTTTACTTTGCCGGGTTGGGCCATCGCCGGACGATTCACCCCATACAATCAGCGATCGTGTGCGGAAACCGGCGTGAAGCGCGAGCATGGCAGCAGGTGGCTATCGCGAAAAGCTTAACATCCGCTGGCCGGACTATCGCCAGCGGAAGCTCTTCACTTCGAAGCCGCCCGCCTCTACCACGACCGCCTCGCTATGCTGTGTCGCACCGCTTGCGATCACCAGTTGATGGACGCCGGCTGAAAGATGCAAGGTGACAGGTGTTGTTCCATAGTTTTTTCCGTCAACAATTACTGTGGAGCCACTCGGCGTCGAGGTTACGAGCAAGACGCCTTCGCTCTTCGCCAGCGGGACGATCAGGCTGCTGTCGTCTGGAACCGTAAAGATTCGCCGGGCAATGGCGTATCCATTCGCTCGGGCGGTCAGCGTGTGACGGCCGTTTGGAAGCGAAAGCGTACAGGGCGCGGTGCACTTCTCGTTCGCGCGGCCATCCACTACGATGGTCGCGCCGGGCGGATCGGTCAGCAGTTCCACGGCTGCCATACCGGGGCCCGCAAGTGTCGCGTGTGAGCTTGCCTCGTGAGGCGGCTGTGCGCTTGAGGGCGCGGGGGCTGTCTTCAACACGGTCGGCAGCGCTGGTTTTTGAAGTGCCGGAAGAGGCGTAACCGGCGTCTGGCTCAATTGCTCGGGTGTTTGCTTCGGCTGATGAGTTGCCGCAGTCGACGGCGGCGGGGAGACCGGTCCAGAACTGGTATCCAGCACTTCAACTGGAACGGCTGGCCCGGAGTTCATCCGAACAATAAACACGATCACGCCTGCGATTGCCAGGCAGAGCGCCAGAAGCAACGCAATCTTCTTGCCTGTGGAGCTTCGCTCCGAACGCCGCGCGCGCGAGACCTCCTGCCCGACCGCATGCGCGCGTATGGTCGAGATTTCCGGCTCTGTTGTGAAAACGATTCGTGTGGGGCCATTGGCGGGCCGCGCCGCGGGAGGGCGCACCGCACCGGCTTCGAAACCGGCGGAGGCCCCAATGGCAGTCGCAACCGGAACCGCAGCCGGCCGGGCAGACGATCTCCAATCGGGACAATCGCCCAAAGCAATTGAAAGCGCGCCAATAAAATTGCTGCACGAATCGAACCGGTTATTGGGTTCCTTCGCCAGTACCCGCTGCATTACCTTGCCTACCGTTTCGCTCAGTAGAGGGTTGAGGCTTTCCACTGGCCTCGGATCTTCCGTGCAGATCTGATAGAGAAGCGCGCTGAAACTGTCTGCGCCAAATGGCTTCTCACCGCAAAGCAGTTCGTATGCAATTACACCGAGCGAAAATTGATCCGATCGGCCGTCCAAGGTCCGGCCCTGAATCTGCTCCGGAGACATGTAATTCGGTGTGCCCATCATCGCCTCCGTCTGCGTGATCTCGAGAGATGCGATTTTGGCAACTCCGAAATCTGTAATTTTGGCGATTCGTTCGGCTCCCGGCGCGTTGTCGGAAAGAATGATGTTCGCGGGCTTGATATCGCGATGCACAACGCCCTTCCGGTGCGCATAATCAAGCGCCTCGGCCACCTGCCGGAGAATGCGCAGCAATTCGGCGGCATCGGGCAGACGCTGTCCCTGTAACAGGTGCTCGAGCGATTGGCCCTGAACATGTTCCATCACAATGTAGGCCACATCGCCGTGTTCGAGCACGTCATGTACCGTTACGATATTCGGATGGTTCAGCATGCCCGCCGAATGTGCTTCGCGCAGCAGTTTCTCCCGCACGCGCCGCTGGCCGCCGGCATCGGACGCATCACCCAGCCGAATGGTCTTGATAGCGACAGTTCGGCCGATCGCAGGGTCGCGCGCCTTGTACACCACGCCCATGGCGCCGCGGCCTAACTCTTCCAGCATCTGATACCGGCCAACCTGGTCCACGAACCTTAAGTATAGAGGGGCGCTCGCAAGTGTAAGTGTTTAAAAACACAAGCCTCAAAGTGCGCTTTTGCACTCTCCTGTTACGATATTTTTATCCGCATGATTCCAGAGGTTATTGAGGAAGGACTAACTTTCGATGATGTCCTTCTGCAGCCCGGCTACAGTCAAACTACTCCCGCCGAAGCAGATACCTCGACGCGGCTGACTCCGAAGATTGAACTAAAGATTCCCATCGTCAGCGCCGCCATGGATACCGTTACGGAGTCCCACATGGCGATCGCTCTTGCCCAGCAGGGCGGCATCGGCATCATTCACCGGAACATGCCGGTCGATCGACAGGCTGAAGAAGTAGACCGCGTAAAGCGAAGTGAAAGCGGAATGATTGTCGATCCCGTTACCATTGAGCCTGAACGCAAAATATCGGAAGCGCTGGATCTGATGAGCCGTTTCCGCATCTCCGGCGTGCCGGTAACAAAGAACGGAAGGCTCGTCGGAATTTTGACGAATAGGGACCTCCGCTTCGAAACGCGTTACGATCTTCCCATCTCCGAGGTCATGACGAAGGAGAGGCTGATTACCGTTCCAGTCGGCACTACACTCGAAGAAGCGCAAAAGATACTTCATCAGCATCGCGTAGAGAAGCTGCTGGTCGTGGACGAGCATTACGCGCTGAAGGGTCTTATCACCGTTAAGGACATCCAGAAGAAGCTCAAATACCCGAATGCCGCCAAGGATGATCAGGGCCGCCTTCGGGTAGCCGCGGCGGTGGGGGCGACCGGCGATTTCATGGAGCGCGCCGCGGAACTGGTGAGCAAAAAGGTGGATGTCATCGCGATTGACTCCGCTCACGGCCATAGCCAGCGCGTGATGGATGCCGTAAAGGCAATCAAGAGCAAATTTCCCGGCGTCCAGGTTCTTGCGGGTAATGTTGCATCGTACGAAGGCGCGCGCGACCTGATTGCTTTGGGCGCGGACGGTATTAAGGTCGGCATTGGTCCTGGGTCCATCTGCACAACCCGAGTGGTGAGCGGGGCGGGTGTCCCCCAAATTACCGCGATTGCGCAATGTGCCCGAGCGACGCGCGAAGCCGGTATTCCGCTGATATCCGACGGCGGCGTGAAGTACTCCGGCGATATTACAAAAGCCATTGCGGCGGGGGCCGATTCGGTCATGATTGGCAGTCTGCTTGCCGGCACAGACGAAAGCCCCGGGGAAACAATCCTTTACCAGGGCCGCACCTTCAAGAGCTATCGCGGAATGGGTTCGATGGGTGCTATGCCGCAAGGCAGCTCGGATCGGTATTCACAAACCGCCAACGGAAAACTGGTTCCAGAAGGCATTGAAGGCCGTGTCCCCTATAAGGGACCGCTCGCAGAAATGACTTACCAGTTGGTCGGCGGCCTGCGCGCGGGCATGGGATATTGCGGTTGTGGAACCATTGCCGAATTGCAGGAGCGAGCCAAATTCCTGCGACTGAGCGTAGCAGGTTTGCGCGAAAGCCACGTTCACGACGTGATCATCACGAAAGAAGCTCCTAACTACCGCGTCGAGTAGGAAATCCGAGCTGGTTCGTGGGCCTCAGTTTGGGCTCAACACCACTTTTATGCACTCGTCCTGCTTGTTTTTAAAGATTTGATACGCCATCGGCGCGTCCTCTAAGCTCAGCCGGTGCGTGATGACAAATGTCGGATCAATCTCGCCATTCTGTATCCTCTCGAGCAGCGGGCGCATGTAGCGTTGCACGTGCGTTTGGCCGGTTTTAATTGTCAGGGCGCGATTCATGATGGAACCGAGCGGCATCTTATCTACCAACCCGCCATACACGCCAGGTACTGAAATGGTCCCTCCGTTGCGGCATGCCATGATTGCTTCGCGAAGAGCGATCGGCCTGCCTGTTTCGAACATAAGGGCCTGCTTTACGCGATCATAGGCGTAGAGCGGACCTGGCATGTGCGCCTCCATTCCTACTGCGTCAATGCAAGAGTCGGGTCCGCGCCCGCCCGTCATCTCCATCAGGGTGTCATACACGTTGGCATGTTCATAGTTGATGGTTTCCGCCCCGGCTTTCTCATGCGCCATGCGCAGCCGCTCGGGTATGCGGTCGATTGCGATGACGCGTTCAGCGCCCAGTAGATAGGCGCTCTTAATCGCAAATAGACCTACAGGACCGCATCCCCACACTGCAACCGTGTCTCCCGGATGAATGTTGCAGTTCTCCGCGGCCATGTAGCCAGTGGGCAAAATATCGGAGAGAAATAAGACCTGTTCGTCGGTCAGTTCAGTCGGAACCTTGATCGGGCCCACGTCGGCGAACGGCACACGCGTATACTGGGCCTGGCCGCCGGCGTATCCGCCCACCAGGTGTGAGTAGCCGAAAATACCAGTCGGCGAATGCCCCCACAGTTTCTCGGCCATCCACGCATTCGGGTTTGAGTTCTCGCATAACGAGTACAACTGCATCTCGCAAAAAAAGCAGTTACCGCAGGAAATCGTGAACGGAACCACCACTCGATCTCCAATCTTCAAATTGTTTACGCGGCCGCCAAGTTCAACGATCTCGCCCATAAACTCGTGGCCGAGAATGTCGCCGTGTTCCATAGTGGGAATATACCCGTCGTAAAGATGTAGATCGGAGCCGCAGATCGCGGTCAGAGTGATCTTCACGATGGCATCTCGGGGGTTCAGAATCGTCGGATCGGGAACCTCTTTCACTCGCACATCATGCTTGCCATACCAGCAATTTGCTTTCATAGATCCTCGCTTGTACTGGTCAGGCGTGCGCCGCGGCAGCGCGCGCGGACTGCTCGACATGTGCGCGGCCGGAGGTCTGCCCTTCAATGGTCGCGACTTCACCGGTTTCCATCATTTGTTTGAAGCGTCGCAGATCGGTCTTGGCCTGGATAGACGGCTCTTCACCAAATAGTTTTGCGACCACCGATCCGATCTTTCCCGCCGGCGGCCTGTATTGAATGTGCGCCCTTACGATCGTGCCATGTCCGGTGGGAGCCCGCTCGAATCGGACCGACCCGGTGTTTTCGATATCGCTTCCTTCGAGTGATCGCCACGTAATGCGGCCTGGTCTGTCCTCGGTGATCTCCGCGTCCCATTGCACCCGCATCCCGGCCGGCCCTTTCGCAATCCAGCGCGTTCGCCCTTCCGGCATAACCCGAACCGATTCCACGTGCTTCATGAAGCGTGGCAGATTCTCGAAATCACGCCAGAATTGATAGCATTCTTCCGGAGAACGATTGATTGCGATGGTCTGAACGGTTTCGGCCAATGCCGAGGGTTCTCTCTCCGCAAGCTGCTTCGTGCATAGCACGTCCAGTGCCGTTACGCCGGCGACCGCTGCGGCGGCACCCACAATTCGGCCACGCCGAGCGCCGCGCGATCCCAAGCCCGCGCTGAGCAGCCCCAGGTCAACTATGTCGCCGCTCACGCGCGCCGCCATGGAACGTGTTGGCGTTCGCTCCTTTAAGACCATGATCCCCGCTGCTATTTCTCTGGCTCCCATTGCCCGGATTAGGGTGCGATGATCGCGCACGCCGATCAGCCGTCCCAGGGGTCCGGGCAGCAGCAGTTCTGTAAATCCCAGGCCAACGCTGAACCAGCCCAATCCGCGCGCCCAACCCTGCGCCGATCCTTTGCCGGGTTCGCCCTCCCAGGATTGGGATCCGTGATTGTACGTTGTTTGTGTGGCCATTCCCTCGCTCCGTGCTAAGCCGGTGTATTTGCTCCCGGCTTTGTATTGGACGCAAGCGTGCGGGCGGCATTTCGCTGGTAGCTTGCCCAGCGATCTTCCCTTTCGGTCTCTTTACACGTTTTCCGGTACGATGAACGGAGCCCGGTATGTACCTCTCAGCAGCTCCGTCGCTTCCGGATCATTCGCGACCGATTCGCTGTCCGGATCGAAATTGATCGTACGGCCGAGCCGGTACGATGCATTGGCCAGATGCACCAGCGTTGTCGAGAGATAGCCTTCCAGTATTGGGGCGTGCAAGTTTTCCGCCTTGCGGCTGCGGACGCATTCGATGAAGTTCACGAAATGCTCATTGCGTACCGGGGCAACCCGCTTCGGTCCCGGCTCTCCTTGCGGGCCAAGGAATGACTTGTAAGAGTTGTAGTTGGAGATTGCCAGGTAGCCCTTCGAGCCGTAATACAGGTTCCCGATGGTCGATGGTTTGCCCGAAGCCGGACCGAGGTTCGCGTGCTGCCGCTTTGGTCCGCCTTCAGCGGCTTTTATGCCGGCCGC
>JAICXK010000359.1 GCA_025980435.1 Bryobacteraceae bacterium
AACGCATTCGCGCGACCGCAAGCGGATATGGGCCAGAGGCGGGATCAGTCTTGCATGAACAGACCCTCGTCCCTCAACGCCCGTCGTACTGCGAGGGAATCTAGATCGTTCATAGCGAGAACTTGAATAGTCACTCTACCCAACGCCATTATTCGGTTTCCGACGAATTGAAAATGCTCAATCCAGCGGTCGCGCCGCGGATGGAACAGCCTCACTACATCCGCTGTCTTGGCATCCCAACCCGCAACATTGGGCCCCTTGTGCCGGTTGCAGTGGAAGCAGGCGAGCGCAAGGTTATTTAGCTCGGTTGTGCCGCCGTGTTGCCGCGCGATGATGTGATCTATCTGAAACGGAAGGCGGTAATGAGGGTACGGTACTCGGCAATACTCACAACGATGAAACGCCCGCTTCCAAACTTCCTGAATCCATTCATCTCTCACGAATGCGCTGGGGGCAGACCTTCAGAGTTCAGGCGACGGCGAGCCTTGGACTGGAGGATCGTCAGGAGACTCCCCACGTGTAGGTAGCTATCAAGCTCAGCGCTTTCTTCAATTGTCAAATTTCCCTGCCGGGCGCGCTCGGCAAGGAAGTTCATTCGCTCAAAATCGCCGGGCTCGAAGTCAATGGAAAGTAAATACTCGGCCACATCACGGCTCATGCTGTCCTTGGCTTGAATCATGCGCGCAAGGATAGCGGCCTCTGTATTCGGCGTGATTGCTTGCGAACCCATCCGCCCTCTCCCCTATAATGCCCGATTTCTCGGAGCTTGTGGAAGTCATTGAGCCTCTCAGGAGCTGATTTCGCCGGTTGAAACTTTCACTATCCTCTTACAAGCCAATCGGTTGACACTTTCCGCCGGGTATCTCATACTAAAAAGGTCCGATATCATGGCTGCTGGAAAAAAGCGCCGAAAAGCGGCCCTTCGCTCCTCTCCTTTGACTCTCGCCGATCTCCAGGTGGGCCAGCGCTGTATCCTGGATCGTTTGGATTTACCGGAAGATATGGCCAGGCGCTTGATGGAGCTGGGATTTCTACCTGGAAATGAGATCACACCGGGGAAGAGGGCACCCGGGGGCGGTCCGCGGGTGTTTCGGGTAGATGGCTCGGAAGTCGCGTTGCGTCAAGAGACAGCAGCCCGGCTTTACGTACGTCGCGAACCGGAATCGGACGTTGTGGTGCTTACATGAGTAGCTGTCACGGAAATACTCCGCGCGCCGGCCTTCTCCCCAATCCATCGATTCTGCCACCTCGCCCGGCTAGCGACCGGCCTATCATTGTTGCGATCGTTGGCCCTCCTAATTCCGGAAAATCCACGCTTTTCAACCGCTTGACAGGCTTGCGCCAGAAAGTCGCCAATTTTCCGGGCGTGACGGTCGAACACCGCATGGGCAAAGCCAAGTTGAAAGATCATCACGAGGTCTTCCTGGTGGATCTTCCCGGCGTGTATAGTCTCCACCCACGCGCCGAAGACGAGCAGGTCACGCACGACGTTCTGAAAGGTGAGCAACCGGACTTTCCCAAGCCGGATGCGGTGATCCTAATCCTGGACTCAACCAATCTGGGCCGCAACCTGGTACTTGCGGCGCCGATTCTCAGCCTGGGCCTTCCAACTCTCGTTCTGCTGAACATGGCTGACGACCTGGCTGCGCGAGGCGGGAAGGTAGACATCGCCGCGCTCTCCAATGAGCTGAACTGTCCGGTAGCGCTCATTAGCGCGGCCAAAGGCACCGGAATCGATCGCATCCAGCAGTTTCTGCTCGGCACGGCCGTCCGGCTGAATTCGCCGCCGCCGAGAATTGAGCTTCCCGTTCTGCACGATGTGCCGAAATGCCGGCAGTGGGCGGCGAAACTCGGTATTCGCGCTTCTTACAGGCCGCCCGCGCCGCCCCTGTGGACGCGCCGGTTGGATGCTATCTTCCTGCACCCTGTCGCCGGACCGCTGATCTTCGCCGCCATCGTCGTGGCTGTGTTCCAAAGCATCTTCTCCTGGGCCAAGCCGGTGATGGACGGCATGCAGGGATTCGTCCTCACCTCGGGCATATGGATGAAGCATGTAATGCCCGACTCGCCCTGGCGCTCTCTTCTGGTCGATGGCGTTTGGAGCGGAGTGGGCGCCGTGGTTGTGTTTCTTCCGCAGATTCTTCTGCTGTTTCTGTTCATCGGCATCCTGGAAGATTCGGGCTATCTCGCGCGCGCCGCCCTGATCGCCGACCGCACCATGTCGAAATTCGGGTTGCAGGGCAAATCGTTCATTCCCCTGCTTTCGGCTTATGCGTGCGCGGTTCCGGCCATCATGGCCACACGAGTTATTGAGAACAAGCGCGACCGCATCGCAACCATGATGATTGCGCCACTGATGACGTGCTCTGCGCGACTGCCCGTCTATACGCTACTCATCGCCGCGTTCATTCCGAACATCCCGCTGCTCGGCGGTATTCTCTCGCTGCCGGCGGCGACCATGCTGAGCCTGTATGTGCTCGGGTTTTTGGCCGCTATTATGACGGCCCGCATCCTGAAATCGAGCATCCTCAAGAGCCGCGGCTCCTCGTTCGTCCTCGAAATGCCGCCGTATCGCTGGCCTACCTGGCAATCCCTGACATTACGGCTGATCGACCGCGCCAGGGTCTTTCTCCGCCGGGCCGGAACTGTGATTCTTCTCGTCGCCATCGTGCTATGGGTATTGGCGCATTTGCCGCTGGAGAACGGTAAAACGCCGCCTCTCGAACACAGCGCGGCGGGCATGATCGGCAAAACCATTGAGCCTGCCATCAAGCCGCTCGGCTTCAACTGGAAAATCGGTATCGGTCTGATTACCTCGCTCGCGGCCCGCGAAGTCATCGTCGGCACCTTGGGAACCATCTACGGCATCGAAGGAGATGAGGAGTCACAAGCGAAAGGATTACAGACCGCTCTGCACCGGGACCTGAGCGCCTCCGGAGCCGTGGCTCTGCTCATATTTTTCGCCTTCGCCATGCAGTGCTTTTCTACGCTAGCGGTCGTGAAGCGCGAGACAGGAGGCTGGAAATGGCCCATCTTTCAGTTCTCTTATATGCTCGTCTTAGCGTACTCTGGTTCATGGTTGGCGTTTCACATCGCCAATCACTTTCTTGCTTGACGGTTTCGACCGCCAAGTCTCCATAACAATGAGCCATTCCTTACTGAATGTGGTCGTTCTCGGCTCGGGCTGCGCCGGAAACACAGCCGCGATATACACGGCACGAGCCAACCTGCAACCGCTTGTCTTTGAAGGGCATGAGCCTGGCGGCCAACTTTCCATCACCACGGAAGTCGAAAATTTCCCTGGATTTCCTGAAGGAATCCAGGGCCCCGCGCTGATCGAGAATATGAAGCAGCAAGCCCAGCGCTTCGGTGCGACTTACCGGCACGGACGGGTGGTGCACGCCGACCTGTCGCGGCGGCCCTTTGCGCTGGAGCTTGAAGGTGGGGAGAAGGTCCATACCCGTACGCTGATTGTCGCTACCGGTGCATCCGCGCGCTGGCTCGGCCTGCCGAACGAACAGAAGCTGATCGGCCGCGGCGTTAGCTCCTGCGCCACTTGCGATGGCTTCTTCTTTCGCGGCAAGAAAATCATGGTCATCGGCGGGGGCGATTCCGCCATGGAAGAAGCGAATTTCCTCAGCCGCTTCGGCAGCGAAGTCGCGCTCGTGCATCGCAGCGAAGCGTTCCGGGCCTCTAAAATCATGCTCGAACGGGCGCAAGCCAATCCGAAAATCGTCTTCATCACAAACACCATTGTTGAGGACATCAGCGATCCTGAAAAGGGCCATGTCAACAGCGTCAGACTCCGCAACGTAAAAACGCACCAGGTTTACGACCGCGAAGTGGATGGCTTTTTTGTCGCGATCGGCCACATCCCCAACACCAAACCCTTCGGCGGGCAACTTGATCTCGATGCGGACGGCTATATCATTTCCCACGGCGGTGCCCGCACCAACGTTTCAGGTGTCTTCCACGCCGGCGACGTGCAGGATCGTATCTACCGTCAGGCGATCACCGCGGCCGGCGCGGGCTGCATGGCCGCTATTGAGGCGGAACGGTTTTTAGAAGCGGAAGGGCACTAAGACTTGTAGCAATCGACGCGAAAAGCGGCTTAGTTAAGGCTCAAAGTTAACTGTTTTCCTTGTAGGCTCTGAACCCGTCAAGCAATTGCCG
>JAICXK010000407.1 GCA_025980435.1 Bryobacteraceae bacterium
GGCTCCAAGTTTGTCCAAACCATCCGGCTCTCGGCCGGCGATGCGGGAAAGCGCGTAGAGTTTGGGAATGTGATCGATTGGAACACGCGCGAATCAAACTTGAAAGCGAGTTTCCCGTTAACTGCTTCGAACCGCATGGCGACTTATAACTGGGGCATCGGCACAATCCAGCGCCCGACCGCCGAGCCGAAGAAGTTTGAAGTGCCCTCGCACCAGTGGATCGATCTGACCGACGCGAGCGGCGAGTTTGGCGCCACGATCTTAACCGACTGCAAAAACGGATCCGACAAGCCGAATGACCACACGATCCGCTTGACGCTGATGCGGACGCCTGGAGTACGAGGCGGCTTTCCCGATCAAGCGACACAGGACCTCGGGCATCACCAGTTCGTCTACGGCATTACGGGCCACGCCGCCGGTTGGCGTGCCGCGGAAACGGACTGGCAGGGGCAGCGGCTGAATGATCCGCTCATCGCGTTCGAAACTTCAAAGCATTCCGGCAACCTCGGCCGCGAATTCTCTCTGCTGAAGGTCAGTAATCCAAGAATTCGAGTGATGGCGCTGAAGAATGCCGAACAGGGCGACGAGCTCATTCTGAGGCTGGTTGAACTTGATGGCAGACCGGAGCCGGACGTGAAAATATCGTTCGCTGCCCCGATCACCGCTGCCCGCGAAGTAAACGGCCAGGAGCAGCCGGTCGGGCCTGCAACCGTAACCGGCGGCGCTCTGATAGCCTCCTTTAGCGCATATCAACCGCGCACCTTCGCTCTCAAACTAGCGTCGTCGGGAACTGTTGTTCCGAGCGTGCATTCGGCGCCCGTAACCCTGCACTACGATATTGCGGCGGCCACGAACGATGGCACGCAATCGACGACGGGCTTCGACGGGAAGGGCAACGCGCTTCCGGCGGAAATGCTGCCATCGCAGATTGCATTCAATGGTGTTCAGTTCCGGCTCGCCTCCGCAAAAACCGGCTCGCCGAACGCAGTCGCCGCTAATGGGCAGAGCATCGATCTGCCGCCTGGGCGTTACAACCGTTTGTACTTACTAGCAGCTTCCACCGATGGCGACCAGAAGGCGGCTTTCGAGACCGGCGGCAAACAAACTGAACTGAACATCCAGGATTGGGGCGGCTTCATCGGGCAGTGGGACGACCGGCAATGGATCGCGAAGGATGTCACGGTCCCGGCGCGGCTCGGGCGACCGGCGCGAACCCAACACGATGACTACGCCGAGATGACCGGCATCAAGCCGGGCTACATTAAGCGCGCGACTCTGGCATGGTATTGCGATCATCATCACAACGCAAAGGGTGAGAATGTGCCCTATGCTTACTCATACCTATTTGCCTACGCAATCGACCTGCCGGCCGGCGCTAAAACGATCACCCTGCCGCACAACGACAAGGTTCGCGTTCTAGCTATATCGGTGGCCGAAGAGAATCCGGAAGTAAAGCCGCTCCAACCGCTCTACGACACGCTGGGCCGCTCCGAGCCTCTGTAACGCGTTTGAATCCCGATCTTAAGCGACGGAGACGGTGCATTCCTGCAAAGATTCAACGTTGTTAAACAGATCGGCTTCAATCGCCGCGCAAATCGCGTGATAGCTGATCATGTGAATCTCCTGAATGCGGGCAGTCTCTGAAGCACGCACGTCCAGGACCACGTCGGCGTAGGCCTCGGCTTCGCCTCCGCCGTTTCCCGTCATGAGAATGGTAGCCAGGCCTCGCTCGCGAGCTATTTTCAAACCAGCGATCACATTTTCCGAATTTCCGCTGGCCGAAATTGCCCAGGCAATATCGCCCGGAAAGCCTAGAGCCTCAATTTGCCGCGCAAACACTTCGGCATAGCCAAATTCATTGGCAATGCAAGTGACCACCGCCGTGTCCGCTGAAAGCGCAATCGCCGGTAGCGGCCTTCGGTCCAGACGGAACCTTCCCGCCAATTCACAGGCGATATGCTGCGCATGAGAAGCAGAGCCGCCGTTCCCGAAAACGATCAGCTTCCGGCCGTAGCGCAAAGCCGCGCCAGCTATCTTCGCGGCGGCACGGACTGAGAGTAGATAGTCTGTTTCCCGTATCCGTGAGATGGTTCGCGCGGCGCGATCGAATGATAATTGGATCTCATCCTTCATGGGGTTTCCCTGGAGGGTAGTCCCGTTCGAGCCGCGAAATTCTCGCCAGTGCGGGATTAACTAACTCTCATCCCACAAACTCGTCCAACGCGCCTTTTTCAAGCTCCTCCGCCATTTTTCCAAGGTCCCACGACAGCGGCCGGTCCGTAGCAAGATGCGGGACGATGCGCCGGACAATGGCTCGCGCACGTTCGATCGGTTTCGACGAGCGCAGCGGGGCCCGGTAGTCGAGCCCTTCGGCCGCCGCCAGGAGTTCAATCGCCACAACCTGCTCTGCGTTCCAGACGATCTGCCGCAGCTTCAGGGCCGCGGTCATGCCCATCGAAACGTGGTCCTCTTTATCACCCGAAGTCGGAACGTTGTCGACGCTCGCGGGATGCGCCAGCACCTTGGCCTCGCTCAGCAGCGAAACCGCGCAAATCTGCGCCAGCATGTAGCCGGAAGAGAGCCCGGGATGAGCGCTCAGAAACGGCGGCAGTCCTTCGTTTACATCCGGGTTCACCAGCCGGTCGATCCGGCGTTCCCCAATGCTTATTAAGTCAGTTAATGCAATCGCGGCATAATCGAAGACCATCCCCAGCGGCGCGCCGTGGAAATTGCCGCCGCTGATCACGTCCCCATTCTCGACGAAAACCAGCGGATTATCGGTCGCTGCGCCACTTTCTATTTCGACCACACCCGATGCGTGATCGATGGCATCGCGCACAGCTCCATGTACCTGGGGCATGCAGCGCAAACTGTACGCGTCCTGAACGCGCGGATCGTTTATCAGGTGTGAGCGGCGAATTTCGCTGTCTTCGAGCAAGCTTCGCAAATGCGCCGCCGCGGCCATCTGTCCGCGATGCGGCCGGAC
>JAICXK010000025.1 GCA_025980435.1 Bryobacteraceae bacterium
GCAAATACGATTACGGAACGCCTGAACAACCTGTATTCGCGGCATCCGGCGAAAGTGGATTCCGCATTGCATCGTGCCCAGCTAAAATCTCTCAAAAAGAACGCCTGGTAGGAATGGGAGAAATTCAGCGAGGAGAGATCTGGTGGGCGGACCTTCCGGCGCCTCGCCGCTCCGAACCCGGACACAGGCGGCCGGTACTTGTCGTGCAAGCGGATTCTTTTAACCTCAGCCGAATTCAAACCGTAATCGTCGCCTCGATAACTACCAACCTGAGACTCGCCGATGCGCCGGGAAACGTTCTCTTACCGGCGTCCGTGTCCGGCCTCCCCCGCGACTCAGTCGTGAATGTTTCGCAACTCCTGACCCTCGATCGCAGCTTTCTGACGGAACATGCCGGCACTCTGCCGCCGCGCCTGGAGCGCTCCGTCGATGAGGGATTGCGAATTGTCCTGCACTTGTAGCGAATGAACCTTCACGGGTTTCGCAACCTGCCGCAGACCAGCTAACGGATAATATCTTTTACCCCCAAATGCGTTGGAGCACTCTTTTTATCCCGACTCTGCGTGAACATTCCGCGGAAGCTGAAGTCATCAGCCATCAACTGCTTTTGCGGGGCGGCTACATCCGCCAGCTCTCCGCCGGAATTTACAGCTATCTGCTGCTCGCGCAGCGCTCTTTATTGAAGATCCAGCAAATCGTTCGCGAAGAGATGAACGCCATCGGCGGTCAGGAGATGCTGCTTCCCGCTTTGAATCCTGCCGAGGTCTGGCAGGAATCGGGCCGCTGGGAAATAATGGGCGACAACATGTTCCGGCTGAAGGATCGCTTCGGCCGGGATCTCTGCCTGGGCATGACCCATGAAGAGGTGGTCACATCCATCGCACGAGGCGAACTCCGCAGCTATAAGCAGCTTCCCCAGATCTGGTATCAGATTCAGACCAAGTTTCGCGACGAGCCGCGTCCGAAATCCGGTTTGCTGCGCGTCCGCCAGTTCATCATGAAGGATTCATATACCTTCGATCTGGATGCAGCCGGACTCGACCTGGCTTATCAGAAGCACTATGACGCCTACCGGCACATATTTGATCGGTGCGGCCTGGAGTACATGATCGTCGAAGCTCACTCAGGAGCAATGGGCGGCAGCCAATCGCACGAGTTCGTAGTGCGCTCCGATGCCGGCGAAGATTTCATTGCCAGATGCGCGGCCTGCGGCTATGCGGCGAATCTGGAAAAGGCCGTCTCAAGACCGGCAGCTCCCGCGCTTCTTGATCCCGAGGGCGATTACACGCCCGAGGAGTTCCACACTCCCAACCTGAAGACCATCGCCGACATCGCCGCCTTTACGAAGCTGCCCGAATCGTCGCAGATGAAGAGCCTGGTGATGGTTGCCGACGGCATTCCGGTTCTCGTGATGCTGCGAGGCGATCACCAGCTTAGCGAGACGAAGCTGCAGGGGCTCCTTCACGCGACAGATGTACGGCCCGCGCACCCGCAGGAAATTATCGATCTGTTCGGGGCAAGCGCCGGATCGCTCGGTCCGGTCGGAGTGAAGAACCTACGCATCCTGGCTGACCTCGCATTGCAGCGACGCCGCAACATGATTAGCGGCGCGAACCGCGACGATTATCACCTGAAGAATGTCACGCCTGGCGAAGATTTCAACCCGGAGTATTTCGACCTGCGCCAGGTTGCGGCGGGCGATGCCTGCGTGAACTGCGGCGGCGCTCTGGAAATAGTGAAGGCCATTGAAATTGGGCACATTTTCAAACTGGGCTACAAATATTCCGAGTCGATGGGCTTGCGCGTCCTCGGCGAAGACGGCAAAGAGATTACGCCCATTATGGGTTCGTACGGCATTGGCATCGAACGCATCCTGACCTGCGCGATCGAGCTTTATAACGATAAAGACGGGATGGTCCTCCCGCCTCCAATTGCCCCCTTCAGCGTCGTGATCACGCCGGTAAACTATGCCGACTCATTGCAGCGGGAAACGGCTGATTTACTCTACGCGCAATGCGTCAAGGCCGGTATTGACGCTTTGCTCGACGATCGCGACGAGCGCCCGGGGGTGAAGTTCAAAGATGCCGATCTGATTGGGATTCCGTATCGCATTACGGTAGGTAAAAAACTGCGTGATGCCAAAGTCGAGTTCAGCAGCCGCCGCACACGGATATCGGAGGATGTACAGTTGCATGAGGCGGTGGACCACCTGAGGCGTCGGATCTCGGGGATTGCGCTCTGATGCCGCAGGCTGACGGACCCGTCTCGAACCCTGTGTTAGCCTGTTAGCGTTCTCGCTGGAACACGCCAAGCCCGCTGGTTTGCGGGCCGCCACGACCTTTTGCCATGTCGCTGCAAGTATTTTTGCAAGCTCAACTGCTCGGCGCCGAAGATTTCCTGTCCGCCCCGACGTCCGGAAGCGATTCCGGCGGCAAAGAGTTATTCGGTCGGTGCGCATGGCTGACGCTCCTGTGCGAGGTCTTACCACGGGCGCTGCTGGCAGATCTAAAGCTTTCGCGTATGCTGCTCGGCTCCAGTAGCGCGGAGCAGTTCCTGCTCGTCCTCGCGGAAGAGGAAATCCCACACGCCAACGAGTTTCTGGCGCGCGCGGCCGAATCCATTTCCGAGCTTTCGGACGGGGAATTGCGCCTGGTTTGGGCCAGTACCGAAAACCTGGGCGCATGGCCGGTTGCACGGAAGAGAGTAGACGACGCGCTCGCTGCCAAACAGTCGGCCTCGCTCGGTCCAGGTACGGCGGACCGCAGCGCATTCTTTTCGCCCTTCTTCCCGCCGGCGCGGCCTGGCAGAGACTCCTATTTCGAAGATTTCGCCCGGAAGCTGGTGTCCGCTCAACGAATCGGCTGGTCAAGCGAGCGGCCCGCACGCCTGACATGGGATGAAGGACAGTACACGTGGGCCTTAAAGGAGCAGTCCGGACTTGAGGACGACGGCATACTGTTTCCGCGCTGCATCGCCATGAACGATGCAGGCACGGAAGTTGCCTCGCCCGAAGAGCTGGCCGGCCGTGCGGAAGGAAATGCCAAGTGGGGCATGCTGCGCGGCGACGTGGATCACTTCGATCTTCAGTTACGGCGCGCCGGCACCATCGAAGACCATCTGCACTTGTCGGTCGCCTTCAAAGATTTTTTCGCCGGCGAGTTAGCTCTTGTTTGTACCCGAATCCCTGACTTCTGGCGCAAGGTCAGCATCCTCTATCGCGGCGGCGATGGATTCACGGTGTTAGGGACCTGGGATGCCCTGATTGTGCTAGCCCGCGAATTGCAGCGCCTGTTCGAAAAATTCATCGAACACAATTTTGAATCGCTGCCGGGCGTGGAAGCGAAAACCCTGAGCATGGCGCTGGCGATCGCGGCCGAACCGCAAACTCCGGCTTCGCTGGTGCTGCAGGAGGCGAGCATGCTACTGCGTGCCGCCAAATCGACCGACCTCGGCTCCTTCCATCTCTTTGGGCGGACACTTGAATGGAAACGGCTGGAGGATGCCGAAGAGCTGAAAGACGGCCTGGTCAGGCTGGTTACAAAATTCGGCTATCCGCCCGATTACATTCACGACCTCGCATCTGTATATCGCGAGGCATTTTCGACGCGGGCCGGCCGGCGCAGCAAGGCGGTTCGACTCGATAAGCCCTGGCGCACGTATCTACGCCTCTCGCGAGTCATTCCCGCGGCCCGCGGCAAAGAGGCAAACGGCTTGCGCAATGCCGTTATTACAAACCTGGTGGGAAAGAGAACCGCCAATATGAAACTGCGGCCGTCGGCGCGCGTGGGTCTGGAATGGGCGCGTCTCGCAGCCGGAAGCTGAAAACTGATGGCTAAAGCCGATGGCTCATGGCTGACGGCTGAACGCTATTCTCCGAAAGGAATTGCATGGCTGAAGTAGAGGAAAAGAAAACCGAAGAACGCCGGCCCGGGGACAACCGGCCCCCTCGCGAGAATCGCGGAGGCGGACGGCCGAACGATCGTGGCGAGCGCGGTCCGGGCGACCGGGGACGTGAACGCGGCGGCCCTGGCGCGGGGCGCGGTCCGGGCGATCGCCGCGGCGAAGGTCCGCCCGAGATCGACCTCGAAAAGCTGATCAGCGATAGTCTCTATCTGGACAATCAGGCCCATGTCATCGTCAGCCGGATGCGCGATATGGATTCCGGTACCAAGAGCCAGTTGCGCCGTTTGTATAACGCGGTGCGGCGGGCCACACGGGCGCCCGAGACCGAGCGCCAGCATGAGTTCGTGATGGTTCGGGCACGTTTGGCCTATACCATCGCCCGGCATTCTTTACGCAGCATGGATGCTCTCGAACGGCTGCTCCTGCAGGTCACCCGGAAGAATGATACGCGCGGATACGAACGTTTCCGCGACCTGTTTGAGGCGATCGTCGCTTATAACGAATAACCCGTACAAACGAATTGGACAAACGAACATGAGTTCTCATACTGCGGAAACGGAGCTTACCTTCCTTGGCAAGCTGGTGCTTGAAGGCGAAATCCAGTGTCAGACCGGGCTGCACATCGGCGCGGGCAAGGGCTCGCTTGAAATCGGCGGCGCTGATAATCCGGTAGTCAAAGACGCCTTCGGCATCCCGTATATTCCCGGCAGCTCCCTGCGTGGACGCCTTCGCTCGCTTCTGGAACAGTCGTTGGGTCTTGCGGTTCCGAACGAACTGGTTTACCTCTCCAAGCGCAAGGGACAGGAGGTTCGTATCCACCAAAGCGACCGCCCCGATGACGACATTTGCGTTCTCTTCGGCCGCAATCCCGGCCGGGTTGAGAAAGTGACCGGAGAGTCCATTGAAGCGCCGGCCGCCACGCCAGCCCGGCTGACCGTGTATGATGCGCCTCTACTGTTGGACAGCATTACCACCCAAATGCGTGAGAATCTGGACGATGAATTAACCGAAGTGAAAAGCGAAAACGCTGTGGATCGCATCACTTCGCAAGCCAATCCCCGGACCCTGGAACGCGTGCCGGCCAGCGCGCGGTTTCGCTTTCGCATGGTGCTGGATGTTTTGTGCGCGGAAGATAAGCCGCTGCTGGCGCGCGTTGCCGAAGGGCTGCGTCTGCTGGAAGATGATTCGCTCGGCGGCGGCGGCAGCCGTGGCAGCGGCCGGGTCAACTTTAGCGGGTTGACTCTTACGTGGCGTGGCAAGGATTACTACGCCAAGGGCGCTGCCGAGAACGTTCTTCTCTCGGATTCCGGTCTGCCCGCTTTGCAGCAGCTTGCAAGCGCGGAGGACTTCGCCGAGAAGCTTGCCTAAATGCAGCAGGCGCTTCTGATTCGCCTCCGGCCCGCGGGCCCCTGGCGTTATGGTCCCGCCGATGGCGGGCTTGACCGCGTTGACACGCTGTTTCGCAGCGATCGGCTCTATTCCGCCGTCACAATCGCCATGCGCCAGTTAGGCTTTTTGGAAGAATGGCTGGCGGTTACGGCGCAGGCCCCGGTTTCGCAGGTGGCGTTCAGCTCGCTGTTTCCTTTCCAGGGCGATTCTCTCTTCGCGATTCCACCGGCAACCGCCTGGCCGCCTTCTTCCGGATTGGTGACCACGCCCAGCCCGGTGTTCTTGAGCAAAATTCGCTGGAAAGCGGCTCAGTTCGTTCCACTCACGCTGCTCGATTCACTCTTCACCGGTCAGCCTATTCTGGCGGATCAATGGGTCCCCGATGCCGAAAGCGGATGCTTATTGCGACGCGACCGGCCCAGCTCGAGCCCGTTTCGCATCGTGATTCGGAGCGGCGCGGCGGTTGACCGGCTGGCGCATCGTTCTGCCCAGGTACATTCGGCGGCCTGCGTCGAATTCGAACCCGCGTCCGGATTGTGGAGCGTCGTGCGGTTCGCCGGCGAGCCGGCTGAATCCGCCTGGGCTGATCGCATCCAGGCTGCGTTTCGTCTGCTTGCAGATACCGGTTTCGGCGGCCGCCGCACCAGTGGCTGGGGCCAGACGCACGCGCCGGAATTCCAGCGCGGGCGCTGGCCAAACCTGCTTTTCCCGCGGTTAGCCAGAAGTCTTGAACAGCGAAATGGCTCAGCTAACGGCCATAGCGGCTCGCAGTTCTGGCTGCTCTCGTTGTACTCACCCGCTTCAACGGACCAGATCGATTGGGATTCCGGAGATTACCGGTTGGCCACCCGTGCAGGCGTGGAAACGAAGTCCCTTCGCATGCTCACGGAAGGTTCGGTCGTAACTGCTCACTCCGAACCGGTCGGTGCTGCTGTCGATGTTGCAACGGAGGGATTCGCGCACCCGGTCTACCGCTCGGGAGTGGCCCTGGCCTTAGAACTGCCCGCCATGGAGGGACCGAAGCTGGAAGAACCGGTCGAGCAGGCGTCAACGGAAGAGGCGATTGAAGAGCAGCCCTGCCCTGAACCGGCGCGAGACAGCATTAGTTCCGGAGGACCGGACGATGAATTTTAAGCTCACCGCTCTTACCCCGCTGCTGGTCGGCGATGGCCGTGAGCTTGCGCCCATCGACTACATGGTTTGGAAAGATCAGGTGAATGTTCTCGATCAGGCCCGCATTTTCAAACTCCTGTCGCGCGGCCCCCGGCTCGAAGGCTACCTGACCCAGCTACGCAAGGCCACCAAGCTCGATTTCGCCTCCTGGGGAGGCTTCGCCCAAAACTTTTCGCAGCGCCGAATCCCGTTCGAGGATCCGGGCGCAACGGCGATCTGGAACGCCGCTCCCTCCGAATCGCTATTCATCCAAACGTTCGCGGCTAATCTGAGCGGCCCCTATCTGCCGGGTTCGGCTCTTAAGGGAGCCCTCCGTACCGGGCTCGTTTTCACGCGCTGGACGCCGGCCACCTTGGAGCGCGCGGCCGCTTCGCTGGAAAGCGATCGCGTTCCGCGCCGGATCGCCGAGACCGCGGAGGCAAATGCCGGCGCTTCGCAGATGAAGATCATCAGCATCGCTGACGGAACTCCGGCATCGGGCGCGGTATTCAAAATCTTTCTCACCCGGGTGGCATCGCTGGACACGCGCCAGGCCGGAAGGCCGCAGCTTGCCTGGAAGGTTGCCGGGCGCGGCAGCGTGCCTCCGCCGCGTGTATTCGACTCCACGCCGATTTTTGCCGAAATGGCCGTTCCCGGCACTGTATTCGGCGGATCCTGGGAGGAACGAACCTTTTTTGAAAATCCGGATCTCGCGCGCGCTCTGGGGTGGCGCTCGTCTCCCGAGCCGCGCACGATAACCGATGCTGCAAACCAGTACGCGTCGGCCCAGCTCGATTTGCATGCCCGCTTCGCCGATGCAGCCGGGCTTTCCGGCCTACAGAATGGTGTCAAACATCTGAAGGAGGAATTGGAAGCGGCGCAGAAATCCTCGCTCATCTGCCTTTTGTCGCTCGGCTGGGGCGGGGGGTTCGTTTCCAAGAGCGCCTTTCCCGATACGAGCCTGGATGCCTACCGGAAAATTCTTCGCGCCGTACCGGCCATCAGTAGAGGAATTCGGGAAAATGTGCCATTTCCGAAGACGCGTCGGGTAATTTTCACAGGCGGGCAGCCATCGGCATTGGCGGGTTGGGTCAGGCTGGAGCTGGAACCGTAGCGCGTCCTGTAAGTACTGAGAGGCCCGTTTTTTCGGCTGCGGCTAAGGGTTGGCAGTGGAATTGCCGATATTTCAGTATGATGGAAGTGTGCCGGTGTCCGCAGGCCCATACGGCTGCTGATCGCCTGTCGTCCTCCGATGTGGAGTAGACCTAATGCAGAGCGCGATCTACAATGCGTACTTTGGGTTTTCGGAAAACCCCTTCAATATCAGTCCCGATCCCGAATTCCTCTATCGTAGTCCGCAGCACGAAGAGGCGCTCGCGAACCTGATCTATGGCGTGCGAGGGCGCAAAGGGTTCATCGTGCTTAGCGGTGAAGTCGGGACAGGCAAGACCACCATGCTCGAATGCCTGCGAGACTACCTCGATTCGCAGCGCATCGAGTTCGCGTTTATCTTCAACTCACGGCTCACGCCAGATCAGTTTTTCGACATGATGGCGTACGATTTCGATCTGCAGTGCGATCGAAAGTCGAAGACGGATGTGCTGGTCGCTCTGAACGCTCTGCTCGTACAGCAGGCCGAGCGGGGTCGAACATGTGTCCTCATCGTGGATGAAGCGCACAATCTCGATTGGGACGTGCTCGAAGAGATTCGGCTGCTTGGTAATCTCGAAAACCGGCAGGGCAAGCTTTTACAGATCATTCTTGCCGGACAGCCTGAGCTCGACCGGAAGCTGGATGCGCCGAATCTGAGACAGTTGAAGCAGCGAGTTGTGCTCCGCTGTACCTTGAATCCGCTCACCGCGGATGAGTGCGCGGCTTACGTCGAGACCCGGTTGGCGCACGCCGGTATGACCCGGCAGAGCGTCTTCTCTCCCGAGGTGTTGGAGGAAGTGGCCCGGCGTTCCCGGGGTATTCCGCGCCTCATCAATCTGCTCTGCGATAACCTGCTGGTGACGGCCTTCGCCATGGAGCAGCGTGCCGCCAGCATCGACATGCTGGACGAGGTCTGCCAGGACCTGCGTCTGGAATGGCCGGGTTCGCATCGTGGGCGCGGCCGCTCTTCGAGGTACAGCATGGATGAAGAATTGCCTCAGACTCCCTACGCAGTCGGGGATTGATAGTTCGCTCCGTTGGGCCAATGGACACCAGCATTTGCGGATAAATCCGACCCCGCCGGACGCTGGTTGCCTCGCATGCTTTGTGATTAACTAGAAGTGACCTCGGTCCCTCCATGGCAAGTGTGCCCGCAGCCCCGCCGACGCAACTTCCGGCGAAGGCCAAGATCGCCTGGCAGCCCGTCGCGTGGTTCGGCGCGCTCCTGATCGTCTGTTACGCCCCGATCCTGTATCGGATGGCCGTGCAATGGGCCACGGACGAAAACATGGGGCACGGTTTTTTTGTGCCGATTGTCGCCGGGTTTATTGCCTGGCAGCGCCGCGACACGCTACTTGCCATCCCACGTAAACCCAACGGCTGGGGACTGTTTCTCGTTATCTTCGCCGCCTGTGAGTCCTTGGTCGCGACGCTCGGAGCCGAACTCTTTACCGCCCGATTGGCATTCATCATCGCCCTGGTAGGCGTGATTCTCTATCTGGGCGGCACGCGCTGGGTGAAGGCGCTGGCCTTCCCGCTGGTTCTGCTGCTGTTTATGATTCCGATTCCAGCCATCATCTACGCGCAACTCACGCTCAAACTACAGATGCTGGCAAGCCAACTCGGCGAAGTCCTGATTACTGCCATGGGCATTCCGGTGCTTCGGGCGGGCAATACGCTTCAGCTCCCGAGTCAGACTCTGGACATTGCGGAAGCCTGCAGCGGAATCCGTTCGCTGCTGTCGCTGGGATTTTTGTCGTTAGTCTATGCCTATTGGGCGGACCGGCGCGTGTGGATGCGCTGGGCGCTGTTGGTCGCGACGGTGCCAATTGCCATTGGGGCCAATGGAATTCGCGTCGCCGTAACCGGCTTGTTGTCCGAGCTTAATACGAAACTGGCTAGCGGCATCTATCATGAAACGGAAGGCTACATTGTCTTCGTGGTGGCCCTGGTCGCGCTGATTGTGACCCATAAGGTCATTAGCTGGGTTGCCAAAAGAGCAAAGAAGGGTTAAGGAATGGCGAATTGGCTGAGTTCCCGGAGCGCTCGCATTCTTACGGTTGTGCTGCTGGGTCAGGTTGCCGTTTTTTACGGTTTCTCGCGAACCGAAAAGCTGCCCGCGCATCGTCCGCTGGCCCAGTTCTCGATACCGGACAGCAACTGGTCCGTGGTAGAGGAAAGCCAGCTCGATCCGGAGACATTGGAGGTCTTGAAGGCCGACGATATTCTGTCCCGCGTCTATGAGAACCAAGTCACCGGACAGATGGCGACACTGTTCGTGGCTTTCTTCGAGACGCAACAAACCGGCAAGACGCCGCATTCCCCTAAGAACTGCCTTCCCGGCAGCGGATGGGCGCAAACCCAATCAGGCACGATCGAGATACCGGTTAGCGGGGAACCTTCGCCCATTAAGGTGAACCGTTACGTGGTCGCGCGCGGTCAAAACCAGAGTGTGGTGCTGTACTGGTATCAAGCCCGAAATCGCGTGATCGCGAGCGAATATTCTGCGAAGATTTACACCGTGGCGGATGCCATTCGCTACAATCGCAGCGATACCTCGCTTGTGCGCGTCGTGGTCGGCGTCCAGGATGGCAACATATCGAAGGCCGTGAAGACAGCGACCTCCTTTGTGCAGGCGTTCTTCGATCCGCTGAAGCAATACCTGCCCTCGTAAAGCGCCGCGTGACTCTGCCACTCGGCCCTGAAGTTCAACCCGCACGTGTCGAAAGGCCAAGCCGCGTGCGCCTGGCGGGCCGTTGTGTTTTGTTGGAGCCGCTCGACGCAACCGTACATGGATCCGCGCTCTGGGAGGCAGCGGGCGGAGCGGAGCACGACGACCTCTGGGCCTATCTGTCGGACGGACCTTATGCGGATTGCGCCTCCTTTCAAGCATCGTTGGCCCGGAAGGCCGCTTCGAACGATCCGCTTTATTTTGCGATTACCGATTCCCGCTCAGGAATCGCGCTGGGGTACGCCTCGTATCTGCGGGTCGAGCCGGCGCACCGCTGCCTGGAGGTGGGATCGATTCTGTATGGACCCGCGCTGCAGCGGACCGCGGGCGCCACGGAAGCCATGTTCCTGATGGCGCGCCATGTCTTTGAAGATCTGCGCTACCGGCGCTATGAATGGAAGTGCAACGCCCTGCATGTTCGCTCCCGGCAGGCTGCGCTGCGGCTGGGGTTTACATTCGAAGGTATTTTCCGGCAGCACATGATTATCAAAGGACGGAATCGCGATACGGCATGGTTTTCGATGCTCGACTCGGAGTGGCCGGCGCGGAAGGCCGCGCTCGAGCGCTGGCTGGATCCGGACAACTTTGATGCAGAAGGCAGACAGAAGAGCCGGCTCGCCAATTTAATTTAGCGGGTTGTCCTCCGCCGTCTATCACACATCCCTGACACAGCGGAAGCCCATATTGGTAGTGGTGCTGTCGGGCGTGTTGGCGGTTCGCGCTGCAACCCGGTAACGATTGCAATACGATGCGTGGCACAGATACGATCCGCCCTTGATGACTCTGGCGGAGCCTTGCTCGGGACCAAGTGGATTCACGCGCGTGTCCCTGGTGTGAAATACGGGATGGAACCAATCGGCGCACCACTCCCATACATTGCCGGTGATGGTGTAAAGGCCGTAGCCATTGGGCGGGAAGGCGTCGGCTGGGGCAGGGGCAGAGTAGCCGTCCTCGGCTGTATCGGTTATTGGAAATTCGCCCTGCCATATATTGCACATGTGCCGCCCGTCCGGCGTCAGATCGTCGCCCCAGGGATACAGCTTTTGTTCGAGTCCGCCCCGCGCGGCATATTCCCATTCCGCTTCGGTGGGCAGACGCTTGCCCGCCCAGTCGGCGAACGCCGTGGCGTCATTCCAGGAAACGTGAACCACCGGGTAATGATCGCGGCTCGCGATATTCGAATGCGGCCCTTCCGGATGAAGCCAGTCCGCGCGGCGCACCTTGCACCACCAGGACGCGGCGAGTACGGTATCCTCCACCAGCCGCTTGTATTGATCCGCGGGGATGTGACCCCGAAAAACGAACGACCAGCCGAAGCGCTCGGCTTCGGTCCGGTAACCGGTCCGTTCGACGAATTCGGCAAAAGCCAGGTTCGTCACCGGAAGCCGGTCGATGTAGAACGGATCGACGCGTATCTTTCGGATGGGCCCCTCGCCGTCGGCGGCGAATCCCTCGGGTATCTCGGATCCCATGAGAAACGACCCTCCATCCAGGCGGATCATCCCCGCCGTCGAACCGCCTGTTGCGGTCACGCGTTGCGCGGAGGCGCCGCGGGATGGCTTAGGCAATGGTGCGCGCTCTTCGCGCGGCACGCAGCACGGACGGGCCTTGCCGTGTGGCTCGATTTCCTTCCAGGATTTACGCATACGGATACGGGCAGGCGGCCAATTCCGCGGCCTGGTCGCCCGCGGCTCGCATTGCAGCCGCCAACCTCTCGCGCAAATCCTTCTCGATCTCCAGCGTCTCCCGCCTGCCGGCCAGATTGACAAGCTGATAAGGATCGGCATAGTTATCGTAAAGCTGAAAAGAGAAATAGCGCGGGGCGGAGCGCATCGGTCGATAGCCGCCTTCCTCGCGCGGAGCCACTGCGGCATACGTCCATTGAGGAGTTCGCAGCGCGCGTCCCGTCCAGAACTCCGACAATTGGATGAACACTTCCTCCTGCCAGTTATCGGACTTTCCGGCGACGAGAGGCATGGCACTGCGGCCCTGCATGGAAGAGGGAACCGCCAGACCAACTGCGTCGAGCAATGTGGGGGTCAGGTCGATCATCCTGGTGAAGTGGCGCACCTCGCGACCGCCTTCGAATCCGGGCCCTTCGATCAGCAGGGGAATGCGGATTGACGCGTCATGCGCGCTGCGTTTGTATTCCGTGTTGCGCGTCATGAAATGGCATCCGTGATCGCTTACAAAGACGAGTATTGTCCGTTTGTCGAGTCTTCTGCGAGTCAGTTCATCGCGGATCCTGCCAAAGCCTTCATCGACGCTCCGGATGCAGCCGTAGTAAGAAGGCAAATGTTGCTGCCAGGTACCGGGGAGGTGGCGCAGATCTTCGGGTACGGCGGGATTCCGATAGCGCTCGGCATATCCGGGCGGCGCCACAAAACGCTTCTCGTCGTTCTGATGATGCGGCTCGAGATAGGAAACGACCAGCAGAAAGGGCGTGGACGTGGTGACGCGGCCGAGGAAATCAGTGGCCAGCCGGGTTAAAAAACCTACGCGGTATTCGTTCTGAAAGTGGATGGCGCGGCCGTCCGAATCGTAAAGATCGCCCTCGAAAGGATGCGAGGTCAGCTCAAGCTCGTTCGAAGCCTGCCACAGATTTAGAAATCCTCCGCGCTCCTGCGCTGAAACCGGTCCGTGCGTACCTTCGGCTAAGTGCCATTTGCCGATGTAGTTCGCGGAGAATCCCGCCTTCCGGCATTCTGTGGCGAGCGTCGTGGCAGTTGGATTGAGCGCGACGCCATTGCCGGTATTGCGCCATACTCCGTTGCGTGCCGGATACTGGCCGGTGAACAGGCAGGCGCGGGAGGGGCTGCACAGCGGCTGATTCGTAAACATGTTTCGAAACAGCGTGCCGCGGCTCGCCATGGCATCCAGATTGGGCGTGAGCTGAACGGGATTCAGACCGTACGCGCTCACGGCATCCCGGCGCACCTGATCCGCGATGACGATCACGATATTGGGAGCAGTAAGTGACGATTCGGCGGCCAGCGCGGAAGAAGCCGCCAAGACGGGCGCCGCTGAGGTTACAAATTCCCTACGGGATACGTTCGAGCGGTTCTCGCGGGAAATTTCAGGCATCCCGATTCTCAGGATACGCTGCCGCTACGCCCGCGCCCTCAACACCGCGCCGAATCGAGAATTCTTTGAATCAGCGCCGGATAAGTGATGCCCGCTGCAGCGGCGGATTGCGCGAAGTCGTCTTCTGATTCCAATGAGGGATTGGGGTTAGCCTCGATGAACACCAGCTCGCCGCCTGGGGTAAGCCGTAAATCCACGCGCCCAAGACCCTGAATCTTCAAAAGTGTATACACGCGGCGAGCGAGATTTATAACTTTCTTTTCGACGCCGTCGGGAAAGACCGCGGCAGGGCCGTTGTGGATTCCCCAGTTGGCGCGGTAGGCGCCATCCCACTTCGCTTTGAACGTTGCAAACCGGGGTTCGCTCTCCGGCATGCGGCCGAAGAACAGTTCGCGCGGGGGGAAAACGGTCACTCTCCTATCGCCGAGGACGCTGACGTATAGCTCACGGCCTTCGATGTATTCTTCGATCATCGCGTCACAGCCCAGGCTTTCGTGAACGAAGCGCGCCCGGTCGAGAGCCTCCTCTTCATTTCGGGCGAAAGAGGCCTTCGCAATTCCGTCGGAGGACTCTTCTCCCGACGGCTTCACGAAAGCGGGAAACTTGAACTTCGCCAGCCGGCGAAGAGGCCGCCCCTTTCTGGACAGAAGAAAACGCGGAACGCGGATGTGATGGTAAATCAGAATGGTCTTGGCGAGTACCTTATCCTTGCTCAGCATCAGCGCTTCGGGCCCGGCGCCCGTATAGCGGACGCGCATAAGCTCAAGCAGCGCGGGAATGTTCGGCTCCTTGGCCCGGTCGTTGAAAAACGATTCGCACAAGTTGAAGACAACATCGGGCGCGAAGTTGACGATCTTCTGCACTACGTCGGAAAGACTGTCATAAACAGCCAGTGTGCCGACTTCGTGACCCAGGCCTTCGAGACAGGTAATGACATCCGCTTCGGTCGGCCGGTCTTGTTTCTCGCGCAAGATCTCCGGCGTGAACGCCTTGTCCGGGTTTACCGGCCGAGGCAAGTCGAACAGAACAAGCACCTTCATGCTTTAAACGAACCTCTTGAACTTCCCGGTGTGGAGATGATTCGTCACCAGAGAAGACAGATACGCCGCCAGCTCAATCATCAGCATGGCCTGGTCGCGCGGCGCGCGCAGCTTCAATTCGTTCGCCCGCGTAATCAAACTCCGCACCAGCCTGTCAACGACATACTTGTGCTGGCCGGTCCAGCGTACAATCGCGGCTGACAGCCGGTACTGCACGCGGCGCATGATTTGAGCAGCGCTTTCCTCACCGAAATCTCCTTTTTCGAAAATAGCCCGGAGGTCGGAGTCGTAGACGTCCGGAAAATCCTGCGCAAACAATTTGCGCTTCGCCGCATAGTATTTTTCCAGAGTGCGGCGTAACCGGCTGGCTTCCGATATCCGTCCGCGAGTTTTTGTTGCAGCCGGCATTGACGAAGGCGCTTCGCGGATTTCCTGCATCAGGGTCGCAACATACTCCAGCTTCTCCAGAGCCTTCCATTCGCGGTATTGCAGACGCCATTCTTCCGGCTTCAGAGTAAGCCAGACTGCGAACGTCTCCGCGAAGTCCTCATCCGGGTGCGCTTGCGCATACCAGTTCGGCAGATGCCGGACAAAGCTCCTGCTGTATGGACGCGGGCGATACGCATCCGGGTCATAATCGATATCGGGACTCCCAAATACCTGGACCCATCGCTCGCGCCTTGAAAATCCGTAGGCGTGATCATAGGCGTGACCGCATTCGTGCCGGAGCAATTGCAAACACCACTCCTCGGTCCCGCCTTCTACTTCGAGCATCTGATGAAGCTCCAACTGCTTCAGGCGTGGATGCGCCAGGAAGAACGGCATCGCGATCAGCGGCGAGCCGGCAGGCGAAAACCACTCATCGCCCAGGTAAGCCGGAGGCTTCAGGGGCAGTCCGCGCTCTTCGATCTCTGCGAACACTCGCGCGACGCACGGTTCCAACTCGCTGCCCTCTATTCGCACGTGCAGGTCGCAAATGCGAAGTTTCAGTAGTTCCTCGTCCGAGAGAGCGACCCAAGAAGGCTCCGCGCTCATCGCATCCGCCTGTCAGCTTTTGCGAATGGCCGCAACAAGTTCACCATCTAAAGCGTTTAGTGTCTCATTCCCGGGTTAGCGGCGCTTATCAAGGTCTCCCTGAATGAGTAACTATCATCAGTGGTATTGCGGCCACCGCGGCAACGGCGATGATAGCCAGAAAGAGCATCCCGACGATCGTATCGGCCCTGCTGTTCACATGCTTTCCCATTACATTCTTATCCGCCGCTACTCTCAGAATGGGATAGTAAGTCAGCGGCATGATTGCCATGCCGAAGATGATCGAGATATCCACTAATTGCAACGGCCGCAATCCTGTTGAAGCGATGAGCAGAGCGACGGTAAACATTCCCAACCACATTGCCGTGTATACAGGGACCGATTTCGGCGGCCGATTCTTTCCCCAGGCCAGATTGAAGAACTGGCACAAGTTATAGGCGCCGGAGAGCGCCGTTTCGATGGCCGCTCCTGCCAGACAGGCCATGGTTCCCAGCAGCGCCAGCACCAGCGCCTTACGACCAAACGAGAGCGCGCCGGCCATAGCGGTAGTGCTTAGCATTTCCGGAAAAATACCGCGGGGAAGGAAGACGAGCACTCCCAATACCAGTAAGGCCGCCGTGAGCACGGCTCCCAATATAGACCCGAGGGATGCCACCATGAAGTTCTCACCGAGATCCTTCACGGTCCAGTCTTCTTCCATTGCGCCCGAAGAATAAAAATGCACTTCATACTCCATGAGCAAGGCGCTAAACATTCCGACAGCGAAATAGGCGTAGAGCAAATTCTGCTTGGTACCTGCGTGGCTGATTGCCGGCACAAGGCCTCGGGCTACCTGGCTCCAGTCCGGATGGAGAGCAACCGCCGAAACGGCGAATACAATCATCACCAGGCCCCAGAGGCCGAAGGTCCGTTCAATCCACTGGAACCGGAAGAGAAAGACAATTGCCGCAAAGACAACGGTTGTGACGATCAACAGTATTTTCTCCGGCCAACCGGTAAGCAAATGCAGCACAATCGCGATTCCGCCCAATTCCGCCGCGCACGTGATCACATTCAGGAGGTTCGACGCAATCAGGGTGACAACTCCCAGCCGAAAACCCAGGCGGTTGCGAACGACCGCGAAAACGGGCTCTTTCGCAACCACCGCGATCCTTCCACACATTTCCATGTAAACGATGATCGCGGCAGTGCCGAGTACGACGGTCCACATCAGCTGGTATCCAAACAAAGCTCCAGCCTGCATGGTGAACACAATTTGGCCGAGATCGACGAACCCGCCCAGCGCGGTCATGATTCCCAGCGTGATGCCGAGCAGCTTGTTCATAAGCCGGTTTGCGCGGCTTCCAAGGCTTTGCGGACTTCGGCTATCCTGTCCCTGGATGCGGCCAGCGCATCGTCTTCCTTGATTGCGGCGGGAACCTGGGACAACTCACGAGCCAGTGAGTTTAGCTGCGTTCTGCACTCGCGGACTGCCTTCTCCGTACCTGGTTCCGGAACCTCCTGCTCGAGTTCTTTCGCAGATCGCTTTACGGCATCTTCCAGGTAGGCGGCGTGCCCCTCTGCGTATTGGCGCGTCGCTTGCCCGCGGCGCACGAAATCGATGAAAATCTCGGACTCCGCGGCGAATGAAAGAGCCGATCTGATTTCAGAGCGTGCCTCATTCCGGTCAATGGTCTTTCTTCTCGAACAGCCCGCCAAGGCTAGCGATGATACGAGAAAAAAGATAAAGGGTCTCACCTAGTAAGCCGGGATCGTCTCTTCGGACGTAAAGGGCGAGGCCGGGAGACCGGCGGAATTATATAAGTTCACTACCGGCGCGTTGCTCCACCCATAGCGAACGTATTTCGGATGTGCCACTTGCGCGTTGGCAACCAACACGCTCGCGCCATCGATAGTAGCAGTGGCGGCGATGAAGTGACAATCGTCGCCGGCGATTTCAAAACCTTCGAGCGCGCCGCCCTTCGCCACAAGGCCTTTGGCAGCATGATCGAACCAGACGCGCAGGCCGGCGGGCTCCGCACTTGCCTGCCGGAAGAGGGGACCGGAGTATTCGATGTCCTCGCCGTATGTGCGCGCGCGGGCCGCCAGCGCGAGCCGCGCGCCAACGGTCTGTTTGTCCGACGGATGCACATTATCGGGATTTCCGATGTCGATCGTGACGGCCATCGCGGTGTTCGCCAGAGAGAGCGCCCGCCGCTGGGCTTCGCGAACAATGGGCCAGGTCTGTTCCTTTCCTGCATTGAAGTTGGCGATTTGAACGAACAGGAACGGAAAATTCCCTTCCTGCCAGTGCGTGCGCCAGTCGGTGATGAGGGCTGGAAAGACTCTCTCGTAAAGCGGCGCGCGTTCGGGATCGGCGTTTGATTCGCCCTGATACCAGATGACTCCCTTAATGGGAAAATCGAGTGCCGGAGCCACCATGCCATTGAATAGCCAGGCCGGAGCCCAGGAGTCCGGATCGGGACGCCACGGATGTTTTTCCGGAGTTCGGTTCGCGCTTCGCGCCGCCGCATCGGCCCGGTTTTCGCTCTCGATCAGCAGCGGCAATTCCGCTTGCTCATCCATCATGTGCGCGCGGGCGGCGAAAACCGGCATGAGCCCCGGGTCCGCGGCAAGTCCGTCCAGACTCGTCCACGCCTCGGCGGGTGTGCCGCCCCAAGTCGAATCGATGAGGCCGATCGGAACATGCTCCTTTGAAGCGAGATCGCGCCCAAAGAAGTAGGCGACAGCCGAAAATCCGGCAGCCGCCTCGGGTGTGCACGCCGTCCAGGACTGCGACGTTCCGGGATCCTGGTGGCGGCCTTCCGGGACGTAATCCTTGAGTGGAAAACTGGAGGCTTTGCGGCCGATATGCAGCAGCCTGATATCCGGGTGATTGGCATGCGCAATCTCGTCTGCGGAATTGTTCACCGAGGCCGATGAAGGGAAGCCTCTGAGCGGCATCTCCATATTCGACTGGCCGGAAGCGAACCAGACATCGCCGATCAGAACGTCATCCAGCACAATGCGATTGCTGGCGCTGATCGTGATCCGGAAGGGCCCTCCCGCCGGTTGCGGCGGCAGATAAACGCTCCAACGGCCCAACTCATCTCCGGCGGTGGTTCGGGTCGCGTTCTCAAACACAACCGACACGTTCTCACCCGGGTCCGACCATCCCCAGATGTGGATGGGACGGTCGCGCTGGACGACCATGTGGCTGTCGAGTATTTGCGGAAGCCGGACTTCGGCTTTGGCGAGCGGCGCGGCGACTGAAAGCACGGCGAGGACAACTGCCGGGAGGATTGGGCGGATGATCATTATGGTCAGAGCTACTATATCGTTTCTGTGCAGATGAGCACGCTCAACGGAACACGCAAGGCCGAGACTTGTCTCGATCAAGCTCAACAGAATGTGTTGAGTTATGCTGGATAATATATGGCAGCGCTAAAAGGAAGGCCTGGTAGCTGGGCTCCAGCGGCGGCAAACGTGGTGCTTCGGCCGCCCGCCGATGCCCTGGCCGATGCAAGACCCTTACTGGCGCGAGTAGTGGAAGCGCTGGGTACGAATGCGGCGGCCCGGCTGCTGGACGCCGACCGCGCTCAGGTCTCGCGGTGGATGGCGGGAAAAGAGGCAATCGGCATCGAAATGGGCAGGCGGATCGTCGATTTGCACGACGTGCTTGTTCGCATCCTGCGTGTCTACAGTCGTCAGGCAGCGGCAATGTGGCTGGTCGGCTCAGAGCCTTTGCTCGGAGGAGCGCGGCCGATCGATGTGCTCTCGATGGAAGGAGCATCTCCCGTGATCAGGGCCATTGACGGGATTGCTCAAGGCGCGTACGCCTGACGTAGCGTGCCGGCGCTCTATAGGGTCTTCCCCTATCTGGAATCAACTCCGGACGATGCCCCTGGGGGTGCGCTTTACATGCCGGGACGGGGCGGCGGGCGCATTGACAATCCCGAACTCTATGCAACTCTTTATTTGAGCGATGCCGCAGCAGGCGCAATTGCTGAGGCCTTTGGACGCTTTCCTGTATGGACCGCGGCTATGCTGGAAGGCAGTTCCAGCTTGCCTGGAAGTATACGTGCGATCGCCCGATATGAGTTGCCTGCCGGCGAAGCGATCTGCGATCTGGATGATGCCCGGCAATTGCTCAAGCTCAAGCTTCGTCCCTCCGAGGTGGTAACGCGTGATTACGCGCGAAGCCGCGCATGGGCAAGGCGCATTTACAAACAAAGACAGTGGTCCGGCGTGCGCTGGTGGTCCTATTACGAACCCATGTGGGCCAGTTTCGGCTTATGGGATATACGGCGGCTCAAGCTTGAGTCGACGGCGGTACTACAGCTTGAATATCCTGCGCTGATCGAAGCGAGCCGTACGATTGTGCGCCCGATTGTGAAGACGCGATAAAGATGCTTGTAAGAATCTAAAGTCATGCGAAGAATCGCGAGCCTGCCGCCGCTTGTTCTGTTCACTGTCGCCTCGTCGCTTGGACAAGGCCTCTCGTTTGGATCCCGCCAGGCGAGGCCGGTTCCGGATTGGCTGTACAAAAGCACGATCTATGAGCTGTGGCTGAATGCTTTCAGCCCGGAAGGAACCTTGCGCGGCGCAATCCCCGGCTTGAAGCAGCACATCGCCGATCTGGGCGCGAACATTGTGTACCTGGGGCCGGGACACGCACGTGACGATCGATCTTCCGGTGATGGACTACTATTCAGTGGAAAACCTTCTGACCGAAGGTAAGACCTGGTTTCAGCTCTATTCGGGCCGCGTTTCGGCGAACCTGGGCGCGTACGAATCGGTTGTGGGAAAAAGGATACCGCTCGCATCGCTCCACGGGGACAATTGAGAGCTGAGGGAATAAACCATGTTCCAACTTGGTTCTCGATGCTGTGAATACGGGGTAGCCTGAATTATGCTACTTTGAGTGAAGAAAGACGGCGGAGTGCTAGTCTGCCGCCTTTCGACTGAAACTAACGGCGTTTCCACCGCAATTTCAGTACGATGGTCCCCAAGATCGAAACCACCTTCACCCAGAGGTGCATAAGAATCACCTCCTCGGGCAAGCAGGATTGAAAGGCCGGAGCCGTGAACTCCGGCCGATCGCTTAGCCGCTCATAGTGCGACCGTGCAACCGCGAGCTTTCCTTTCATCTGCGTTGCCGTCATGTATGGAGTAGGTCAATCTGGATTGATTTATCGCAACGGGTAAGCATCATCCCGGAAACTTGAGGAGAACTGAGATTTTGCGAGCCGCTTGGCATGAGGAGGTTTTCTCCCCAAAGGCCATAGACTTACACTAGAAGCAGATGCCTGCCGTTGCCGAGCGCCTGATCCAATCGACTCTACTAGACCGTATCGGCAATACCCCGCTGCTGGAGATCCGGCTGGCCCGGCGCGGCGAAGTTCGCGTGTTCGCCAAAGCCGAATTCTTCAATCCGGGAGGGTCGGTAAAAGACCGCCCCGCCTTGAATATGATTCGCAAAGGCGAGCAGAACGGCCAGTTGGTTCCGGGCAAGACTCTGCTGGATTCGACCAGCGGCAACACCGGCATTGCGTATGCGATGATTTGCGCGGCCAAGGGATATCCCGTGAAGCTCTGCCTCCCGGCGAATGCTTCGCCGGAGCGGAAACAGATTTTGCGGGCGTATGGTGCCGAGCTGGTGCTGACAGATCCCGGCGAGGGATCGGACGGGGCGTTTCGCGTCTGTCAAGGGATTTACGAGCAGGATCCGGAAACGTATTTTTATCCGGACCAATATAGTAATCCGGCCAACTGGCAGGCACACTATGAAACGACCGGCCCCGAGATCATCGAGCAGACGGCCGGACGCATCACACACTTTGTTACAGCTCTTGGAACTACAGGAACGTTTACGGGCGTAACACGGCGGCTGCGTCACGATCTGCCGGAAGTGCGCTGCATCTCGGTTCAGCCGGCCTCCCCGCTGCATGGGCTGGAGGGAACTAAACACATGCCGACATCCATCAAGCCCGGGATTTACGATCCCACTCTGGCCGACGATAATCTCTGGATTGAGACGGAGGATGCCTACACGACAGCCCGCAGGTTGGCGCACGAAGGCCTGTTGGTGGGGATCTCTGCCGCCGCGAACGTTCTGGCTGCGACCCGCGTGGCCGAAGAAGTATCTAAAGAGGGTCGGAGCGGGATGGTCGTCACCATCCTTTGCGACGGTGGGCAGAAGTATCTGAGCGAATCTTTCTGGAATGATTGAGATTGAATCGAAGCCGTGGCACACCATGGTCCTGCACGCGGAGCGCACGTATCCCAATGAGTGCTGCGGAGCGATGCTGGGCCGGATCCTGGGTGATAAGAAATTAGTGACCGAGGCGATACCGCTAGAAAACGCCTACTCGGGCGAGAAAGCCGCGCGCTATGAGCTTCATCCGGAGGATCTGCTGGAGGCGGACAAAGCGGCGCGATCGCGCGGGCTCGACCTGATTGGCATCTTTCATTCGCACCCGGATTGTGACGCCTATTTTTCACAGACTGATTTGCAGAATTCGTGCCCGTGGTACTCATTCGTTGTGTTATCCATCCAGAATGGAAAATTCGCGCACGCGAACAGCTTTCTACCGGATGCCGACCAGACGCGGGCAGATCGTGAGGAATTGAAATGGCAAAAATCCTGATCCCAACAGCTTTGAGACAGTTTACAGAGCAAAAAGATTCTGTCGAGGTGAAGGGGGGCACCGTGGCGGATGCATTGAATCAGCTTACGGCGCAGTACCCCAATATCAAGAAGAACCTGTTCAACGACCAGGGCAAGCTTCGCAGCTTCGTAAACGTCTACGTGAACGACGAAGACATTCGGTATCTGAAAAGGGACGCGACGCCGCTTGAGGGTAACGAAACCATCTCCATTGTGCCGAGCATCGCAGGAGGATCGGTGGGCGTTGCGGAACCGGAAGCGGCGACCTTGACCAACGAAGAGATTGCGCGCTACAGCCGTCACCTGATTGTGCCTGAAGTGGGCATGGAAGGCCAGCTCAAACTGAAACAGGCAAAAGTCGTGATGATCGGAGCGGGGGGCCTTGGTGCGCCGCTCGGGCTCTACCTGGCTGCCGCGGGCGTCGGCCGGATTGGCGTCGTAGACTTCGACGTAGTAGATACCTCCAATCTGCAGCGGCAGGTGATCCACGGCACGCACGACATCGGGCGGAAAAAATTGGATTCCGCCGCCGACAGTATGCGCGACATCAATCCCAATATCCGGATCGACAAATTCGATACGAGTCTATCGAGCGAGAATGCGCTCGAGATTCTGAAAGACTACGACATCGTGGTGGATGGGACCGATAACTTTCCTACCCGCTATCTGGTGAACGATGCCTGCGTACTGCTCAAGAAGCCGAATGTCTACGGCTCCATCTTCCGTTTCGAGGGACAGGCGACCGTGTTCGCGTATGAGGACGGACCATGCTACCGGTGTCTCTATCCGGAGCCGCCGCCTCCTGGCCTGGTACCAAGTTGCGCCGAGGGCGGCGTGCTGGGTATTCTCCCTGGAATGATCGGTCTGGTTCAGGCCACTGAGACGGTAAAGCTCATCCTTGGAGTAGGCGAGCCGCTGAAAGGTCGTTTATTGCTGTATGACGCCCTGGGTATGCGCTTTCGCGAGCTGAAACTACGGCGAGATCGCAACTGCCCGGTTTGCGGCGATCATCCGACCGTTACGAAGCTCATCGATTACCAGGAGTTCTGCGGAATCCATCCAACGCCGCCCCAGCCGGTGCAAACCGAAGGCGTGATTGACGTGCAGGAAGTGAAGCGTAAGCTCGATCGCGGCGATGATTTTGTTCTGATCGACGTACGCGAGCCGCACGAATATCAGATCGCTCGAATTCCAGGAGCGAAACTGATCCCCCTCGGCGAGCTACCGAAGCGTCTGAACGAACTCGATCCGAACGCCGATATCGTCGCGCACTGCAGGAGCGGCGCGCGGAGCCAGAAAGCCGTCGATCTGCTGAAGCAAAGCGGGTTCAAACACGCACGCAACATGACCGGCGGGATTCTGGCGTGGAGCGACAAGGTGGACCCCAGCGTCCCGAAGTATTAACCTACGCCATTGCTTTTTCGGGCTTTGGCTCCCACAATTTCATTTCATCGGCCGAGGGCCCGTACATGCCCGGAATTTCAACGTCGTTCAGCCGGAGATAAACGCCCAGTTGCGCGCGATGGTGAATGATGTGGTTCATCATCGTGCTGCGCAGCACCTGGGACCGCGGCATGGAAAAGACCGGATTTCCGTCGAATTTGAACGTCCAGATCTTCTGCAGATCTGCCTCGCTCAAGCCGGCTATCCGGCTGCGCGCCTCTGAAACGCTTTTATCGAAGGTATCCAGTAACTCCTGCCGCGATTTGGCGACAAATGGCTGGTACTGGCCCGATCGCATGTCCAGAACTTCCCGGTCGATGACATTCGCCGTCCAGCCGGGCAGCTCGGCCACGTGACTCGCGAGCCGCCCCAGCGACATGGACTTTTCGTGCGGTTTATAGTCGAGCTTATCTTCTGGGACTCGCTCCAAAATCTTTCGCGTGTTCTTCATTTCTTCATCGAATTCAGGCAGCAGCGCCTCTTTGAAAGCCATTACGTTCTCCGGCCGCAGGCTGTGCGGCACAAGGGCAGAATATCACCCCCGCCAGGCGAATACAAGGCGAAGCTGCGCGCTCGTTGCGGTTGAGTATACTTGTCTGCCAGGAGGGAACGGCTCGTGAGAAGAGTGCTCCTCATACTGGTCTCGGCATTCTCATTGCTGGCGGTCTCCGGCCCGGATGACCGGCAGATTACCGATCCGAAATCCATTTCTTCCGCTTCGAACCCCAGCGCGGCGCCTGTTTCTATCGACGATCTATTCTTTACTCGCAATGTCGGCGGCCCCTCGTGGTCTCCGGATGGCAAGCAGATCGTGTTCACAACGAATCTGACGGGGCGCAACAATCTGTGGAAGGTCGCCTCCTCCGGCGGCTGGCCCATTCAGCTTTCTCAATCCGACGACCGGCAGGGGGCTGCAGTATGGTCGCCCGATGGCAAATGGATCGTCTACCAGCAGGATCGCGGCGGTGGAGAGATCTACGACATCTTCGCTATACCAAGCGCGGGCGGCGAGGCTGTGAACCTGACCAACACGGCAGGTATTTCCGAAACATCGCCGGAATTCTCACCGGACGGCAAAGCGCTTGCCATTTCCTGGAAGCCAAAGACGGCGCCCACGCCTGATATCGCGGTACTGGATTGGGGGACCCATAGCGTCCGGAATGTTACCAACGAGCAGGCGAAAGATCACGTCTGGGGCTTTGTGTCCTGGAGTTCCGATGGGAACGCGATCTACGCAGATCGGGCTTATGTCGGCGGCACAGACGCCGACGTTTACCGGATCGATGTAAAGACCGGCTCCAAAGAGAATCTCACGCCGCATCAGGGCAAGATCGTGTACGCGGCTTCGTCCCTTTCGAAGGATGGCCGCACCTTGCTCATCACATCGAACAAAACCGGCTACAACAACGTGGAACTGCTGGATATCGCCAGCAAAAAAACAACGCCGGTCACCGATACGCAATGGGACGCGGAGGCTGGAAGCTTTGCTCCGGACGGGACCGGATTTACATATTTGGTCAACCAGGATGGCCGCACTGAGATATATCTCGCCGACCGCGAATCGCACAGCCGTGACAGGCTTCCCTTTCCGCAAGGATTGACCTATTTCACCGGAAATCCGACGCCGTTCTCGCCGCAAGGAGACCGTCTACTGATAGGTCACCAGAGTTCGCAGCAGCCATCCGATTTGTGGGTTTATGATTTGCAATCGAAGAAGCCGGTCCAGCTTACCTATTCCGCAATTGCGGATCTCAATCCCTCGAAATTACCGGCCTCGCAGCTTGTTCACTACAAGAGTTTCGACGGAAAGACAATCAGCGCGTTCGTCTGGATTCCTTTCAATCTGCGGCGCGATGGAACGGCGCCCGGAGTGGTGCTGCCCCACGGCGGCCCTACCGGGCAAACGGTAGACTACTTCAACCGTGATGCCGCGGCCCTGGCCTCGCGTGGCTACGTGTGTATCGCTCCAAATGTGCGCGGCTCTACAGGTTACGGTATGGCGTTCCAGGAGGCAAACAAGAAAGACCTCGGCGGCGGCGACTTGCAGGACGAAGTGTACGCGGCGCACTTCCTGGTGGATACGGGCTACGTCAATTCGAAGAAAATCGGCATTACGGGAGGATCTTACGGCGGCTACATGACGCTCATGGCGATCGGCAAAACGCCCGATGTCTGGGCTGCGGCGGTAGAGGAATACGGCATCATCAATTGGCTAACGATGCTGGAGCACGAAGATCCTTTGCTACAGCAATATGAACAATCCCTGCTGGGTGATCCGGTCAAGGATCGCAAAATCTATGAAGAAGATTCGCCGATAACATATATCCGAAACGAGAAAGCTCCGCTTCTGGTTTTACAGGGCGATAATGACATCCGCGTTCCCAAAGAGGAGGCTGAACAGGTGGTTTCCATTCTCAAACAGGAAGGCAGGACGGTTGCCGCGCACTATTATCCGAACGAAGGACATGGCTTTGCAAAGCGCGAAAACCAGATTGACGCCATGCGGCGGACGATCGAGTGGTTTGACCGGTATCTGAAGGGGAGTGCGGCAGCCTCCACAAATTAAGTTTTCAAGTCCTACGTTTTCGCGGGAATGCTTGAAACCCCGATTGCACCTGCACGCTTGGCCCGGCGAACGAAAGCTTGATCGAAGGAGATAAAGGCAGCACCGGACGGCCTGCTAGTTAAGTGCATCGCGTCGGCCAACTCAATTCCATGGCGCGAAAGTGCAAGCGCCTCTGCAACGGAAGGTTCATCCTCAGCATGAACATTGCTAAGGCCGAGCAATTTGATGAACGCATCGCGGATTGCACTTTCGTCAAATCCGTACAGGCTGCGCAGAACCCAGCCCGTTTCAAGCAATACCGTTTTTGCAATCCAGATTGGCACAGACGCAAACAGAGACCGCGCGGCCGCGGCCTCCCGGGGATCGTCTTCGGTTAGCAGGCGTACCAATACGTTAGTATCGACCGCGGTCATGACGCCGCATCACCTCGCGTTCAATGGCGATACGCGTTTGCGTGGCTGCTTTCGGCTTTCGCTTAGACCGTAAGCAGCCGGCCACGTTTCCAAGCTCCGTTTCCGGGAACCGGGCCGCCGGACGCAGCAGAATACCATCGTCTGTTTCCTCGATAGTGAATTCAGTGCCGGGTCTCCAGGCCCGGGAGGCGCGTATATTCTTGGGCAGGATAATCTGGCCCTTTGTTGAGAGCCGTGTAGTTTCCACAGGTAAGACTCTGGTAAGATTATGACACAGGCCGTGCTTCAACCAGATGATTGAGCGGTCCGCAGCCGTGGCCGAGTCCGGGCGCCTGCTCAATGGCAAGTTGAAGAAATTGTTTTGCATCCGAGATCGCCTCAGGTAACGGCTTGCCCAAAGCAAGACCAGCGGTGATAGCAGCCGAATAGGTGCACCCGGTTCCGTGCGTATGCCGCGTATTGACCCGCACGCCCGAAAAGGAACACGGCGGACCAAGCCAGCGCAACACGTCCACAGGTTCGCCCTCCAGATGACCACCTTTGATTAAAACCGCTTTACAGCCGTAATCGAGCAGGCGTTCCGCCGCCTGCTCCATCGCATTCGGGTTTCGAATGGTTAATCCGGTCAGAGTCTCGGCTTCCGGGATGTTTGGCGTAAGAAGAAACGCGCGTGGCAGTAGCTTCCTTTTCAGCGCCTCCTCCCCTTCGGGCGAAATGAGACGCGCACCGTGCTTGCTGATCATCACGGGATCGACGACCAGCGGAAAGAGGAATGAACCGGCAATATCCGCCACCGCTTCGATCACTTGGGCTGTCCCGAGCGCGCCCGTTTTGGCGGCAGCGGGGGGGATATCGGACAGAACGGCCTGGATCTGCTGGGCTACCAGTTCCGCAGGAAGCGTTTCGACTCGCGAAACGCCTTTTGTGTTCTGAACGGTGATCAGCGTGATAACCGCTTCGCCGTACACCCGAAACCGCTGGAATGTCTTAAGATCGGCCTGAACACCAGCGCCGCCGCTCGGGTCAGATCCGGCGATGGTCAGCGCTACTGCCGGCATTATTGCTGGGTGCTGGTATCGGTCTTGTCTTTGACCTTGTTCGCGCCCTTTTCAGTTTCGGAAGCGCCCTTATGGACACCCTTCTTAACGCCCTTCTTGGTCTTGTGCCAGCCCTTCTTAACGCCCTTCTTGGTCGCTTCGGTGCTGTGTTTGGCGGCGTTCTTGCTGTCGTGGCCGAGATCTTTCATGTCCTGTCCGACCTGCGAAGCAAACGCGGGAGCGACAGTGTACGTACCCAACAAGAGGGCGATGGAAAGCAAAGTGGTTTTCATTCTGGAGTCCTGCACACAGGATATCCCGGCCGCCTTTATGCCGTGCGAATGGTATTGGCAAGAGCTGAGAAACGGTGGATCAGCTCGTCTTCGAAAGCAAAGTCCGGTTTCGGATATGCGCGCTTTTGCAGGTAAGAACGATAAGTGGTCTTCAGCCCAACGGCGAAATCGGTCGGTTTGAAGGCAAGCATGCGCTGGGCCTTGGTGATGATCTCGGTGATCGCCGGAACGTCATAGTAGTACCCGAAGTACAGCTTCTCTCCGATTGCCTGCCCTCCGGCGCGAACAATCCACTCACGTGGAATCGGAACCAGCTCCGGCTCTTTCGTTCCGGCAGCCCGGGCCAGATCGAGCAACAGTTCATGTTGGGTGACGGCGCGCGGGTTGGCCGCGTTGAAGGCATGGCCGACGGAATTACGAACTTCCATGACGCGGATGCCGAGTTCCACCAGGTCCTTGACGTAGATGAACTGCATTAGCCGGTGGCCTTCGCTCGGCAGGATGATGGGTCTGCCCGCTCGCAGACGATCCCAGAAAAAGGCCTCACGATAATAGGGGCTGCCGGGCCCATAGACGAAAGGCGGGCGCAGCGTCACGATGGGAAAGCCCGTTCGCTGATGCATGCGGAACAGCGCCCGCTCGCTCATCGCTTTGTTACGGGCATACGCGTTGGGGTGGTCGTCCGGCGCCAGCGCGTCCCCTTCGTGATGGTTCAGGCCGTCGCCATAGGCCGCCACGCTGGACATAAAGATGTAGCGCCCGATCTTACCGTCAAAAATCTGGGCGGTCGCCTCCACCTGCTCGCCGGTGGTCCCGCGCTCCCAATCGTAGGCGTTGTCGAAAACGGTGTCGAACCGGGTGGCGCCCACGGCTTTCCGGATGCTGGCAGCATCGTTCCGGTCTGCTACCAGATTGTGAACCCGTTTACCGAACCCGTGCCGCGGCTTGCGGTGCAGAATGTGGATTTCGTGATGCTGCCGAAGCAGTTCCTGGACCAGCAACTTGCCTATAAACTGGGTTCCGCCGATGACAAGAATCCTCTTGGGGGAGTCCTCAATTTCGTGAAGATCCCGTTTGCGGGAGCGCTTTCGGGAACTGGAAGCCGCGGGACGCATGAACACCTATCTGTTAGACGGATGAAGCCGCCACTTAGTCGTAGTATTCGAGACCGCGCCAGATCCAGCAAAAGAACTAGACCGGTGGCTGCAAAGTTTGTTGCAGAACGGAAACCTTCGTCTCTTCTTTTGTTCCTGAAAGAGCCGGGACCTTCCAGGACTTCTCCATCGCGGTCCGAATCCGGTTGGGTAGAGAAACGTAGCCTTACGTTATACTAGCACTCGATAATTATTCATCGCGAGGTGCGGGTGCCATCCCGATCCTCACCGTGACTCCTCGCTGTAGAGAGGCCCGGAATGATTGCTTTCTTAATGTTGGTGGGTCCCGGCGAAGCGCAGATCGCGACGGACACTCTGTCTCATTGCCTTCGCTTGTACCCGGACGCCTACGCATTCATACGGGATGATGCGACCTCGGACGGCACCTTTGACGCGCTCTCGCAGTTTGCAGCAGAATACGCGCCGCGCATCCTGCTGGAATGTAACACTTACCCGCAGGGCTATCTGGGCGTCGCCGTATCGATGTTTCAGGCGTACGAATCTCTCTGGAAGCGCCAACTCGAGATAGAGATGATTATCGAACTGGACCCGGATGCCTGTGTTCTTCGGCCAGGATTGGTAGAACTCGCTCGCAAGAAGTTCGCCCAATTCGGGCCGGGAATCATCGGTTCCTACAGTGTCGCCCTCCAGGGTGGAAAGCGCGATCAAGGAACCCAGTGGCGGACTATGCTGCGGGATCTGTTTCCGATTGGAACGGACCAGAAAACAAAGCGCCGGCGCTTCGGATTTCCGTTTTACCTCAAATATCTTCCGAAAGCGCTCCTGCACGGCTACCAACTGGGTGAACACGTTCTGGCCGCGTTGTATATCCTTCATGGCGACACGTTTCGGGCGCTTGGACGCAGAGGGTTCTGGCACTCGATGCCCGCCGAAGGAAGCTGCTACGTCAAAATGGACGACCCGCTTGTTTCCCTGGGAGCGAAATTCGTCGGCCACAGCTTGATAGACATCAACGACCCGAGCCACGGCGAAGTTCCGGCCTGGCTGCAATATCTACCGCCAATCAAGTGGACCGCCGAGGAAATTGTCCAAAACGGGTATCTCGCGGTTCACCCGGTCAAGCGCGATACAGAGGGAACAAAGCTTCGAAACGAAATTCGTTCTTTGCTTAGTAAAGAACCGGTGGGCGGAGAGGCGGCAGGGTTAGCAGGAGAGGCCGCAGAAGAGCCGGAAACCGGTCTCAGCGCTGTAGTTTGATCCTACGTTATACTAGCATTCGATGTCGCAGGGTGCGGAGAGCAGCAATATCTCGACGCTCATTGTAGATGATGAGGAACTCGCCCGCGAAGAACTCTCCTATCTCCTGAAGGATTTTGCCGAAATCGAGGTGTTGCAGACGGCCTCGAACGGCCTGGAAGCCATTCGCGCAATCCAGGAACTGGAGCCGGAACTGGTTTTTCTGGACGTGCAGATGCCTGGGCTGGATGGTCTTGGGGTGATTGCCAAACTTCGCGAAAAGGGCGGACCCCTGCCGCATTTCGTGCTGACCACAGCCTTCGATCAATATGCGGTGGAAGCATTCCGGCTGCAGGCGCTCGACTACTTGTTGAAACCCATAGAGAGGGACCGGCTGGCGGAGTCTGTGGGACGGGCGAAGCGGGCGCTCGAGGAGAAGCCCTCGAACGAGAAGGCGGCAGATGCGCCCAAAACGGCGGCGCAACGGACCAAGCTGCTGGTCAGAGCGAATAACCGCAATTTGATTGTCGATGCCCAGGATCTTATCTACGCGACCATCGATGACGGCACCATCACGGTGGTAACGTCGCATTTCGAAGGGCAGTCCAATTACCGAACCATCGAGGAACTGCAATCGAATTTGGACCCGGAGTTGTTTTGGCGGGTACACCGCTCGTTTCTGGTAAATATTAACAAGATCCGCGAAGTGATCCCCTGGTTCAAGTCCAGCTTTCAACTGAAGATGGACGATAAGAAGCAGACCGAGATTCCGGTAAGCCGCATTCAGACCCGCCGGTTGCGAACTTTATTGAAGATCTGAGCGGACCCGTTCGGGATAAATGCGGATAAAGATCGCGCAAGTCGGGGAAGCTGTGCTGCGGCAGCGCGCCAGGCAGCTTGGTGTAGATGAAATCCGAAGCCGCGAGACCCAGCAACTCATCGAGTGGATGCGCGAGACCATGCATGATGCGCCGGGCGTCGGGCTGGCCGCGCCGCAGGTGGGGCTCGGGCTGCAACTCGCGATCATTGAAGACAAGCCTGAATACTTGAAGGACATGCCGGCCGCGGCTGTGAAGGAACGCGAGAGGAAGGCGGTTCCGTTTCACGTGATCGTGAATCCGAAGCTGACACTGCAAGGGCCGTCCGATGTCGAGTTCTTTGAAGGCTGCCTCAGCCTGGCTGGGTTTACTGCGGTCGTGCCGCGCGTTCGCCATGTAAAAGTGGAGTGCCTGGATCACAACGGAAAATCCAAAGTGATCGAAGCCTCCGGATGGTATGCGCGAATCCTGCAGCACGAAATCGACCACCTCCAGGGAACCGTCTATATCGATCGCATGTACTCGCGCAGTTTCATGAGCACGGAGAATTATGGGCGGCACTGGAAGGACAAGGCGATACGCGAAGTGCGGGATGGGCTACGCCTTGAATAGGAGGCGAGGTCCAACACATACGATCACTCGCGCGGCGAAATCCGGTGCAAAAACGGGCCAATCGCGTTTGACATTTGATAGTTATTCCGCCGGTCTTCATTAATGGCCCAGAACATAGCTCCCAGGAACTTGGGATATCCGGAGGAACGGCGCAGTCTATACTCGGCTGCGGCGTACGGCCTGGCTTCGATGAGATAGCGCAGGGCGTTTTCAATCGCCGGTATTTCGGTGTAGTTGCGCGCCGAAGTTGGGGTGGCGGGGAGTCCGATGGCTACTTTTTCGGCTGGAAGCGGCGGAAATAGATTCTTTAAATCGCCGCCTACCGGGAAACCGTGTACCAACATTTCGGACATCGCGACGTGATAATCGGCGTTTCCGGGGAAATAGTAGTTTCCATCCAAGCCTTCGAGCGGAGGCGTGTTGTAGTCCTGGGCATCCACAAAGGACAGGATGTCCCGAGTCCCGTAGATCACGGGCAGGAAGGACCCGAACTGGCCGCCGTATGCCTGCATGCCTGCCTGCGCCTGCGCTGCTTCCGGCACTTCAGCCAGCATAAACTTCGAGCCGAAGTGATCGCGGATCTGATGGATTGCGGCAATCAGGTTCACGATGGACGGCGTCGTGGGATGACGAAAGTCCGTGTCATCGGGGTCGATCAGGATCGAGGGCGTTTCGATGTCGAGATCGATGCCATCGAAGCCGTATTTTTCCACAATTGAAGTCACCGAGATGACGAAGTTATGAACATCTTCGGGTGTGTTGAGCGTGACAACCTGACCACCGCCTCCTAATGAGATCAAGACTTTCCTGCCGTGATGCTGCAGATAAGCGACATCGGACTTGAATGAATCTTCGCCAAGACCGGCGGGCGGCTCGAAGCGAAGCAGGCTGGTGGAGCCTTTCACCGGCGCGGCGAAAGTGGCGATGACGATGTCCCACTGCGGAGACGTGTCCCTCAACGGAATTGGCGCTCTGACCGAGGCATAGCCTTCCCAGTACCCGATCAGCGCATGTCCATTTGGAGGACTCGTCCGCGGCAGCGGCGAAGCGGTCGGCTGTACATTGCGGTTTCGCGCGCCCGAACACGGCTGCGCATGTTCCGGCAATGCTTTCGTATCGGGGAAACTGTACGCGCCCTGGAAGGTTTCGGTCGCCGCGCTTTGCGCGAACCAGGGAAGCAGCGCCATGTTTTGCAAGTGATAGACTCTGCCCCGTGCGGTGATTTCCGTTGCATTCGACGCGAGCGAATCGTTCGCCGGCTGTTCCAGGAGGTAGGCACTGCTTCCTCCTCTGCCTCCGCAACTCACGTTCGATGGCGGTTTCAGCCAACCGGGAAACGCATTTGGCCGGTATCCATGCAGAGGATCGTTCATCCACTCGGCCACTTGCTGGCTGATGCCTTGTATATCCAGGTAGCGCGGATACACGCCTCTATCGAAAGACGAACCGATCACAAAAGATTGTGCGGGAGCCCCCGAAGCATCGAGCTGAACGCCGTGTGAACCGACCGAGCAGCATACGGTAGCGTCGCCAAGAGCGTAAAAAGCTACATTTTTGGCCAGCGCGATGACAAGTTGGTCCGGTCCGATGCCGCTGCTCGCCAGATGCTGAAAAAGCTGTTTCTGAACGAAATCGAGATCTGCCACCGCCAGGGAAGCTCCAGTCCGGCGGGAATGCAACACATACCCGTTGGCTGCGGGGACGTCAATTTGAACGGGCGCGATCAATCGAGGAGGCCCAAGCAAGGTGTGCCACTCTCCCTGTGCTCTCTTGTAGAATTGAGCGCGCTGCACGGCATCGCCGTA
>JAICXK010000224.1 GCA_025980435.1 Bryobacteraceae bacterium
AAAGGCAGCGCGATAACCGCGTTGAGGGCGCCATGCACAAATGTCTCTTGCGGGTCAAACGGCACGATCTGTCCGAGCAGCGCGCGCCGCATCACCCAATAGAAAAATGCGTGGAAAAAATAGAAGAAAAAGCACAGAACCAGGCGAATAGCCGGGTTATCGACGTTGAACCGGACGCTGACAGAGGCCGCAAAGTAGCCCACCAGCGTCTTCGTAATACCGTACATTCCAATGGGAATGGTCGCGGGCGATAGAGAATCCTCGGAAAGTCCGACAAACGCCCCAAACAGAAGCGCGCTGACCGGATTACGGCGCGTAAGGCCAAAATACACTGTGAGGAGCAGCGGCAGTTCGAGCCATTCGGTGTGAGCCACCAGGCGCGGCAGATAAAATTTGCCGATGATGGCAATCACCGTGATCGCCGCCAGGGCCAGAACTTCGAAGCGGCTGAACCAGCTATCCCGAAGCGGCGGACGCTTTAACAGCGTGTCGCTAGTCTCATTGATCATGGCGTGGAAGGCGGCTGTTGAGGAGGTGTTTGCGCCCCGAGCGGGAGAGCAGGCGTAACAGGCTTGCGGCGGGGGGTACCTAACGGAAGGATCTGTTCAGGCGCCGCGGCGGGTGGCGACGTGACGGGTTTCGCTTTGGGAGGCGCGATAGTAGTCCGCGATCCGAGAACCGCAGTTCCTTGAACCGCAGTTTCTGGGGCGGTAGTTCCTGGAGCGTTGGTCCGGGGGCCGGCGGCCTGCGCTGTATTGGCCGGCTTCAGATTGAAATTGGGAATGCTGGATCCGACCGCGCCGTAGACGTGACCTTCCTCCTTTCCGATGCTGCCGTATTTCTGGACAATCTTGTCGGCCTCCGTCTGCGGTGTCGCCGAGGAGCCGCTATCTTCTCCAGTTTCGGCAGGCGGAGCCGGCAAACTGGCGGTGAGGGTCTGCTCGGCCGGCGCATTCGGTATCGCTTGATGGACCCCTTTGAGCACAACCAGAACCTCTTCCGCACCACCCGGAGCGCCGCTCAGGTTCAGCTTTATGTCCTTCATGCCCTGACCGGACGTTGCCGATACGACCGTCCCGACCGGAAATCCTCGCGGAAAGATGCGATCCTCACCCGAAGTGAAGAACTGTTCGCCAACGTCGACCTTATCTTCGTTCTGAATCTCCTGTACCGTGCACTTTCCGGTCCCGCAATCCAACACTCCGTGGATGTGGCCCTTCTGCGACTCGATTCCGACCTTAAACGTCGGATCGGTAACCAGCAAAACCTGCGAAACCAAAGGGTAGACAGCAACGACCTTTCCGACAATCCCCTCCGGCGTTACGACAGCCATCCCTTTCTCGATGTTGCTGGTCGAACCCCGATCGATGAACACCGCTTTCGCGGTGGCAACCGTGCTGTTCCCAATTACGCGAGCGGCCACCGTTTTCGACGGAGATTGTGCCTGAAAAAGAGTGAGCGCACGCGCATTTTCGGCGGTTGAAAGCTGGTTGCGATAATACGTATTTTCCATCCGCAGGCGGTCATTGTCGGTTTTCAGCTTGCGATTCTGATCGCGAACGTCGAGAAGAATGAAATAGTCCTCCAGGAATCCAATCGTGTTGTGCCGCACAGCCTCCACGATTCCCGCCATGGGTGTGACCGCCGTCACGGCCCAGACTCGAATCAGACGCTCGTCACGATTGGTTTTGACCTGGTAAGCCAGGTACAGCAACTGCGCCACTACCACGACCAGCAGAACCGTCAGGTTCCGGTAGCGGCTCAACAGGGCTTCCATACTTCCTTCTTTAACTGTAAAGGTGTGTTGACACGAGTGCAAAGAATCTCATTCAATGGCAATTCGCCGCAGCAGTTTGAAGTCGGTCAGCATCTTGCCGGTGCCGAGCACAACCGAGGCCAGCGGGTCTTCGGCGATAGAGACCGGCAGCCCGGTTTCCTCGCGAATACGGCGATCCAGGTTCTTGATCAAAGCGCCGCCGCCGGTGAGAACGATCCCGCGGTCGCTGATATCGGCGCTGAGTTCGGGTGGCGTCCGCTCGAGCGCGACACGAATGGCGTTCAGAATCGTGGCCACGCAATCCGCCAGCGCGTCCCGGATCTCGCTGTCTTCAATGGTTACGGTTTTGGGCACTCCTTCAATGAGGTTGCGGCCCTTGACCTCCATGGTTACGGGACGATCGAGTTGGTATGCGGAGCCGATCTGGATTTTGATCTGTTCGGCCGTACGCTCTCCGATGAGCAGATTGTACTTGCGCTTTAGATAGTTCATGATGGCGTCGTCCATTTCATTGCCGGCGACACGAACGGAGCGCGCATAGACGATACCTGAAAGCGAAATGACGGCCACGTCGGTGGTGCCGCCTCCAATGTCGACCACCATGTTGCCGGAAGGCTCGGTGATGGGCAGCCCCGCGCCAATAGCCGCTACCATGGCCTGTTCTACCAAGTGAACTTCGCTGGCTTTCGCCCGATATGCCGATTCACTCACCGCGCGCTTCTCTACCTGAGTGATCTCGCTGGGGACACCGATCACAATGCGCGGATGAACCAACATCTTGCGGCCGTGCGCTTTCAGGATGAAGTAGTTCAACATGCGCTCGGTCACTTTAAAATCGGCGATAACACCGTCCTTCATCGGACGGATGGCGACGATGTTCCCGGGGGTCCGGCCGACCATCTCCTTAGCCTCTTTGCCTACGGCTTCGATTTCGCCATTGTTTTTATTGATCGCAACGATCGAGGGCTCGTTCACCACAATGCCCTTGCCTTTCGCAAAAACCAACGTATTTGCGGTTCCGAGATCGATAGCTAAATCGGAGGAAATGAGGCTAAAGACGGACCTAAAATTCATGAATAGAGTACTTCTGCCAGTGGGGGGACAAATTCAGAGAGTAACATAGGAATAGCCCTCCCGGCATATTCGTCAAGCTTCTTATTTTCAGATGGTTGCGTTTTGGTTTGCATGACACGCCGCGAATGGCTCGCGCTGGCAGGAATGTCCATCGCCGGAGGCTGCGGCCCCAAACGAGGGACCGGATATCATGGCTACGCACTGATCGCTACCGCGGGTACCAACAGCGTTTCGGTTGTGGACCTTACAGCCTTTCAACTGGTCAGGACGGTTCAGCTGAACGCCCCGCCCGGCGCTATCGTTGCCGGTGCTTTGCCCGGCCGGAATTACATACTCACTCCGTCGAACGGCAGCCTGCACGCGATGGACGAAAAGCTGAACATCGTGGCATCGCGGCGCTTGTCCGATCAGCTCTCGGCGGCACGGCTGACAACGGACGGTAAACGCCTGCTGGCGATAGCTCCACATACCCGGGAGCTTCTGGAAATCAACTCCCTGACTCTGGCGGTTTTACACCGCTACCGCTTAAGCGCGGAACCGGTCGCGGTGGACGTCTCGCAGAACGGGTTCGCCGCGATCTCTACAGGCGATCACGGAACAGTGGAACTCGTGGATCTGGCAACACGCCGGCATTTTCAGGCGCAGTTGCGCGCCCCCCTTGGCCAAGTTCGGTTCCGCGCAGATGGAAACCTGCTGATGGCAGCCAACCTGTCCGATTGCTCATTAATCGCCCTGAATGTCCCGGAGCTCCAGGTGATCGCGGAACTGACGCTCGCAATGAAACCCGAAAACCTGTGCTTTAACTCCGATAACGGGCAGCTATTTGTCTCAGGCGCGGGCATGGACGCGGTGGCCATCGTCTTTCCGTACAAGCCGCTGGAAGTCGACCAGACCGTTCTGGCAGGACGGGAACCGGGAGTGATGGCCTGTTCCGAGAGGCCGCAGTACTTGTTCGTGGCAAGCAAGAGCGGCTCGGATATTTGCATTCTCAACATAGACAGCCGCAAGGTGGTTGGGGTCGCCCAAGTGGGACAAAGCCCCAGCTACATTGCCGTCACGCCGGACAGCCAATATGCCCTGGTGCTGGACGAGAACTCGGGAGATATGGCAGTGATCCGCATTCCATCTATCCGCTCCAAAAGTTCGAATTCGGGCGCACTTCCAGCTTGGGCCTCTGTCTCGACCTCGCTGTTCACAGTGCTCGAAGTGGGCGACAGGCCCGTTCAGGCAACTGTGATCCCCAAAGTCGCTTAGCCCACTTGGTTAGCTTCGCCAAGCGGCCTGGATAATCGCCGTCGCAGCAATTCCAGCGGTCTCAGCGCGCAGGATGGTGTGGCTCAGGCTGCAAGATACCCAGTCTGATGCAATGGCTTCCTCGCGCTCCTGGTCCGTCCAGCCGCCCTCCGGTCCCAGCAGCAATGCAACCCGGTCAGCCGGTAGCCGGGCCTGGGGAAGACAACTGAGAATGGGCGGCGCGGTGCTGCTTTCGTCGAGCAATAATCGAACGTTTGCATCAGGTTGGAGCGTTTTTACCAAACGAACTGGCGCCTCTATGCGCGGCAAGCGGGCGCGCCGCGACTGCTGGCTGGCTTCCAAGGCGATCCTCTCCCAACGAGCCAGACGCTTGGCGGCAGCCTGAGCCAGTCCGCGCTCGGACCGGGCAGCCTCGACCGGCTGGATGGTCGAGATCCCCAGCTCAGTCGCTTTTTCAATCAGCCATTCCAAGCTGTCGAACTTTATAAGCGCCGCTATGAGAGTGACTTGAACCGAGGCCGGGGGCGGGTCGAATTTCTCGATCACTCGAAACGCGACTACGGATTTGCGCGCCGTTTCGATTTCTGCAACGTACACATCACGATTGTCCGAGAGTTCGTAGATCTGGCCCGGTGCGGCGCGAAGCACGCGGACCAGGTGCTCGGCATCCGGGCCTGTCAGCTCGGCAGTTCCGCGGCGGACTTCGGGGACAAAGAAGCGGCGGCGCGCCATGCAGATATTTTAGGGAATAAAACCAAAGGTTCGCCGGCTCAGCGCCGAAGCGAGATGAGCCGAGAAGCGCGCGGTCACGTGATTTGTGTCTCGATAGACGACAATCCCATCACGAATTGGTTCGCAAAAGGCCTCATCACAAAACTGATCGGAAAGATCGATGGCCTTCACCCAGTGCAGTCCCTCGGCGGCCATCTTTTCCGCTTTCCAGACGGCGCCGTCTAAGGCCAAACTCCTCTCCGCTCTGCAGGCGCTGGAGGACATACCATGAATTGCGGCTCGCGAGAGGCATATTGGAACGTTGAATCCTGGCCGAGGCGTATCGCGAATTAGAATCGCAGGAATGTTTTCGGCATTCAATCTGCTTAGCGTCCTTCGCGTGCCTAACATCCATTGAGCATCAGTATGAATCGCGTACCCGTCGTCCTCCCTTCCCGGACCCTTTATGTACCCAACGGAACTGGAGATCACAACAGCCTTCGGGTGAAGGTCCCTGATGCGCTCGATGGCCTTCTCTCTCCACTCCGAACACTCCGTCTCTATGCGTTCTATTCGCGGGTTGAACACTTGCACGTCGACCGCTGGACAGGCGGCTTTAAGGAGTGTTGTTAGCCGGAATCCTTGTTTGTTGGCGATGCGCAGCAGGGCCGGGTACCACTGCTTTGTGTGCGAGTCGCCGAACAACACGACCGTAGAGCGCGATTTCAGGTTCCCAAAATTGCATTCCCGGACGCGCGCGTCTTCAAAGTAAACCGTACAGCTCTGAATTCGGGGGTCCCAATCATCCGCTGCGCTCGCAAACTGCTTCTGTAGGGGGGTGTTTGCCTCTCGGACGCTAGCACTATGACAAACCAGGGCTACCCCCATTCCGGCGATCGTCACAGATGCACCCAAAGCCAATGAGAACCTTGGGCGCGCCATCAAATATCGCCTGTAGCGTATCGGATTTTCGAAAAACCGGCTCGTCAGAAATGCAATTCCAAGTGAAAGACCAGCCGCCCCCAGCCGGTCCACGAGAGATGCGTTCGGAACGAGCACGGCCATAAAGACCAGCACGGGCCAGTGCCACAGATACCAGGAATACGAGACACCGCCGAAGAATTGCAGTATCGGGAGAGAGAGCAGGCGCGGAATACCCTGACCGGGATGAAGGGACCCGGCTATCAAGAGAAGGGCGGTCCCAAATACCGGCAACGCGGCAGCATATCCCGGGAAACCAATCTTCGGAGAGAATAAGCACGCCGCTCCTAATATTCCGGTTAGAGCGGACCATTCAATCCACTTCCAGACTCTTGCATACTGCTGTAGATGCCCCACGCTTAAGAGGGCCGCCAAGCCTCCCAAGCCAAATTCCCATGCCCGGGCAGGTGTGCCAAAGAACGCCCATGGCTGGCGGGTTTGCGTCAGCCAAACACAAAGTGCGAATGAGATTCCGGAAACAATTCCCATCCAGATTACAAGCCGCCGGAGAGATCCGCGGCGAAACGCGAGCATGATGATAACCGGCCAGAGTACGTAGAATTGTTCCTCGACGGCGAGAGACCAGGTATGGAGCAATGGATTCGTCTCGATCTCGGGCGCGAAGTAATTGGCCGCCTGATGCAGGAACCAAAGATTACTTGTATAGGCAGATGTGGCAAAGGCCGTCTTAGACAGGCCGATCATCTCCAGCGGCGACAGAAAGAGCACCCCGGCTGCTAGGACTGCGAGCACTGTCAGAGCGGATGCTGGTAAAAGGCGGCGGACGCGGCGCGCATAAAAATGAACGAAACGGATGCTCCCTGCCTTACTTATTTCTCTTGCCAGAATGCCGGTGATCAGATAGCCGGAGAGAACAAAGAATATGTCAACTCCCAAGAACCCTCCACCGACTCCGGGAAGTCCACTGTGAAAGGCGACTACCAGCAATACGGCAATACCGCGCAAACCTTCGATATCGGGCCGAAAGGCTCTGCCCTTAACCGTAGCCAGGCTCCGGGGACCCGGATGAGGCGACTCAATGCAAAGGGCGTTCATGTCTTTCCATCATCTCCGGTGCAAATCACTGAGTAGTCTGAACACTTTTGAATCTTCTCAGGTCCGCTGTTATCAGGAGCAGATCAGCAGTAAGAGTACTCAGAACCATCGAACCATCAGGGCTGAATCGATTGGGATTCTAATGGTGAAGGTCCTCAATCGCTCAGATGACTGCGCCTGTGGCGCACCATGAGGCAAGCGGCTTCTGGAACTTCCGCTTGGCACAATGCGGTCAATTGTCTCCAGCCTTACTGGTCTGATGAGTGAGATCCAGTCAGCGCCGCGTATCGTTGCGTTTCCGCCCGCGCCTTGTCCAGCAAGCCGCGCTTTCGATAGACCTGCGCGAGTACAAAGTGCGTCGGAGCGTGTTGCGGCGCAAGCGCTACGCTCTTCTCTAATTCATTCTGCGCATCCTCAAGCTGGTTCACGTGCAAATACGCCTTCCCCAGTTCGCGGTGAGCGCGAACGTCGCTGGGCGAGATCTCCAGCGCCTGGAGCAAATACGAGACCCCCTCGCCTGCCCGATTCGTATCGACCAGCAGCGTGCCCAAGTCAAGATATGGACCTGAATCCCTGGCTTGCGCCTCGCGGTCCAACCCGATCGCCCTCTTGTAAGCTGCCAACGCTTCTTCGGTCCGGCCCATTCCCGCATAAGACAATCCGAGATTGTCTTCCGCCTTGACACTCTTTGGATCAAGCTTCAGGCATTGCAGAAAGACCTGAATGGCTTCGTCGAAGCGATTCTCGTTGTATTTCGTGCGTCCCAGGAAATATAGCGTCTGAAAGTTTCCCGGGTTCCATTCCACCGACTTAGTGAACCACTTGTCGGCATCGCCATAATCGTGCAGCAGCACATAGTCGCCCGCGACCACTTCCAGATCGTGCGCGCTCGGCGTGCGGTACTTTGCGCCTTCTGTGTATTCGGCCAGCGACTCTTTGGCTTTCTGTTCCTTAAATAGGATGTAGCCGAGCAGGTAATGTCCATCCGCCGAACTCTTATGAAGTTCCAGGTAACGGCGAACCACCTGCTCCGCATCAGTGAACCGGGCTAGCTTGACAAGCGACCGGGCTTCTGAAAGCGGATCATCGGGAGACGAGTGCCCGCCCGTCAGTTCGGTATAGCGCTCGGTTTCGATGCGTGCCTTGTCAGGGAGGCCACGCTTTCGATACACCTGGGCAAGCAGAAAGTGTGTTGGTCCACTTTGCGGATCAAGTTGAGCGGCCTTTTCCAACTCCGCTTGAGCAGATTCGAGCTTGTTCAGGCCAAGATAAGCCTTCCCGAGTTCGCGATGTGCGCGCGGGTTTCCGGCATCCATTTGAACGGCTTGCAGGAGATACGAAACAGCTTCGCTTGGACGATTGTTCTCCACCAGCAGACTTCCCAGGTGAACATAGGAATCCGAAGACCGCTCTCTGGCGGTCGCGGCTCTGTAAGCAGTGATAGCTTCTTCGTTGCGGCCCAAGGCTTGATAGGAGAGGCCCAGGTTGTCTTCGGCCTTCGCGTTGTTTGGATCAACTTTCAGGGCTTCCGTGAAGAAGTGTACGGCCTC
>JAICXK010000398.1 GCA_025980435.1 Bryobacteraceae bacterium
AAGGTGAACCGCGCCCTGCGCCCGATCCCTGAAAGCCGCATGCCACGGCCGGACCACGTTTAGCGGAAGGTGGTCGTAATACATCCTCCCGGCCCGCGCGCGAATCAGCCGGTTTCGGAATAGCTGCAAGCGGTAGCTGAGCGGTATCTGCGCCTGGTTTGCATGGGTCCGCACGCTTTTCAAATCCAGCGTCTTAGGGAGTTCCAGGAATTCGAGCGTATCATTCACCGTCTCCTCCAGTTTCTTCGTGAAGTCTTCGAACAAAATGATCTTGATGCGCTCGCGCGGAAACACCCGAAAATACTGTTCGAGCTGAGCTTTGTAGAGGCTCCGTTGCAACAGAACATACGGCGTGAATTGCAGCGTATCTTCAAAGCTGCGGGTCGCTCTTCCGGTTCGCAGCAGATGCCAATAGTGCGAGTAAGTCCGGGCTGCCGGATCTCGAAGCATGAAGATCAGCTTTACGTTCGGCATCAGTTGCGCAATCCGTTCGGCGGTGTTCTGCGAAGCCAAATAGGTTGTCGAGTCCTCGCCTAGCAATTGACCGGGTTTGGCATCTTGAAAGAATCGGGAATACCAACGAAGGTAGTTATCACGCTGGTTCTCCCAATCCGGATAAGCCCAGCGCCGCCCGCTGTAAATAAAGAAATCGGGGTGCTGTTGCTGATCGTCCATATCCAGACAGCCGATCTCGCGCTCCGGAATAAAAACATTCGGATGCCCGCTCAGAATGACATGCAGCGAAGTGGTGGCGCACTTCATTGCTCCTCCGATAATAAAATCCGGAAATCTCATTCGATGTGCGCGAGCCTCCTTCTCGCGAATATCAGACTATATCAACTTGCGATGATCCGGATCCGAAAAGCGGCGCCTGGAAAAGCGGCAGCAGCCCAGATTGGCTGGACCCCACCTGGGCAATCAGACTGTAGCGGCCTGCCTCATCTGCTGCGCCACGATGCGCGCCGCACGCTGGCTGATGAGATCGGCCACCTTGCTGAGCAAACCGGGCAGGTCTTCCGGCCTAATGAAGATAGGATGCCGGGCGTCGGTGCGCCTGTTCTGATAGGTGGTCAGGATGGCTGTGGCCGGCTTGTATTCCATAAGCCGTGCATGGGCCAGCACCTTCAGCCCTGCTTCGGGAGATTCCATCTGGAGATCGCTCAGAACCAGCTCGTATTCCCGTTCATCCAGCTTCCCTACCGCTTCGGCCGCGGAAGCCGCTGCGTCCACAAAGTACCCGCCGGCCTCGAGAACGGTCTTCAGCGTCAGGCGCGAGGTCAGGTCGTCATCGACAAGAAGCACTCGAGCCAGTTCCAACTCCCTGCCAGGTGATCTCCGCAGCTTCGCTTGCATTCTTGCGCTTTCCGGCCGTCGCCGCCATCCTTAAACCGCGTCTCAGCGAATATAGGCACGACCAGTTTAAACGAAAATCCGAAAAATCCACATAAGAATTTCACAAGGTCAGCTTTCTAATGTGCCAAACACCCGTTGAAAAATGGCATCGACATTGCCAAGCTGCCGGTCTAATGAGAATACATTAGCTAGCTGGTCCTCCGTAAGGTACTGCTGAATATGGGGATCCGCTTCAACCGCCACCCGAAAATCGCCCTCATTTTCCCACGCTTCCATGGCATGCCCCTGTACCACCCGGTAAGCATCTTCCCGGAGCATTCCTGCTAAGGCCAGATCGAGCAGTAGCTGTCCGGAGAAGATAAGGCCTCGCGTCATGTCCACGTTGCGCCGCATTCTTTCGGTATTCACTCGTAAGCCCGAAATCAACCATGACGTTTTTGACAGAAGATAATCCACCAGGATGGTGGAATCCGGGAGAATCACCCGCTCAACGGAGGAATGAGAAATGTCGCGCTCATGCCAGAGCGCCACATTTTCAAAGGCCGCTTGAGCGTTCGCCCGCACAACCCGGGCCAGACCGCAGATCTGTTCGCAGGTAACCGGATTGCGTTTGTGGGGCATCGCCGAGGAGCCTTTCTGTCCCGCCGCGAACGGCTCTTCGGCCTCCCGCACCTCGGTCCGCTGCAAATGGCGAATTTCGAGCGCGATCTTCTCGAGGCTGGCTGCGATCCCGGCAAGCGTTGCGATATAGTTCGCGTGCAGATCCCGGGAAAGGACCTGTGAGGTAATCGGCGCGGGCTTCAGCCTCAGATAGGCGCAGATCTTTTCTTCCGCCTGGGGTCCAATATGGGCGAATGTGCCGACCGCGCCAGAGATCTTGCCAACCCGGATTTCTTCCGCTGCCGCGGAAAATCGCCGCCGCTGCCGTTCTATTTCATCCCACCAAAGCGCGGCTTTCAATCCGAACGTGATCGGTTCGGCGTGCATCCCGTGCGTACGTCCGATTTGGATGGCGTCTTTGTACTGAAAGGCGAGTCGTTTGAGGGCGGCCGAGAGCGCCGCAAGCCCGGCCGCAATCAACCGCGAAGCGTCCCGGATCTGTAAAGCCTGCGCGGTATCGACAACATCGTTCGACGTCAGGCCATAGTGCAGCCAGCGCGAAGCCTCGGCCAGACCCTTCGCCCGCATGGTCTCGGCTACGGCGGTAGTGAACGCGATGACATCGTGCCGCACTTCCCGCTCGATTTCCTGGATGCGGTTGAGCTCGAAACCTGCGTGCGTGACGAGCGCTTTCGCAGCGTCGTGCGGCACTTCGCCGAGATCCGCAAGCGCTTCCGCGGCGGCCAGCTCCACTTCCAGCCAGCACTCGTACTTGTGCAGATCGTTCCAGATGGCGCCCATTTGAGGGCGCGTGTAGCGCGCAATCATTCCATGCTGAAGATAGCAAGAGGCGGTCAGCGGTCAAGCGGCTTCCTGGTCGGCGTTGGGGTCCCAATCGGCGAAGAGATCGGGCTGGAGGTCGATGGCGCGGACCTCGATTTGTTCGAGTGAAAATTCGAACCCAAGTTTGGCCGGATCGTCGAAATCGTCCTGGCGGTCTTCGTGAACGGCCCGGATGTATTCGCGGGCTGCTTCGTCCAGGCGAGCCAGGGTTTTGCGCCGGCGTATCGCCTGGAGTTCGCGGAGCGCAAGGGTGTCCTTTTCGCGTTGGCGGCGCAGGCGGCCTTCCTGAACGCTGAGGTTGTTCAACTGGCGCTGGTAGGTAAGGAAGATTTTGGCTTCGATCAGGTGCCGGCGGACGGAATCGGACTCGTCGGGGAAGAGCTCGGCAAATTCGAGGCGGCCGAGCGCATAGATACCCATTTCGAGTGACGGGATGCGCAACAAGCGCCATTCCGTATCGGCCAGGGATTGCACGAGATTGCGTTCGTCGTCGCCGACCGGCTGGAAACC
>JAICXK010000278.1 GCA_025980435.1 Bryobacteraceae bacterium
AAATCTCGGATGCGCAGCGCAAGGTCACTGATCTGAATCGCCTCCGGGCGGGATGTTTGCGAATTGGAACCAGCAGCAGCATCATGGTGTCCTTCCTTCCCGTCGTTCTACGCCGATTCTCCAGTAAGTTTCCGGGCGTGCGCATTCACCTGGTAACCGGTCTTGCCGACAACCTTATCGAAGACGTGCTGGAAGGAAAACTCGACCTGGGAATTGTTTTTAACCCAGCGGATTTTCCTCGCCCTGTTCCCGAACTCGATTGTCAAATTCTCTATCACGAGGAATTCGAGTGGGCTGTCGCCAAAGATCATCCTTTAGCCGAGCGGCATCAGGTAACGCTGTCCGAGTTGGCAGCCTATCCTCTCATCGCGCCGCCGCTTCGAAGTCATATTCGGCGTGCGTGCGACCGCCTGTTTTCCGCCGACGGGCTAGTCGCGACGGTGGTCACGGAAGTCGAGAATGAAGAAGCGATCGACAAGCTGATTGAGATCAATTTGGGCTTCGCGGCCCGCTCCCGGCGGCGCCCCGCGAACGCCCGGATTCGCTGCTTTCGAATTCAGGACCGCGGCATCCGGTGCGAGGTCGGAATCGTTTTGCGAAAGAGGAATTATGCGCACCGCGCCTTTACTGAGTTTCTCCGTGTCTGCCGGCAGGTAAAGATGCCTTCGTGCCGCTAGGCGCTGCCGTTTTCGTCACCTCAAACCGCTGATGGTAGTTCGGGTACGCCGGCCGTTCGTAGCTCGCCGGCGGGTTCCTTTTCAGTAACTCCATCGCAACCGTTACTGCACGCTCGAGTTGCGGGTCGTGACCTTCACGCACCAGTTTGGGGTCCTGGTCCACCTCCACGTCTGGCGTAATACCGCGATTCTCCACTTCCCATTCGCCCTTGAGTCCATAGAACGCCCAGCGCGGCGCCGTCACGTGGCCGCCGTCCATTAGCGCCGGGTAGCCGCCGATGCCGATCAGTCCCCCCCAGGTCTTCATGCCGACCAGCGGCCCCAGCGCGGCCTTACGGAAATACCAGGGCATTGCGTCGCCGCCGGAGCCGGCGAACTGGTTGATGATCATTACCTTGGGCCCATAAATCGCCTGCGTAGGATCCGTAACATCCTCGCCTTCACGACTGGCAATGCGTCCCATCGGCTTGCGGTTCAAATAGTCGATGATGTAGTCGGCGATATCGCCGCCATGGTTGTATCGCTCATCCAGGATCGCGCCCTGCCGCCCGATCTGCGCGAAGAAATACCGGTTGAAGCTGGTGAACCCGCCCAATGCGGTGTCGGGTAAATGGACATAGGCGATTCTGCCGTTCGTTAGCGAATCCACCTTTCTGCGGTTTCCCTCAATCCAGGCAAGGTGGCGTAGTCCTTGCTCGTTGTCTACCGGAACTACGGTCACTTCACGCGAGCCGGTTCCGTCCGGATTCGGCCCAACCTTCAAGACGATCTGCTGGCTGGCGGTCTCCTCGAAAAAACTGTACAGGTTGTCCCTTGCGCGCAGTTCGCGGCCGCGCACCGCCAGCAGATATTCGCCCGCCGTTACGTTTACTCCCGGTTGCGTCAGCGGCGCCTGCAGCTTAGGGTTCCAGTTTTCGCCGTTGTAGACTTTCGCGAATTGGTAGCGCCCATTCTCGATCTTGTAATCCGCGCCAAGCAGACCTACCTTGATCTTGGGAACCTCCGGCTGCGTGCCGCCGCCGACAAACATGTGACCGACCGTCATGTTGCCGAGCATCTCCTCAAACAGGTAATTCAGATCGGAGCGCGAGGCGATGCCCTCCATATAAGGCGTGTAGAAATCCGCTGCGGCCTTCAGATCGAGGCCATGGAAGTGCGGATCGTAAAAGAAGTCCCGCTCGATGCGCCAGACCTCGCGATACATCTGCTTCCATTCGGCGCGCGGATCGACATACACTTCCATGCCGGCCAGCTTGAGAACTCCGTCGCCCGGTTTCGGCGCTTTATCCGCGGCCGCGATGATCCACTGTTCCCCCTGCTTGAACAGCATCTTTTCACCGCTCGCCGAGAGCTTAAAGACGCTCGCGTTTTCGAGTATCTTTTCCGTTTTCCGGCTCTTGAAATCGAACCTGTTTACGATAAGCTGCGGGGGCCCGGGCGCTACTTGAACCAAGGGGCTCTCCACTGCGTAAAGAACATTTTCCTTGCCTGCAAGGACCTGAGAGTAGTTCCGTTCCGGCAAAGGCACAGTCAGTATGCGCTGGCCGATATTGTCGAAGTCGATGTGAACTTCAGGAGGCGTCTTCTTCTCGTCTTTGGCCTCCGTTTTATCTTTATCTTTATCTTTATCTTTTGCCTTGGCATCCTTCGAATCGGCCGCGGGCTTCTCGTCATCGCTTTCAGGACTCAGCGGCGAAGGCAGATCTTTTCGGAGAACCATAACGTACACATTGCTCGTCACCGGGTGGGCAATGCTGGACATATCGATCCAGCCGGCGCTCAGAGCCACGTCCGTGCTGGCCAGGAAGTATAGATACTTTCCGCTCTGGTCGAAAGCCGGCGACAACACATCGCTCAAACCGTCTGTGACCTGGGTTGACTTGGCATCGTGCAGGGAATAGACAAATGCCGCATGCAGATGGTTGTGAAGCTGTTTGGTGTAGGAGATCCAGCGGCTATCGGGCGACCAGGTTGGATCGAAGCGATAGCCCGGGCTGTCGTACAGATCCGTGTCGATGCGAACGGGAGTTTTCTTGTCGAGATCGACATACCAGAGGTTCAGCCGTTTATCGGAGAAGGCGATCTTCTTGCTGTCTGGCGACCAGACCGGTGAGTAAAAGAAAGAAGGCGGTTTGCCCAGGTCGATCTTCTTGACTTCGCCGAGACCGTTCTGGTCGCGGATATGCAGCGCATATTCGCCTGACTCATCCGAGAAGTAGGCGATCGACTTGCCATCCGGCGACCAGGCGGGATCCCGGTCGGCAACCGAAGGACTCGCGGTGAGATTTCGAATGTCCCCTTTCTCGGCGGGCACGGTCAGAATTTCTCCGTGCGCTTCGAAGAGCGCGCGCTGGCCGTTGGGAGAGATGGTGGAATTTTCAATTTTGGCTACCGTCAACTTCTCGAAGTGGGGGCGAACTTCAGGCAGATCGGCAGAGATGCGGATATCCACATGGCGAGCTTTCCCGGACTTCAGGTCGAATAAGAAGATGGAGCCGAACTGCTCGTAGACGATGGCGCCGGCTCCGGCCGAAGCGGATTTGAAATCCAGCCCCTCGTTCTTCACGGCTTCACTTACTTTGCCGGATCCGGTATCGTACGCCCACAAGCTCACGGGCCCGCTTCGATCGGAGAGAAAGTAGATCTTGTTGCCGGCCCACATGGGATTAAAATCGTTTGAATTCTCGCGCGGGATTTTAACGACGCTCGAATCCGAGAGATCGGCGAGCCAGATTTTTTCGGTCTGGCCGCCGCGATAGCGCTTCCATGCGGCTTGCCACTGAAAGACCGGCGTGTATGCGAGATGCGATCCATCGGGCGAGTAGCTTCCGTCTTCAGCGGTTGGCAGCGGAAGAACTTCCGGCATCGCTCCATCCAGGGCGATGGTGTACAGTTGCCCGCTATCGGCGTAGCTGTCGCGGCGCGAGTTGAAGAGTATTCGCTTTCCGTCCGGGGTCCAATCGACCGCGGTGTCGATCCCGGGATGATAGGTGATGCGGCGCGGCACGCCGCCCGCGGCGGGAATTACGTACACATCCACGTTGCCGTCATACTCACCGGTGAATGCGACCAGCGAGCCATCGGGAGAAAAATGAGGGCCGGACTCGCGGCCGATACCGCTGGTAAGCCGGCGCGCTTCCCCTCCTTCGCGTCCGACGATCCAAAGGTCGTTCGCATACTCGAACGCGATCTGGGTCTTACTGACAGCCGGGTTTCGGAGCAGCAGATGACTACCGTTTTGCGCCGCCGCTGGCAGGACGGCGAGAACCAGCGAGCAGAGGAGGAACGAAGGCCTCAGCATGGGCGAACTCCTTAAGTACTTCAATGAGGATGATCGCCATTATAGGAGGTTCTGAACCGCGCGCGTCAGCAAGCGGTCACTGCGCTAGCCGGGGCTGGGCTTATCGTAGTGGGCGCACAAACGACGAACCTGCTCGATTTACAAATTCTTGGCAATTCGATTGCACACGATTGCACCGAGAGGCCGTACGCTCAAGAGGTAAGTGAACCGCCTTGGGCCTCGGGAGGTCGTCTAACGGCAGGACCGCAGATACTGAATCTGCGTATTGGGGTTCGAATCCCTGCCTCCCTGCCAGCCCTGTTCACTTACCAACGAACGGTCCGGCCTCAGACCTTTCTAGCTCAATTCGGCAAGCTTCCGAGCCCGCTGCCATTGCAGTCTGTCGCGATATTCCTCATAGATCGTTGTGAACCCCGCCCACCAATAGCCGCACACGAACAGCACCAGAAACGGGATCGCGAAAAAGTTCAGGGTTTGGATGGCGAAATCGACCATGTAAACGAAATAGGCGCCGATCGCAATCTCAATGTACGGCAGCCAACCACTTTTCCGGCGATACGCAGCGGACTGGACTTTCACTTTTTGCGCTCCGATGGCATATTTTGCCGTACGGGCGAAACTAGTCTGAATCCCAAAGAGCGCCTCCAGGACGCCTTTGCTGTTGCTCACCGTAAGCGCCACCCCGGCTGCCATCAACATAGGAAGGAAGGCGATCGACTTCCACCAGCTTTTCGGGTAAAGCTCCTTCTGAGCGTACAGATAGAACGCCGAAATCGACCAGAACGAGGCGATGATCAGCGGCAGGTCGATGGTCACCATCTGAAACACACCCATGTAAAACCGCACGATCATCACCGGTAGAAGCAAGAACGATATGGCGATCATCAGCGGATAAGAAATGTTCGGAGTGAGATGAAGAAAAGCTTCCGCTTTGACCCGGAATGGCAGGTCGGCTTTGAAGATCCGGGGCAGCAGTTTCTTTGCTACCTGGGTCAATCCCTTCGCCCAGCGCGCCTGCTGTACCTGAAAGCCGTAGGTTTCAATCGGCAGTTCGGAGGGGCACTCGAGGGCCGGCACGTAAACGAACCGCCATCCATTCAGTTGCGCTCGATAGCTGAGGTCTGAATCTTCGGTTAAGGTCTCGTGCTGCCAGCCGCCCGCATCATCGATCATCCTGCGCCGCAGGATCCCGGCAGTCCCGTTGAAATTGAAAAACAGTCCCGACCCGCAGCGAGCCCCGTGCTCCAGCACAAAGTGGCCATCGAGCAGCATCGCCTCGACTTGCGTCAGGATACTGAACTCCTTGTTCAGATAGCTCCAGCGCGTCTGCACGACGCCGACCAGCGGATCGGTAAAAAAATGCACGGTTCGCATTAGAAAATCCGGCGGAGGCACAAAATCGGCATCGAAGATCGCGATGAACTCGCCGCTTGCCGTCTCCAGCCCTTCCTGCAGCGCCCCGGCCTTATACCCGTGCCGGTTCGTGCGATGGCGGTATTCAATCGGCAATCCGGCAGCGCGATATTGATTGCACAGGCGCTCGGTGTATGGATGGGTTTCGTCGGTCGAATCATCCAGAACCTGAATTTGCAGCAGTTCGCGCGGGTAGTCGATCTTGCCCACTTCTTCGAGCAGGCGATCGACGACGAATCGCTCGTTATACAGCGGCAACTGGATGGTCACTCTGGGGAGCTGTTCGAATTCCTCAGCGGCCGCGCGGGGGAGATTCTTGCGGTACTTGCGGTAGCGGCGCATCGTCTCATAGCGATGCAGGCCGTAGATCGACAGAATGATCAGAATCCCGAAATACGGAATCAACAAAGCCCAGTCGAAGGGCGACAACTGGTAGATTCCCGAGAACGTGTCGTCAAACAACCCGTTCGCGATGCGCGAACCGAGCGTCGGTTGTGCAAACAGAAGCGCGAGCAGTGGGCTCAGTAGGATCATTTGCCTGTTTTCTATACTTTACCGAATATGCATGTTCCGTGTACCGGTACCGAGGTCGAGGCGTGCCTCACACCCTGCAGATACCGGGGAGGAACAACCAGCCCTGTTTTGGCGTATCATTCAACGTATGCGCAGTCTGTAAGGAGGATGGATTCCAAATGCGGGAGCACATACGAATTCTCGGGATTCTGAACATTATTATGGGCGGCTTGGGCGCGCTTGCAGGCTGTATCATCCTTCTGGTCATGGGCGGGATTGCTACGTTCATTAGCTCCGGCATTCAGAATGGCAACTATGGCGAGGTGGGTGATGCTGGCGTTGCCGCTCCAATTGTCGCGACCATTGGATTAGCTGTCGCCATTTTTCTCTTCCTGCTCTCGCTTCCCTCCATCATCGGGGGCTGGGGACTTCTGCACTATAGACCTTGGTCGCGCATTCTGATGATTGTAATTTCGGTATTGAACTTGTTCCATGTCCCTCTTGGCACCGCGCTGG